>JBBRVJ010000048.1:0-21761 GCA_038246975.1 Rhodobacterales bacterium | reverse complement strand
ATTTTGGTCGACAGCAGGTCAAAGCGGGACGACATGGAGCGGTCTTTCGTTGGTTCAGGGGCTGAAAGTCAATACAGCGCGACAGCCCTCAAAGCTACTCCCCTTCGTTCAAGACTTCAGGGCTCTGGTATCGGCCCTTTCATACCACAGGAACGACGGATCAAGCGCTTCGGCTGCGACATTGTAACGGCCTGACCGTCCGGTCAAAGCTGCATTGGGTTTAAGGGCTGAGTTTTCGGACCTTCGGAGCCGCGATCAAGATCCGGCATTGCTTTCCGGACGTCGACGTAGTCGTGGCATCAACTTTCCCGGCTTTCTGAACCGTTCGCGATTTCAGCCCGCCCCGCGAAAAATCGGACAGACCAAACCATGACGCCCATTGCCCGCCGTCGCGCCGCAAACAATACCAAAGTCCTGAACGCCTTGGCCAGCGGCTTGGCTGGCTTTGTGCACCCGCGCGCGAGTTGCATGCGGCTGCACCGTTGATCTTTGGTGGGGCAATCGGTATACGGAAAGTGGAGACGTTGAAGGGCCTTGCACGCGGGGCATCTGGCATCGACTTCCGAGACCGCACGAACCGGTTCTGATGATCCTCGTCGACACTTCGGTCTGGATAGAATGGCTGATCGGCTCGCCCACCGCAGAGATACTGGCCGGGCAACCGCCCGAACAGGCCTGATGGATCGTGCCGACCATGGTGCAGTTGGAACTGGCCAAATGGCTTACCCGCGAGGTGGGCGAGGACAAGGCGGATCAGGTAATCGCGTTCACCCAGGTCTGTCGGGTGGTGCCGCTCGATACGGACATCGCCCTTGACGCTGCCGAGGCCTGCCGAATCCATAGGATCGCAACCGCGGATGCCATCATCCTTGCAACCGCCCGTGCGCAGGGCGCGACGTTGCTCACTTGCGACACGCAGTTCGAGGGTCTGTCCGGCGTGACCTTTGTCGACAGGATCAAGGTCTGAACGTGCGTTCATGATTGGCGGCGATCTGCGCGTTCAGCTTGCGCCAGCGGTGCCAGACCCCGGATGATATCGGCGGCCTTCTCGGCGATCATGATCGTCGGCGCATTGGTGTTGCATGACGGAATGCGCGGCATGACCGACGCATCGCAGACGCGCAGCCCCTCCATCCCCCGCACCGCAAGGCCGGCATCCACCACCGTGCCCATCGCGCAGGTGCCCACCGGATGGTGATCGGTCTTGGCCATCCGGCAGGCATAGTCGAACAGCGCGGGACCGGCCAGATCGCCCGGCAGAACCTCGCGCCGCAACCATGGCTTCAATGCCGGTTGCTGCAGGATCTCGCGCGCCATCTGCAGTCCGCGCAGCGACATTTCCAGATCATGGGGGTCCGCCCAATAGTTCGGGTCGATCAGCGGAGCGGCCGCCGGATCGGCCGATGCCAGCCGCACCGTGCCCCGTGACCTTGGCCGCAACTGTGCGGAATTCAGCGTAATTCCAGACCCTTGGACAGAGGCAATGCCCTTTTCGATCCCCGATCCCTGACCCAGATGGAACTGGATATCGGGCCATATTTCGGCCTTGCCGGAAAACCAGAACCCCCCTGTCTCGAACAGCGACGACGCCACCGGGCCGGACCGGAACAGAAGATACTGCAACCCCGCCAACACCGTCCGGTCCAGCCGTTTCACCGGGTCATAGCTGTAGGGACCACTGCATTCGGCCAGAACCGACAGGTCCACATGATCCTGCAAATTCCCGCCCACCTCGGGCAGATCGTGCACCACCGACACCCCCACCCCCCGCAGATGGTCCGCAGGCCCGATCCCCGACAGCATCAGCAGCCTTGGCGAACCGATCGTCCCCGCCGTCAGGATCACCTCGCGCTCTGCGCGCAACACCTCGCCCGTCATCGTCTCGATGCCAACGGCGCGACCCCCTTCGACCACGATCCGGCGTACCTGCGCGTCGGTCCGCACCGTCAGGTTTCCCCGCCCCCTCGCAGGGCGCAGGTAACCCGTGGCGGTGGACGACCGCCGCGCATTCCGTTGCGTCAGTTGATAAAACCCCACCCCTGCCTGTTCCCGGCCGTTGAAATCAGGGTTGTACGGCATCCCCCATTCCTGTCCCGCCCGCAGGAACGCCTCGCAAATCGGCAGGGCCGCGCGGGGATTGGACACGCCCAAGGGGCCGTCCGAACCGTGGTACTTGTCCGCGAACCGCTCATTCCCTTCGGCTCGCCGGAAATAGGGCAGCACTTCGGAATAAGACCACCCCGGCTGACCCCAGCCATCATAGTCGCCCGCATTGCCCCGCGTATAGATCTGCGCGTTGATCGACGACCCGCCGCCGATCACCCGCCCTTGCGTGTACCATAGTTGGCGGCCCTGCATGTGGCGCTGCGGCACGGTCGACCAGCCCCAACTCGCGACCCCCTTGGTCATCTTGGCGAACCCGGCTGGCCAGTGGAACAGCACCCCCTTGTCCTGCCCCCCGGCCTCCAACAGCAGGACGCAGGCTTCTGCATCCTCGCTCAGCCGCGCGGCAAGCACACAACCGGCAGACCCGCCGCCGATGATGATGTAATCCGCCTCGGACATGACCGCTCAGACGATCCGCATCTCGGTCTGGGGGTCAAAGGCCACGGCCTTTTCCATGTTCACGGCAAAATCGAATACCTGTCCCGGTGCCACGTCCGCATCGGCCCGCATCCGCGCAATAACATCCCGGCCCCCCAGGGTCATCGTGACGAAAGTATCGGAACCGGCGGGTTCGGTGACCGTCACCCGGTTCTGCAACGACTGGATATTCGATGATTTGCGGTCGGCCCCCTCGGGGTCCGTAATCGCCTCGGGGCGGATGCCCAGCAAGATCGCCTTGCCTGCCCACGCCGCCATGTTCGCCTGCCCGAACCGCAACAGCCGCGCGACCCCTTCGGCATCGCTGATCCGGGCATGCGGCAGACCGTTCTCGATCACCACCGTCGCGGGCATGATGTTCATCGCAGGCGACCCCATGAAGGTGGCGACGAACAGGTTTGCAGGCGTGTCGTAAATGTCCTTGGGCCGCCCCAGTTGCTGCACATGCCCCTTGTTCATAACTGCGATCCGGGTGGACAGGGTCAGCGCCTCGATCTGGTCATGCGTCACATAGACGATGGTCGTGCGCAGCTTCTGGTGCAGCTTCTTGATCTCGATCCGCATGTCGACGCGCAGTTTCGCATCAAGGTTCGACAGCGGTTCGTCGAACAGGAACACATCCGGGTTCCTTACCAGCGCCCGCCCCATCGCCACACGCTGCCGCTGGCCGCCCGACAACTGCCCGGGCTTGCGGTCCAGCAACTGCTCAATCTGCAGCAGTTTCGCCACGTCGGCCAACGCCCGGTCACGTTCCGGTTTGGGCACGCCGTGCATTTCCAGACCGAAGGTCATGTTCTGGCCGACCGTCATGTTCGGATACAAAGCGTAACTCTGGAACACCATCGCGATGTTGCGCTTGGACGGATGCACCCCGTTCACCACGCGTCCCTTGATTGCAATCTCGCCGCCCGAGATCCCCTCAAGCCCCGCAATCATGTTCAGCAGCGTGGACTTGCCGCAGCCCGACGGGCCGACCAGCACCAGAAATTCGCCCTCCTCGATACTGATGTCGACGCGGTGCAGCACCTCGACCGTCCCATAGGACTTGGTCACGTTGCGGATATCGAGAAAGCCCATGCGCGTTATCCTTTGACAGAGCCCGCCATCAGACCCCGCACAAAGTAGCGGCCTGCGACGACATAGACGACCAGGGTCGGAAGAGCTGCAAGGATCGCGCCTGCAAAGTGCACGTTGTATTCCTTTACGCCGGTCGAGGACTGGACAAGGTTGTTCAGCGCCACCGTCATCGGCTGCGATGTGCCGCCAAACGAGGCCCCGAACAGGAAGTCGTTCCAGATGTTGGTGAATTGCCAGATGACCGACACCACCACGATCGGGCCCGACACCGGCAACAGGATGCGCCAGAAGATCTGAAAGAACCCCGCCCCGTCGATTTGCGCCGCCCGTACAAGTTCGGTCGGGAAGGCGGCATAATAGTTGCGGAAGTACAGTGTGGTGAACCCGATCCCATAGACCACATGCACCAGGATCAGCCCCGGTATCGAGCCCGCAAGACCCAGGAACCCCAGCACCATCGCCATCGGAATCAGCACGATCTGGAAAGGGATGAAGCACGAAAACAGCATCAGTCCGAACACCCAGGTATCGCCCCGGAACCGCCATTTCGTCAGGATGTACCCGTTCAGCGCGCCGACCACGGTGGAAATCGCGACCGCAGGCGCCACCATCAAAATCGAGTTCAGGAAATAGGGGCGCAGGCCCGTCGGCTCGACCCCGATCTGCGCTGTGGACCAGGCGGATCGCCACGGGTCCAGCGTCCAAACCTGCGGTAGCGCCATCATGTTGCCGCCGGTGATCTCGGCCAAGGGTTTGACCGAGTTGATCGCCATGACGTAAAGCGGCAGCAGGTAAAACAGCGCAAACAGCACCAGCACCAGATAGATGAAGGCGCGGGTGATGCGGCCCGTGCTGACAGCGGTATCCTGCGTGATGGCAGCCATCACTTCTTTTCCCGCAGTTCGGCATAGATGTAGGGCACCATGATCGCCGCGATGGTCATCAGCATGATGACCGCCGACGACGCGCCGATGCCCATCTGGTTGCGTGTGAAGGTATAGGAATACATGAACGTCGCCGGCATCTCGGTCGACCGCCCTGGACCACCCCCCGTCAGCGCCACCACCAGGTCGTAGGACTTGATCGCCAGATGCGCGAGGATGACGAACGCCGACAGGAACGCCGGGCGCAAGAGCGGGATCACGATCCGCCGGTACAACTGCCAGTTCGATGCCCCGTCGATCTGTGCGGCCTTGAGAATCTCGTTGTCGATGCCGCGCAACCCCGCGAGGAACATCGCCATGACGAAGCCCGATGTCTGCCACACCGCCGCAAGGACGATGCAGTACAGCGCCATGTCGTTGTCCTTGATCCAGGTGAAGGTGAACGTCTCCCAGCCCCAGGACCGCATCACCTGCTGCAGCCCGATGCCGGGATCAAGGAACCACTTCCATGCCGTCCCTGTCACGATGAACGACAGCGCCATCGGATACAGGTAGATCGGCCGCAACATCCCCTCGCCCCGGATCTTTTGATCAAGAAAGATTGCGAGCATCAGCCCGATGGCGGTGCAGATGACGATGTACAGGCTGGCAAAGATCGCGATGTTGACCAGTGCGGTATGCCAGTGCTGCAGGGCAAACAGCTTGGTATAATTCTCGAACCACACAAAAGTGAACTTCGGCAGCATTTTGGACCCGGTGAAGGACAAGACCACGGTGAACAGGATGAACCCGTAAACAAACAGAATGGTCAGGGCAAAGGACGGAGCCAGCACCAGCCGGGGAAGCCAGTCCTGCAGTCGCGTGCGGAAGTCCACCGTCGCAGCCATCGTCATCCCTCCGTTCGAACGCCCCGGGTGCGCGCGGAACAATCCCTGCAATTTTTATCAGATTCCCTTGAAGGAATTTGGGGGGCGACGTCAGCCACCCCCCTTTTTCTTACTGCGCCGCGGCAACCGCCTCGGCCAGTGCGGTGGCAGCAGAAGCCCCGTCGGCATATTCGCCGTTGAAGGCCGCCGTCACCACGTCATAGACCGCGTTCTTTACGGACGCAGGAGCTGCGTGGCCGTGCGCCATCGACCCGAACAACCCGCCCGATACGTTCGCCTCGGCCAGATCCTTCATGCCCTTCTTGCCGCAATCGTCGAAGGCCGTGTCGGGCACGTCGGTCCGTGCGGGCACCGACCCCTTGACCACGTTGAACGCCGACTGGAATACCGGCTCCATGATCGCCTTGGCCATCTGGACCTGAGCGTCCTGCGCCGCCGGGTCGGTCTGCGCGAACATCGCGAACTGGTCGCTGTTGAAGGTGACGGCCCCTTGTGTTCCGGGGAACCGGATGCAGACGAAATCAGTGCCCGGTACCTTGCCGGCCTTCACGAACTCACCCTTGGCCCAGTCGCCCATCATCTGCATGCCGGCTTCGCCGTTGATGACCATGGCCGATGCCAGGTTCCAGTCGCGACCGCTGAAGTTGTCATCGACATAGCTGCGCAGTTTCAACAGGCGGTTGAACGCCTCTGCCATCTTTTCGCCACCAAGCGTGGCGGGGTCCAGATCGACCAAGGCGGCCTTGTAGAAATCGGTACCCAGCGACAGTACGACCCCTTCGAACACCGTGGCATCCTGCCAGGGCTGCCCGCCATGGGCCAAGGGCGTGATCCCGTTGGCCTTCATCGCATCCATGACCGCGATCAGATCGTCCCAGGTCTCGGGAACCTTGCCGCCTGCGGCATCCAGGGCCGCCTTGCTGATCCAGACCCAGTTCGTCGAATGCACGTTCACGGGCGCCGCGATCCACTTGCCTTCGTAGGTCGAGAAGGCCTGCAGCGCCGTCGGCACGACCTGGTCCCAGCCCTCGGCAGTGGCCGTCGCGGTCAGGTCGGCCAGCGCGTCCTCCTCGGCCCAGTCAAGGATGTCAAAGCCCAACATCTGCACCGCCGTCGGCGGATCGCCCGCCGTGACACGCGCCCGCAGCGCCGTCATCGCCGCTTCGCCGCCGCCACCGGCCACCGGCATGTCGATCCAGCCCGTACCCTTGCCGCCCAGATCGTCCTTGAGCACGTTCAGCGCCGCCGCTTCGCCGCCGGACGTCCACCAGTGCAGCACTTCGACGTCTTCGGCACGGACCGGACCGCCAAGCGCCACGCCCAGCGCCAAGGCTGACGCAAAGCCCTTATTCATGGTTTTCATGTCTCTCTCCCTGATTGTCGGCTCCCGTCCGACTGAAAGCATTGTAACGTTACAACTGGTCATTACGTCAATAGGCAGTTCCTTGTGGCAGGTGAAACCTTTTCCTTGAATAACCTGGGAATGTCGCAATGATTGGCGGGATGCAACGTTGCAACCCTGCCATTTCGCCCCGACTGGCCCCGACTGGCCCCGAATCTGTCTGATGAACAAGCGCCCCACCCTTCGCACCATCGCAGACGCTAGCGGCTTTGCCATGACCACGGTATCGCGTGCCCTTGCGGGGGATGAAAAGATCGCCCTGGCAACCCGCCGTCAGGTGTCCGATATCGCGCAAAGCCTGGGCTATCTGCCTGACCGCGCGGCACAACGTTTGCGGACGGGGCGCACCAACGTGATCGCCCTCGTGCTGTCCCCGCATGAAGAGATCCTTGGCTTTCGCGGCTCGATGATCGCGGGGCTGTCGCAGGCTATCGCGGGCACGCAGTTCCATATCTCGATGACGCCCTATGACGGGGACGCCGATCCGATGGTGCCGATCCGGCACGTCGTGCGGAATGCGCTGGCCGACGGCATCCTGTTCTCGGGGACAAGCCCCGATGATCCGCGCGTGGCTTTCCTGTCCGAGATGGGGTTTCCGTTTGCCTGCCACGGACGCACCGACACCGCCGGTCCGCATGCCTGGTGCGACTATGACAACGATGCTTTCGCCATGATGGCCGTCGCGCGGTTGGTCGCGCGCGGTCGCAGGCGGCTGTTCCTCATCCAGCCCGACCCGACCCGCACCTTTTCCCGCCACATGCGCGAAGGCTTCCTGCGCGCCGCCGCCGCCGCCGGCGTTCAGGTCGGATTGGAGGAAGCCATCACGCTGGCCACGTTGCCGCCCCGCATCCAGACTGCTGCGGCCCGTCTGCGCGCCGATGGGGTGGATGGGTTCATCTGTCCCGGCGAGGTGTCGGCAATGGCCGTGCTGGCCGGCTTGCAGGACCAAGGTGCCGGCATCGGGTCCGAGGTCGATGTCATCGCCAAGCAGACCAGCCAGACCTTCGATCTGTACCGCCCCCGGATCGACACGATCTACGAAGACATCCGCGCGGCGGGCGAAACGCTGGGCCAACTTTTGTTGCGCCGCATCTCAGGCGAGCCACCCGAGGCGCTGCATCTGCTGCAATCGCCGATGGCGAATTTCCGGCTTTAGGGCAAGTCCGCGTTTGATTGCACGAAGCCAATGCGCCGAAGCGCGCCGAATCCCCGTGGCACCGGGCAGTTGCGGATCGCGGCCCCGCTGGCCTTTTCCCGGCTTTACATCATGCCCCTGATGCAGCGGTTTCTGGACGTGCATTCTGCCCTGACAACCGATTGGGCGCCGGGCGACCGGCCTGTCAACATAATCGAGGAAGGCGTAGACTTCGCCATCCGGATCGGTCGGATCACCTGTCAGTCGCTGATCGCGCGCCGCATGACGTCAAACGGGCGGTCGTTTTCTGTCGCGGCGACCAAGGGCCGAGCAAGACAAAGTGCGGCAGCCTGATGCGTTGAACATGCCCGACCGAACCGGCACGGCCATTTGACTGAGGCTTTTTCCTTGCGGACCAGATGGATTTGGACGTGAGGAGATGCGCTGACGGCCTCTTGAGCGCGCCTTCTGTTTTCCTGAACCGTCACGCAACCGCAACATATTGTCCGTATGGCGATGGGGCAATCGCCGGAAGCTGACCGGTAGGCTCAACAGGAACATCACATGACATCGAACACTCTCAAAGTGCTTGGCATGACGACCGCAATGGCTGTCGCTTTCACCGGCGTGGCTCAGGCGCAGACCGTGGACATGGACGCGCTGATCGCAGCCGCCAAAGCCGAAGGCACGCTGACCACCATCGCCCTGCCGCATGACTGGTGCAACTACGGTGCCGTCATCGAAGGCTTCAAGGCGAAATATGGACTGGAAGTCAACGAGTTGAACCCCAACGCGGGCTCAGCCGACGAGTTGGAGGCCATCAAGGCCAACAAGGACAACACCGGCCCGCAGGCACCCGACGTCATCGACGTGGGTCTGTCCTTTGGTCCCGCCGCCAAGGCCGAAGGCCTGATCCAGCCGTACAAAGTCTCGACCTGGGACACGATCCCCGACAGCGCCAAGGATGCCGAAGGCTACTGGTACGGCGACTACTACGGCGTCTTGGCGATTGCCGTGAACAAGGACGTGATCACCGATGCCTCGCCCACCAGCTTTGCCGATCTGAAAGACCCGAAATACGCCAACATGGTCGCCATCCCGGGCGATCCGCGCACCGGCAACTCGTCGATGATGTCGCTGTACGCAGCCGGCACCGCGATGGGCGGCAAGGGCGGCGCTGAAACCGCGACGGCAGGCATCGCCTACCTGAAAGAGCTGAAGACAGCCGGCAACTTCGTCGACGTCGGCGGCTCGGCGCAGAACTTTGCCCAAGGCACCACGCCGATCATGATGGACTGGGACTACAACGTTCTGGCGATGCGCGACAAACTGGCCGGCAACCCGCCGATGGACATCGTGATCCCGTCCGATGGCGTGATCGCGGGCGTCTATGTGCAGGCGATCTCGGCCTATGCCCCGCACCCCAATGCGGCCAAACTGTGGATGGAATACCTGTATTCGGACGAGGGTCAGTTGGGCTGGCTGTCGGGCTACTGCCACCCGATCCGCTTCAACGACATGGTCGCACGCGGCGTGATCCCGGCTGACCTGATGGCCAAGCTGCCGCCCGCCGAGGCCTATGAGAAAGCGATCTTCCCGACGCTGGACGAACAGAGCGCCGCCAAAGCCGTCGTGGCGGATACCTGGGCCACCGAAATGGGCGCGAACTGATCGCATCCGGATAAAAATCAAGGATGCCGGCGTTTTGCCGGCATCCTCATTTTATGGCGATAAGCCAAAAGGCTGATCCATGACTCTGGACGTATCTGCCTCCACCGCAGATTTGGGCGCACCGGCCCCCCGGACGCGGGCGGTCCGTGTAACGGACTGGAACTGGCTTGGGGTGACGCCGTTCTTTCTGTTTGCCTTCCTGTTCCTGATCGGTCCGGTTCTGTATCTGGTGGTCGGAGCGTTTCAGAATGCCGAAGGCGCGTTCACCTTTGCCAATATCATCGAACTGGGCAGCCCGAACATCGCAGCAAGTTTTTCGCTGTCGATCCGCCTGAGCCTGTTGTCGGCACTGATGGGCGCGGTGGCTGGGCTGTTGCTGGGCCATGCGGTCATTCTGGGCGGGCTGCCTGTCTGGGTGCGCAACGCCTTCACCACCTTTTCGGGCGTCGCGTCGAACTTTGCGGGCGTGCCACTGGCCTTTGCGTTTATCGCGACTTTGGGCAGGCTTGGACTGGTGACGGTGTTGCTGCGCGATCTGTTCGGAATTGATCTCTATGCGTCTGGCTTCAATCTGTTTTCCTTTGTCGGACTGTCCATCGTCTATCTGTACTTCCAACTGCCGCTGATGTTCCTGATCATCGCTCCGGCGCTGGACGGGTTGAAAACCGAATGGCGCGAGGCGGCCGAAATTCTGGGGGCAAGTCGGCGGCAGTATTGGCAGATGGTCGGCCTGCCGGTGCTGACGCCAACGATTTTGGGCTGCTTCCTTTTGCTGTTCGCCAATGCCTTCGGCACGCTGGCCACAGTTTATGCGCTGATGGGATCGGGTTTCGATGTGGTGCCGATTGTGCTGTTCCAGCAAATCCGGGGCAACGTTCTTTATAACCCCAACCTCGGCTATGCGCTGGCTTTGGGGATGGTGGTGATCATGGGGGTGTCGAACACGCTGTATCTGATCCTGCGTAATCGGGCAGAGCGGTGGCAGAAATGAAAAAGACCTTCCCGGTTGGCGCAGTCCTGACCGCCCTGTTCGCCGCCTCCTTCTTTATCGTGCCGCTGATCGCCACATTCTATTTCTCGTTGAAGATGACGCGCGGCGAATTGGGTTTTGCCGCCTATGCGTCAGTGTTCAACAGCGCGGCTTTTTTGAACACGATCGTCTATTCGACCGTCGCCTCGCTGATCGCCATTCTGATCGGGGCGGTGATCATCGTGCCCACAGCCTATTGGGTGCGGCTGAAAGTGCCAAAACTGCGGCCTGTCGTGGAATTCATCAGCCTGCTGCCGCTGATCGTACCGCCGGTGGTGCTGGTGTTCGGCTATATTCGGCTGTTCGGGTCGAATTCGTGGTTGCCGCTGACGTCCAGCACCTTTGGCACCGATCTGCTCTTGGTGATCGGCTATGTCGTGCTGTCGATGCCCTACATGTTTCGCGCGGTGGACAACGGGATGGCCGCGATTGATATAGCCACGCTGACCGAAGCCGCCGAAAGCCTAGGGGCCTCGCGCCTGCGCACCATTGTGACGGTGATTTTCCCCAATGTGCGCGCAGCGATCATCTCGGGTGCGTTCCTGACTTTCTCGATTTCGTTGGGGGAGTTTGTGCTGGCCAGCCTGCTGAACCGGCCCGCCTTCGGCCCCTACCTCGTGCAACTGGGGCAGGACCGCGCCTATGAACCGGCAGCCCTTGCGATCATGTCGTTCGGGTTCACCTGGGGCTGCATGGTGCTGATGCAGCTGTTCGCCACCAAGAAACCCGGACAGCGCTGGTTGCCGCGTTTTGCCCAAAGGACGACGCCATGAGCTTTTTGTCGATCACCAACGCCGTCAAGACGTTCGGCACCAACACGGTCGTCAAGGGGTTCGATCTGTCGGTGCAAAAGGGCGAGTTCGTCTCGTTCCTCGGGCCGTCGGGCTGTGGCAAGACCACCGTCTTGCGGATGATCGCCGGGTTCGAGCGTCCGACCTCGGGCAGGATCACCATCGACGGGCGCAATGTGACCGACCTTGCCCCGAACAAGCGGCGGATCGGGATGGTGTTTCAGGCTTATGCCCTGTTTCCCAACCTCGACGTGTTTGGCAACATTGCCTTCGGTCTGAAAATTGCAGGTCTGGGCAAAGCCGAAACCGCGGCGCGGGTCAAGGAAATGCTGGCGCTGATCGGGTTGTCGCATCTGGAGGAACGCTATCCGTATGAGTTGTCGGGCGGCCAGCAACAGCGCGTCGCCCTGGCCCGCGCGCTTGCGCCAAAACCACAGGTGCTTTTGCTGGATGAACCGCTGTCGGCTTTGGACGCGAAGATCCGGGTGTCGCTGCGCGAGGAAATCCGCGCCATTCAGCGCCAGCTTGGGATCACCACCGTTTTCGTGACGCATGATCAGGAAGAGGCGATGTCGATCTCTGACCGGATCGTCGTGATGAATGGCGGGCGGGCGGATCAGATCGGCACGCCGTCCGAGATTTACAACCATCCCAAGACCCGCTTCGTGGCCAGCTTTGTCGGCACTCTGAACGTTCTCAAGGCGCAGGTAGACCGACGGAATGCGCAAACGGTGACAGTCGGCGGCAAGACGGTGCAGCTTGGACAAGCGGTGGAAACCGCCGATGCGCAAGGCAACCTGTCACTTGCCCTGCGCCCCGAGGCGCTGTCGCTACTGCCATCAGAATCGCGCAATGTGACTTTCGACGGCACGGTAAGAAGCGTCAGCTTCATGGGCTCGGTCATCCGCATCCGTATGGACGTCGGCGACGAGGCGATTTCCTTCGACATGTTCAACAGCCCGAATCTGGCGCCGCCCTTGATCGGACAAACAGCCTCGGCGCATTTTGCAAGCAGCGATATTTTCGAGCTTTCGGCCTGAGGGCCGACGCTGCTGATCAGTCCGTATCAGGTATAGTTTGCGGTAGCGGGACGATAGGGGCGGTCCGCGGTACTTGGTCGTCCTCGTCTTGGACAGCGTCTTGGCATGGGGGTCTCTGGCGGGGGTGGGGCGCTGCGCCGGGTAGGTCCGGGATGATCAACCGCCAGAATATAGTCGGCGGCGGACAAGCCAGCGGCGGAGAAGCGCATATCCGGTGATTCGCGCGGGGTTGCAGAGGCCCGCTGTGCGATTTCAGCGCACTTTTCCGTGACTTCACAGAATTGACGAATATCCGGTCAATAACTTTACAAAATAATCGTTTTATTTAATGGGGTTACATCAGATTTACAACCCAACTGAAATGCGCTAGAAGATCGGTGTCGGGCGGTGCTTGCCGGGCATTGGGGGAGAATGACATGTCGGATCACGCACAGACGAAGGCGGTATATCCCGCGTCGGCAGAGTTCATAGCGCAGGCCCATCTGGATGCTGCAGGATATGCGCGGATGTACGCGGCGTCGGTCAACGATACGGTCGGTTTTTGGCGTGCGCAGGGGCAGCGGATCGACTGGATCAGGGATTACACCAAGGTCAAGGACAGCACCTTTGATCTGGGCCGCGTCTCGATCAAGTGGTTCGAGGATGGCACGCTGAACGTCAGCGCCAACTGCATCGACCGCCACATGATCACCCGCGCGCAGCAGACCGCGATCATCTGGGAGCCGGATGACCCGAAAACTCCGGCGCAGCACATCACTTATGCGCAGTTGCTGGAGCAGACCAGCCGGATGGCGAATGTGCTCAAGGCGCATGGCGTGCGACGGGGCGACCGGGTGGTGCTGTATCTGCCGATGATCCCCGATGCGGCGTATGCGATGCTGGCCTGTGCGCGGATCGGGGCCATTCACTCGGTGGTATTCGCCGGATTCTCGCCGGATGCGCTGGCGAACCGGATCAACGACTGCGAGGCGAAGGTGGTGATCACCGCCGACTGGGCGCCGCGCGGCGGGCGGAAGACCGGGTTGAAGGACAATACCGACATGGCCTTGCTGCATTGCAAGGACAACGTGCGGTGTCTGGTGGTCAAGCATACCGGCGATCAGACAAGCTGGGTCGATGACCGCGATTACGATCTGCGCGCCGAGATGGCCGAGGCGAAACCTTACTGTCCCTATGTCGAGGTCGGGGCAGAGCATCCGTTGTTCATCCTTTACACCAGCGGATCGACGGGCAAACCCAAGGGGGTGGTGCACACCTCTGGCGGCTATCTGGTCTATGCGTCGCTGACCCATCAGATGACGTTCGACTACCACGACGGCGATATCTTCTGGTGTACGGCGGATGTCGGCTGGGTCACCGGGCACAGCTATATCGTCTATGGGCCGCTGGCCAACGGGGCGACGACCATCATGTTCGAAGGCGTTCCGACCTACCCCGACGCCGGCCGGTTCTGGGAGGTCTGCGTCAAGCACAAGGTCAACCAGTTCTACACCGCCCCCACCGCAATTCGGGCGTTGATGGCGCAGGGGACGTCGTTCGTCGAAAAGCATGACCTGAGCAGTCTGAAGCTTTTGGGGACGGTCGGCGAGCCGATCAACCCCGAGGCGTGGAACTGGTACAACGTCAACGTGGGCAAGGGGCGCTGTCCGATTGTCGATACGTTCTGGCAGACCGAAACCGGCGGGCACATGATCACGCCGCTGCCGGGTGCCATGGCGGCCAAGCCGGGGTCGGCGACCAAGCCGTTCTTCGGGGTGAAGCCGATCATTCTGGACCCGGCCACCGCGAAGGTCCAGGAGGCTGTCGAAACTGACGGCGTACTGTGCATCACCGACAGTTGGCCCGGCATGATGCGCACCCTTTGGGGCGATCATGCACGGTTCGAGGAGGCTTATTTCAGCCAGTATCCCGGATATTACTTTACCGGCGACGGCTGCCGCCGCGATGCGGATGGCGATTACTGGATCACCGGACGGGTGGATGATGTCATCAACGTCTCGGGTCACCGGATGGGCACGGCAGAGGTGGAATCGGCTCTGGTCGCGCACCCCAAGGTGGCCGAGGCGGCGGTGGTCGGTTATCCGCATGACATCAAGGGGCAGGGTATCTATGCCTATGTCACCCTGATGAACGGGCAGGAGCCCTCGGAAGAGTTGCGCCGCGATCTGGTCAAATGGGTCCGCACCCAGATCGGGCCGATTGCGTCGCCTGATCTGATCCAATGGGCCCCCGGTCTGCCGAAAACCCGGTCGGGCAAGATCATGCGGCGTATCCTGCGCAAGATTGCCGAGAACGACTTTGCGACGTTGGGCGATACCTCGACCCTGGCTGATCCATCGGTGGTGGACAGTCTGATTGCCAACCGCGTCAACAAACCATGACAGGCGCCGATGTCATCATCCTGTCGGCGCCGCCGGGATCGTGCAAGGGCACGCAGGCGGGGCTGCCGGAGAGGGACTTCGGTCTGGTGCAAACCGGGCCGGACGTAACGCGCGGCGTGGTGCTGGACGGGTTTCCGCGCACCGAAGGTCAGCCGGCGACGCTGCATGGCCTGCTGGCCAGCCGGGATATTCGGGTGACGGCGGCGATCAGTCCGGACGTGGACGATGCCGCGTTGGTGGCCCGCGTGGCCGGTCGCAGCACCTGCGCCGGTTGCGGCAAAGGGTTTCACAACGAATTCAAGCGGCCCGCCGTTGCGGGTGCTTGCGACAGATGCGGCGGCACGGCGTTCAAACGCCGGGCCGACGACACCGCCGGAACGGTGCGGGAGCGTTTGCACGCTTGTCACGCCCAGACGGCACCGCTGATCAGCCACCATGACCGCCAAGGCGTGCCGGAACGGATCGACGCGATGGGGACCATCGCCGGTATCCGCAGGGCACTGGCCGTCATCACGGAGGGTATCGCGGCGTAAACCGGGTTTTGTCCGGCACTTGGGGGCCGGGCGGGGCACGGAAGGGGCCGGTTGCCGCTTGGGCAGCCGGATCAGAAGTCATGGACTGGGACCGGACGCCTGCGTCCGGATAACATCGAGGAGAAACCAAATGGCAGATGCAACGGCGGATGTGAGCGTACGCTCGCGTCCCATGACCGGAGAAGAGAAGAAGGTGATCCTTGCCTCTTCTGCCGGGACGATCTTTGAGTGGTACGACTTTTATCTGTACGGCTCGCTGGCGGCGATCATCGGGGCGCAGTTCTTTACCGCCTTCCCTGAAGCCACGCGCAACGTGTTCGCGCTGCTGGCCTTTGCGGCGGGGTTCATCGTGCGTCCGTTCGGCGCACTGGTGTTCGGCGCGATGGGCGACCTGATCGGGCGGAAATACACCTTCCTTGCCACCATCCTGATCATGGGCATTTCGACATTCCTCGTCGGTCTGCTGCCCGGCTATCAAACGTGGGGCGTTGCCGCCCCGATCATCCTGATCGCGCTGCGCATGTTGCAGGGTCTGGCGTTGGGCGGCGAATACGGCGGAGCGGCGGTTTACGTGGCCGAACACGCGCCTGCCAACCAGCGCGGGTACTTCACCGCCTTCATCCAGACCACGGCGACGCTGGGTCTGTTGCTGTCGCTGATCGTTATCCTGATGGTGCAGGGCTATGTGAACGGCAACTATCCCGACCAGCCGGTGCTTGACGCTGTCGGGGCTGCCGTGATGCAGGCCGATGGTGCGCCGCAGATGATGAAGGCGTTCAACGCCTGGGGCTGGCGCATTCCGTTCCTGGGGTCGATCTTCCTGCTGCTGATCTCGTTGTATATCCGGTTGCAGATGAACGAGTCCCCTGCTTTCAAGAAGATGAAGGAAGAGGGCGCGTCGTCCAAAGCCCCGCTGCGCGAAGCCTTCGGCACCTGGAAAAACGGCAAGATCGCGTTGATTGCGCTGTTCGGTCTGACCGCCGGGCAGGCTGTGGTGTGGTACTCGGGCCAGTTCTATGCCCTGTTCTTCATCCAGAACGTCATCAAGGTCGACAGCTTTACTGCCAACGTATTGGTGGCATGGTCGTTGATCCTCGGCACCGGCGGGTTCATCTTTTTCGGCTCGCTATCCGACAAGATCGGCCGCAAACCGATCATCCTCGCGGGCTGTCTGATTGCGGCGATCAGCTATTTTCCGGTGTTCAAGCTGCTGACCCAGACCGCCAACCCGGCGCTTTACAACGCGCAACTGACGCCAGTTGTGGTGACTGCCGATCCGGCTGACTGTTCGTTCCAGTTCAACCCGACCGGCACGGTGAAGTTCACCAACGCCTGCGACATCGTAAAAGCGCAACTGTCGCGGACTTCGGTCAACTCGACGACCGTTGACGGACCTGCGGGTTCCATGGCAACCGTGAAGGTCGGCGAGACGGAAATCGTCGCCTATGATGCGGCCGTCAACACCAAGGCGATTGCCGACGCCAAGGCTGCGCTGGAAACCGCCAGGACGGGCATCGACGCGGCGGCGCTCACCTCGCTTGTGGATGCCGAAAAGGCGATGGCCGGGGCAAAGACCGCTGCAGCCGGTGCCGAAAAGGCGCTGACTGCCGCCCAGGCCGGGACGGACGACGCGGCCAGGACTGCGGCCCAAATCGCACTTGACGCGGTGAACGCGGCGCTGCCTGCGGCGCAGGCGGGGCTTGATACGGCCCGTGCGGCGGTTCCGGCTTACATGCTGGCCGGATACGATGCGGCGGTGGCCACGTTGGCGACCGAAAACGGCGTGAAGGGCGCGTTCGAAAAATCCCTGAATGCTGCCTTGGGGGCTGCCGGGTATCCGCTGGTTCCTGCCGACAACACCACCATCGCCAAAGCGGCCACCTTCATTGACATCTTTACCGCGCAGAAGCTGACCATCATTGCGATCCTGACTTACCTGATCATCCTGGTGACGATGGTTTACGGCCCGATTGCCGCCATGCTGGTCGAGTTGTTCCCGACGCGCATCCGCTATTCGGGTCTGTCGCTGCCGTATCACATCGGCAACGGCTGGTTCGGGGGTCTGCTGCCTGCAACCGCCTTTGCGATCTCGGCCCAGTCCGGCAACATCTATTCCGGTCTGTGGTACGCGATCGTGATCGCGGTGATGACGGTGGTGATCGGGGCGTTGTTCGTGCCGGGCAACACCCACAAGAAGAACATCTTCGCCGACGACGCGAAGTGATCCGATCTGGCGGGGCGCGGCCATACGGCTGCGCCCCGCTTTCCCTTCGCAAGTTGGAGTTGGCATGACCGACCTGACCGCCCTGTCCGCCCCGTCCGGCGCGCGCGAAGCCACCCGGATTCTGGTGGTCGAGGACGACGATCATATCGCCGCCGCGTTGAGCTATGTGATCGGCCGCGAAGGATTGACCTGCGACCGGATCGGCAACGGAGCCGAGGCTTTGGCCGCAATCCGCAAGATCAGGCCCGATCTTGTGCTGCTGGACATCATGCTGCCCGACCTGTCGGGATATGACATCGCCCGCGCGATGCGGTCGGATGCCAACCTGAGTGCGATCAAGATTCTGATGATGACGGCGCGCGGATCGGCGGCGGAGCGGGCGCGCGCGATGGCGCATGGGGCGGATGGCTTTGTGTCCAAGCCGTTCGATCTGCCCGGCCTGCGCGCCGAGTTGCGACGTTTGTTGCAGCCGGGCCTCTAGCTGCGAAGTCGTTGCACGATCCGCCAGATGGCCATGATTACGGCCAGAATCACGACATTCGCCACCAGTCCCACCGCGATCACCTGCCACAGCGGCAGCGCCGCTGCCGCGCCAAGTCCCATCGTGCCGGGCAGGATCACCGCCACGAACACGACGCCTGCGGCCAGCGGAATGGCCATCCCGGTCGCCGCCCTGGTCTGTATCGCGGTATAAAGCAGGGCGGTCAGCAGCCCGATGCGGAACAGGTCGATCAACTGGCTTTGCAGCAGGTCAGTCAGGGTCATGAGCAGTCTCCGGGTCGGGGCTGCGGGTGTCATAGGGGATTGGCGCGGCAGGGTCCATCCGCAGGAACGGCGGGGTGAACCCCGCCCTATTTGCCGCCCCCGGCGGTTTCGCTGCCGCCTTTGGTCAGCCAGTAGGCGAGCAGGATCGGCACCACCGTGGCGGCAAAGACCAGAATTGCGACGACGTTGGTCACCGGGCGTTGGCGCGGGCGGATCAGTTCCTGCAGCATCCAGATCGGCAGGGTGCTTTGCTGGCCTGCGGTGAAGGTGGTCACGATCACCTCGTCGAACGACAGGGCGAAGGCGAGCATCCCGCCGGCCAGCAGGGCAGTCCCGAGGTTGGGCAGCAGGATGTAAAAGAAAGTCTGGAACGCATTCGCGCCAAGGTCGGCTGACGCCTCCAGTATCCCGCCCGACAGGCGGCGAAACCGGGCGACGGCGTTGTTGTAGACGATGACGATGCAGAACGTCGCATGGCCAAGGATGATGGTCAGGGTCGAAAACGGGATGTCCATGATCGAGAAGGCCGAGCGCAGCGAGATGCCGGTGATCACCCCCGGCAGGGCAATCGGCAGCAGGATCAGCAGGGTGATCTGTTCGCGCCCGAAGAACCGGCTGTTGGCCATGGCGGCGGCCACCAGCGTGCCGAGGATCAGCGCCAGCACGGTCGAGACGGTCGCGACCTGCAGCGACAGGTACAACGGTGGCCAGATGTCGGGGCGGTCGTTCCACGCGATGCCGAACCATTGGGTGGTCAGGCCGGGGGGCGGGAACTGGAACGTCTGTTCCTCGGTCGTGAAGGCGTAAAGGAAGATCAGCAGGATCGGCAGGTGAAGGAACAACAACCCTGCGAAGGCGGCGAGTTTGAGGGGGAGCGAGGCTTCAGAGCGCATCGAACGCCCCCGCCCGTTTCGCCAGTGTCAGGTAGATCAGCATGATCACGATGGGCACGACGGCAAAGGCGGCGGCGAGCGGGATGTTTCCGGCGGTGCCTTGCAGCTTGTAGACCGCCATGCCGATGAAATTGGCCGAGGTGCCGATGATCTGCGGAATGATGTAGTCGCCCATGGTCAGGGAAAACGTGAAGATCGACCCCGCGATGATACCCGGCAGCGCCAGAGGCAAGGTTACGGTCCGGAAGGTCTGCGCGGGAGTTGCGCCAAGGTCGGCCGACGCCTCCAGCATCGAGGCGGGCACTCGCTCCAGCGACGCCTGCATCGGCAGGATCATGAAGGGCAGCCAGACATAGGTGAACACCAGAAACGTGCCGATGAAGCTGGTCGACAGGGAGTTGCCGCCAATGCCGGGCAAGGCAAGGGCTGCGTCGATCAGGAATTGGGTATGCGTCGCGCCTGCGACCCAGGTCAGGATGCCCTCTTTGGCGAGGATCAGTTTCCAAGCGTAGACCTTGACAAGGTATGACGACCAGAGCGGCAGCATGATGCCAAGATAAAACACCGCCTTCCAGCGGCCGCGTGCATAGCGGGCAGCCATGTAGGCGATGGGGAAGGCAAGGAAGACAGAGGCGATGGTGACGGCGGCGGACATCAGCAGGGTGCGGACGATCACGTCGAAATTCGAGGGCCGCAGCAGTTCGGCATAGGTTTTGAGCGTCGGTTCGCGGACGATCAGGCCCGAAAACTCGTCGATGGAGTAAAAGGATTGCAGCAGAAGGGCGACCAGCGATCCGACATAGACCACGCCCAGCCACACCAGCGGCGGGGCCAGCAGCAGGGCCAGCAGGACGTTGGGCTTGCGCCAGAACAGGATGGTCAGCCGGTCAGCCAGCCCGCGCGGGGGAAGGGTGGCGGTCATTCCGGGTCCTGCGCCTGGGGGTAGCGTCGGAGCCTCCGGCGGGGATATTTTGGCCAGCTGGAAGGGGACATCAATGCGCACCCATCAGGTGCAGGGCTGCCGGATCGAAGGCAACGCCGATCTGGCTGCCGGGGGATGGGACGGGCTGGCCCGCGGCAATCAGAAGGCCGATTTTTGTGCCCGCGGCCGTCATTTGCACCCGGGTCGCGGCCCCCTGATAGCGCAGGGCGGTGACAGTGCCGGTCAGGGTGGCGGTGGCTGAGTCTGTGGCGCGGATCGCTTCGGGGCGCAGCGATGACCATTGGGCGGGGCCGCCGAGGGCTTGCGTCACATGCGGCGGCAGCACGTTGGACGACCCGACGAAATCCGCGACAAAGCGGGTGGCGGGACGGGCGTAGATGTCTTCGGGCGTGCCGATCTGCGCCACCTTGCCGTTGTTGAAGATGGCAAGGCTGTCGGCCATCGACAACGCCTCGGTCTGGTCGTGGGTCACGAAGATGAAGGTGATGCCGAGCCGCTTTTGCAGGGCCTTCAACTCGTCCTGCATCGCCTCGCGCAGTTTGAGGTCCAGCGCGCCGAGCGGTTCGTCCAGCAGCAGCACCTTCGGTTCGTTGATCAGCGCGCGGGCAAGGGCCACGCGTTGCCGCTGACCGCCCGACAGTTGGGCCGGCTTGCGGTCGCCGAACCCGTCGAGGTGGACGAGCGCCAGCAATTCTTCGGCCCTCGACAGCCTTGTGCGGCGGTCGACACCCTTGACCATCAGCCCGTAAGCCACGTTATCCCGCACTGTCATGTGCGGGAACAGGGCGTAATCCTGAAACACTGTATTCACGTTGCGCAGGTGCGGGGGGGTATTGCCGACATCCTGGCCAAAGATGCGCAACGCACCGGAGGTCGGCTTTTCAAACCCTGAGATCAGGCGCAGGCAGGTGGTCTTGCCTGACCCCGATGGCCCGAGCATGGCAAAGAACGCGCCTTCGGGCACGGACAGGTCCACCGCATCGACGGCGCGGGTGCTGCCGAAATGGCGGGAGACGGCGTGAAATTCGACGGCGGCGGTCATGGGGCGGATTCCGGTTGAAGCCGCCTGTGGGGCAGCGAGGTTTTGTGGGGTCGAACGCGGGAGGGAATTGGCCAATTCTTATGTCGGCAGCGGCTTTCGAAGGTCCTTTTTGCGATGCTCAGCGGCGCAACAGGAACCAAGGCCCCCTCCACAAGTGACCCAACAAAGTCAGGGTGCACCAATTCGGTGGCGCGGCAAGACAGATCGGCGTCAGTCATCGGGGAAATGCCTTTGGGCCGGGCGTAGGGTGCGTGATGTCACGCACCCCCCGCAACAGGTCAACGCCCGCCGATCACGCCGATGTAGTCAGACACCCAGCGGTAATAAGGCACGCATTCGCCCTGCACGCATTTGGACACCGGGGTGGTCCAGAACTTGATCTGGTCGAAGTTGTCCAGACCGTTTGTGGTGCAGCCCTCTGCCGTCTGCATGCCCCGCCCATCTGTGCATGCAGCCAGT
>JBBRVJ010000047.1:0-21824 GCA_038246975.1 Rhodobacterales bacterium | reverse complement strand
CCAAGGGCGCGGGCGGCATTGACGGTGGTGCCTTGGAGCGCCTCAAGCGGGGTCAGGCGGAACAGGGTGCAGGCCATGTTCATCGCAAGGGGGAGGGAGGTCATCGGCGACGATCCGGGGTTGCAGTCGGTGGCCACGGCCATCGCGACGCCTGCGGCACGCAGGGCGGCGATGGGGGGGGATTGGGTCTCGCGCAGGGTGTAGAATGCGCCGGGCAGAATGGTGGCGATGGTGCCTGCGGCGGCCATTGCGGCAATGCCGGTGGGCGAGAGGTATTCGAGGTGGTCGGCGGACAGAGCGTTGTGGCTTGCGGCGAGGGCCGCACCTTCGAGGTTGGTCAGTTGTTCGGCGTGGAGTTTGACGGGCAGGTTGAGGGCGCTGGCGGCGGCAAACAGGCGGTCGACCTGGGCCGGGGTGAAGGCGATGGTTTCGCAGAAGGCATCTACCGCGTCGATCAGGCCTGCGGCGTGGGCGGCTTGCATCGAGGGGATGGCGATGTCGTCGATGTAGGCGTCTGGGCGGTTCCGGTATTCGGGGGGGATGGCATGGGCGGCGAGATGGGTGGTGCGGATCGTCACCGGGCGCAGGGCCGCGATGCGGCGGGCGGCGCTGAGGATTTTCAATTCGTCCGCGATCGTCAGGCCATAGCCGGATTTCACCTCGATCGTGGTGGTGCCGGTGGCGATCATCTGATCGACGCGGGCGAGGGCGGCGGTCAGCAGGTCGTCCTCGGAGGCGGCGCGGGTCGCGGTGACGGTCGAAAGGATGCCACCCCCGGCGCGGGCGACTTCTTCGTAACTGGCCCCGTTCAGGCGGAGTTCGAATTCGGACGCGCGGTTGCCGCCGAACACGATATGGGTGTGGCAGTCGATCAGGCCGGGGGTGATCAGGCAACCGCCGCAGTCGTATTTCGGGGCGTCGGGCGCAGCGCTTCGGGGGCCGATCCACACGATCTGGTCGCTGTCGATCAGGATCGCATCAGTGGTCAGCCCGTAGCCGTCCTGCATCGTCGCCGTCATCGCGTTGGTCAGAAGAATTGCCATCTGGCTTGCCTTATGTCTGCGCTTGAAGTTATTATGTCTGCACATAATAGCCCCTGTCAAGCGAGGTTCCGCGATGATCCTGCACTATGAAACTGCGCTGCTGCCGGGGGGATGGGCGCGGAATGTGGCGGTTGAGGTGGTCGCGGGGCGGATTGCTTCGGTGTGTACGGGGGTGCCGGGGGGCAAGGCGGGGTGTCTGTTGGCCGCGCCGGTGAACCTGCATTCGCATACCTTTCAACGGGCGATGGCGGGGCTGACCGAGCGGCGCGGGCCGGGTCAGGACAGCTTTTGGACGTGGCGCGACCTGATGTATCGGTTTCTGGACCGTCTGACACCCGACGATGTACAGGCGATTGCGGCGATGGTGATGATGGAGATGGCGGAGGCGGGCTACGCCGCCGTTTGCGAGTTTCACTATCTGCATCATGGGGTTGGCGGAGTGGTCTATGACGATCTGGCCGAGATGTCGGGCCGGATTTTTGCGGCGTTTGTCGAAACGGGGCTGGGGTTGACCCATCTGCCGGTGCTGTATGCGCGGGGCGGGTGTGACGGGCGGGCGCTGACTGCGGGGCAGTTGCGGTTCGGCAATGATGTGGAGCGGTTTGTGGCGCTGCATGCGGCGGCTGCGAAGGGGATGGCGGGGTTGCCTGCGGATTGCGGGATGGGGGTTGCCCCGCATTCTTTGCGGGCGGTTTCGGTGGAAGGGCTGGCGGTGTGTGCCGGGTTGCCGGGGCCGGTGCATGTTCATGTGGCGGAACAGGTGGGCGAGGTGGCCGAGGTGCAGGCGGCCTATGGCGCGCGGCCTGTGGAATGGTTGCTGGGCAATGCGCCGGTCGACGGGCGGTGGTGTCTGATCCATGCGACGCAGATGGTGCCTGCGGAGACGAAGGCTCTGGCGGCTTCGGGGGCTGTGGCGGGGGTGTGTCCGATCACCGAGGCCAATCTGGGGGACGGGATATTCGATGGGGTGCGGTTTGTGGGCGCGGGCGGGCGGTTTGGCGTGGGGTCGGACAGCAACGTGCGGATTTCCTTGAGCGAGGAGTTGCGGGGGTTGGAGTATTCGCAGCGGCTGGTGGGGCGGGGGCGGGCGATGCTGGCGGATGCGCAGCGGTCTACGGGGCGGGTCTTGTGGGACGGTGTGTGTGCCGGGGGCGCGCAGGCGGCGGGGCGGGATTCGGGAGCGATTGCGGTCGGGCGCTGGGCCGATCTGGTGGTGCTGGATACGTCCGGGCCGGATATGGCGGAGGCGGTGGGGGATACGCTGCTGGATACATTCATCTTTGCCGGGGATGACCGGATGGTCCGCGATGTCTGGTCGGCGGGGCGGCATCTGGTGTCTGGCGGGCGGCATTACGCGCGCGAGGGGGTGGTGGCGCGGTATCGTCAGGCGATGGCGCGGCTGCGGGCTGGTTTGTGATGCAAGGCCAATCTGCGATACAGGGCCAATCTGCGATACAGGGCCAATCTGCGATACAGGGATGGGAGGCGATCCGGGCCGAGGTGTTGCGCCGCATCCGGGTGCGCGACTGGCCGCCCGGCGATCTGATCCCGTCCGAAGAGGCGCTGGCGGTCGAGTTCGGCTGTGCGCGGGCGACGGTGAACCGGGCGCTGCGCGCGTTGGCAGAGGCGGGCGTGCTGGAGCGGCGGCGCAAGGCCGGCACGCGGGTGGCGATGCTGCCGGTACGGCGCGCGATGGTCGAAATTCCGGTGATCCGCCAAGAGGTCGAGGCGCGGGGGCAGGTGCATGAATTCCGGCTGCTGAGGCAGGTGCGCGCGGTGCCGCCGGTGCCGTTGGCCTCGCGGTTGGGGCTGCCGCCGGGGGCTGCGATGATCCATCTGGAGACGCTGCATCTGGCCGACGGGCGGCCCTTCGTGCATGAGGACCGGTGGTTGAATCCGGGGGTGCTGCCTGCCGTGGCACCGGATTTCGCGGCAGTCAGTGCCAATGAGTGGTTGGTGACGCATGTGGGCTATGCCACGGGCGACATTGCGTTTTCGGCTGAGGCGGCGGGGGAGCGCGAGGCAGAGGTGCTGGGCGTGCCGGTGGGGACCGCGCTGTTTGTGACGGAACGCAGCACCTGGACGCCGGAGGCCGCGATCACCTTTGTCCGGCTGGCCCATGCGCCGGGATACCGGGTGCAGACGATGGTGTAAGGGCGCGCGCGTGCTGTATGTGCCCGCCACCCTCTCCAGAGCGGGCAGGCAGCAGTTGCGTCATGCCCCTGCCTTGACCGGGTCGCGCGGTATCCGTGTGTTGAAAGTGCGGCTGGCGATCTTCAGAAGTCGGCGGTGGATGCGGTTGGTGCGGTGGCGCAGCGGCATCGCGGCAAACAGGGGTTGGCTGAGGGGGGGCACATCCTCGACAAACCCGAAGCGGCCTTGGGCCACAAGGTCTTCGGCGGCGGTGGCCATGACGAAGCCGGTGCCCCCCATCGCGGTCAGCAGCGAGGTTATCGTGGCGCTTTGGCCGATCGACAGGGCGGCGGAGGCCAGTTCGGGCAAAGCCTCGCGGTGGACCTGATCGAAGGCCGGGGAAAAATGCGCGCGGATATAGGTCGCGGGGTTGATCGCGGCGCGGGTCGTGGCGTCGGAACTGATCAGCCGGTAGGGCAATTCGCCGATTGACGCAAAGTGCAGGTCTGGGTGGGGTTTGGGGCTGAACATCACCGCGAAATCCTGCGCGCCAGAGGCAAGGTCGGCGCACATCTGGGCGGAATAGTCGGGCTCCAGATACAGCGCGGCCTGCGGCAGAACGCGGCGAATTTCGGCCACCAGATCGCCGATGTAGGCGGCGGCGAGGTCGTTCTGGATGCCGATGCGCAGGGTCAGCGCGCTGTCGCCCGAGGTCACGACGGCGCGTTTCGCCTCGTTCCAGTCGGCGCGCAGCAGGCGGGCGTGGGACTCGAATCGCTGGCCTTCGGTCGACAGTTCGGTGCCGGCACGTGACCGGACGAACAGCCGCGCGCCCACGGCAGTTTCCAGCGCCACGACGCGGGCCGAAACGGTGGACTGGGTGACCCCCAGTCGTTCCGCCGTGCGGTTGAAGCTGCGGGTTTCGACAAGGTCGAGGAAGGTTTCGATAAGGTCGATCTGCATGCGGGCTGCCCTCTCTGATCGTTTTTTCTGATCAATAGAGCGGGAATGCGACAATTGAAACCCCGGTCGCGGCACGGGATAGTATGGGGCAGCAAATGGAGTGACAGCATGGCCGAATTTCCGACAACTGCCCGCGTGGTGATCATTGGCGGGGGGGCGGTCGGGGCATCGGCGCTGTATCATCTGGGCAAGGCCGGCTGGACGGATTGCCTGTTGCTGGAGAAGAACGAGTTGACGGCGGGGTCGACCTGGCATGCGGCGGGGAATGTACCGACGTTTTCGTCCAGTTGGTCGATCATGAACATGCAGCGCTATTCGGCGGGGCTGTATCGCGGGCTGGGGGCCGAGGTCGATTATCCGATGAATTACCACGTCACCGGGTCGGTGCGGCTGGGGCATTCGAAGGAACGCTTGCAGGAGTTTCGCCGCGTGGCCGGGATGGGGCGGTATCAGGGGATGGACCTTGATATTCTGGGGCCGGACGAAATCCGGGGGCGCTATCCGTTTCTGGAAACCCATGACCTGACCGGGGCGTTGTACGATCCCTATGACGGGGATATTGACCCGGCGCAGTTGACGCAGGCTTTGGCCAAGGGTGCGCGGATGCTGGGGTGCCGGATCGAGCGGTTTTGTCCGGTGACGGGGGTTCGGCGCGAGGGCGGCGAGTGGGTGGTGTCTACTCCCAAGGGCGATGTGCGATGCGAGTATGTGGTGAACGCCGCGGGGTATTATGCGCGGGAAGTGGGCAAGATGTTCGGCCGCGATCTGCCGATGATGGTGATGTCGCATCAGTACATGCTGTTCGACACGATCCCCGAATTGGAAAGCTGGTCGGCGGATGTGGGGCACAAGCTGCCGCTGCTGCGCGATGTGGATTCGTCGTATTATCTGCGCCAGGAAAAGAACGGGTTCAATCTGGGGCCTTATGAGGGGAATTGCCGGGCGCATTGGGCGACGCCGGACGATCCCTTCCCGCAGGATTTCAGTTTCCAGCTGTTCCCGGACGATCTGGAGCGGTTGGAGTGGCATATCGCCGATGCCATGGCCCGCGTGCCTTTGCTGGAAAAGGCCGCCCTGACCAAGGTGATCAACGGACCGATCCCTTATACGCCGGACGGCAACCCGCTGATCGGGCCGATGCCGGGGGTTCCGAATGCGTTCGAGGCCTGCGTGTTCACCTTTGGCATCTGTCAGGCGGGGGGGGCGGGCAAGGTGCTGGCGGAATGGGTGACGCAAGGGGCGACCGAGTGGGACATGTGGTCCTGCGATCCGCGCCGTTTTACCGGGTTCGAGGATGAGGCCTATTGCGTGGCCAAGGGGATGGAAGTCTACGGCCACGAATACGCCATCCAGTTTCCGCATCATACCTGGCCTGAGGGGCGAGGGAAAAAGCTGTCGGCGGTGCATGACCGGGTAGCGGCGCATGGCGCGCAATTCGGGGCCTATAACGGGTGGGAGCGCGCGCTGTGGTATGCGCGGGCCGGGGATGATGTGTCCGAGGCAGCGCAGCAGACCTGGGACCGCGCGGGGCCATGGTTCGGCGCGGTGCGTGAGGAATGTCTGGCGGTGCGCGATGCCTGCGGCATTCTGGACCTGCCGGGGTTTTCGCGGTTTGTCGTGTCTGGCGCCGGGGTGGCCGAATGGCTGGGGCGGCAGATCACCGGCAAGGTGCCGTCGGTGGGGCGGTTGGGGCTGGCCTATTTCGCCGATGAAAAGGGGCGGATCGTCACCGAGATGTCGGTGGCGCGGCTGGCCGAGGACCGCGTGCTGTTGATCACGGCGGCCACGGCACAGGTGCATGACCGCGAGTGGTTGGTGGCGCATCTGGAGGATGGGTGCACGTTGATCGACGAGACCGATCAGTGGTCGACGCAGATCCTGACCGGGCCGTTGAGCCGCGAGGTTCTGGCGGCGGTGTCGGACGCCGATCTGGGCAAGGGGTGGCTGACGTTGCAGACGGCGGCGATAGCGGGCCGCGAGGTGCGGTTGATGCGGGTCAGTTTCGCGGGCGAGTTGGGGTGGGAGATTCACTCGAAGGTCGCGGATACGGCGGCGGTCTGGGATGCGGTGCTGGTGGCGGGGGGGCCGCTGGGGCTGCGGGCGTTCGGGATGTTCGCGCTGAACTCGTTGCGGATCGAGAAGGGCTATCGGGCATGGAAGGGCGATCTTTCGACCGATTACACGGTGTTGCAGGGCGGGTTGGAGCGGTTTGTCGATTGGGCCAAGCCCGCGTTTCGCGGCAAGGCGGCGCTGGCTGCGGAGAAACAGGCCGGGGTGGCCAAGCGTTTTTGCACGCTGGTGGTCGAGGCGGGGGAGTGCGATCCGCCTTACATGTCGACGATCTGGCAGGACGGCGTGGTCGTGGGCGAGACGACGAGCGGGTATTACGGGCACCGGGTGGGGGCGTGCATCGCGTTGGGCATGCTGCGGGCGGACCTGAATGTGCCGGGCGTGGCGGTCGAGGTCGAGATGTTCGGGGTGCGCTGTGCGGCGGTCGTTCAGGCAGATGCGCCGCTGTGGGATGCGAAGAACGAGCGCATTCGCGCGTAACTGGGGCAGGACCGGGGGGTTTCACACCCCCCGGACCCCCCGTGGGATATTTCTGGACAGAAAATGGGCAAGAGCATGGCTGAGGTTCCAAAACACGCGCGGGCGGTGATCATTGGCGGGGGGGTGTCGGGGTGTTCGGTGGCCTATCATCTGGCCAAGGCGGGGTGGACGGACATTGTACTGCTGGAGCGCCAGAAGCTGACTTCGGGGACGACGTGGCATGCGGCGGGGTTGATCGGGCAGTTGCGCGGGTCGGCGAATATGACCCGGTTGGCGAAGTATTCTGCGGACCTGTATGTGAAGCTGGAGGCCGAGACCGGAGTTGCGACGGGAATGCGGCAGGTTGGGTCGATCTCTGTGGCTTTGACCGGGGAGCGGCACGAGGAATTGCTGCGTCAGGCGACCGTCGCGCGGATTTTCGGCGTGGATGTGGCCGAGATTTCGCCGACCGAGGCCAAGGCGATGTATCCGCATCTGGAGATCGGCGATGTGGTGGGGGCGGTGCATCTGCCGCTGGACGGGCAGTGCGATCCGGCCAACATCGCGATGGCGCTGGCCCGCGGCGCGCGGATACGGGGGGCGCAGATTTTCGAGGGGGTGAAGGTGGTTGCGGTGTCGCAGGCCGGTGGGCGGGTGACGGGGGTCGAGTATGAGGTGGCGGGCGAGCGGGGGTCGATTGCCTGCGATGTGGTCGTCAACTGTGGCGGGATGTGGGGCCGTGATCTGGCGGAGGCGTCGGGGGTGACCTTGCCGCTGCATGCCTGCGAGCATTTCTATCTGATCACCGAGCCGATCGCGGGCTTGGGGCATTTGCCGGTGCTGAGGGTACCGGACGAGTGTGCCTATTACAAGTCGGATGCGGGCAAGATGATGGTCGGGGCGTTCGAGCCGAAGGCCAAGCCGTGGGGGATGAACGGCATCCGCGAGGATTTCTGTTTTGACACCCTCCCCGAGGATTGGGACCATTTCCAGCCCATTCTGGAACATGCGATGAACCGCCTGCCGCTGTTTCAGACGGCGGGGATTCATACGTTCTTCAACGGGCCCGAGAGTTTTACGCCGGACGACCGATACTATCTGGGCGAGGCCCCGGAGTTGGGCGGGTATTGGGTGGCGGCGGGGTACAACTCGGTCGGGATTGCCGGGTCGGGGGGCGCGGGGATGGCGCTGGCGCATTGGATCACCGAAGGCGAAGCACCGTTCGATCTGTGGGAGGTCGATATTCGCCGCGCTCAGCCGTTTCAGCGCAACAAGCGCTATCTGAAGGAGCGGGTGAGCGAGACGTTGGGCCTGCTTTATGCGGACCATTTCCCTTATCGGCAGATGGCCACGTCGCGCGGGGTTCGGCGGTCGCCGCTGCATGGGGCTTTGGCCGACCGGGGTGCGGTGTTCGGCGAGGTTGCGGGGTGGGAGCGGGCGAACTGGTTCGCCAAGCCGGGGCAGGAGCGGGAGTATCGGTATAGCTGGAAGCGGCAGAACTGGTTCGAGAACCATAAGGCCGAACATATGGCGGTGCGGACGGGCTGTGGGTTCTTCGACATGACCTCTTTCGGCAAGATCCGGGTCGAAGGGCGGGAGGCTGCGGCCTTTCTGAACCAAGTTTGCGCGAACGAGGTGGACGTGGCCGTGGGGCGGATCGTCTACACCCAGATGTTGAACGCGCGGGGCGGGATCGAGAGCGATCTGACGGTGACGCGGTTGTCGGGGACGGCGTATCTGCTGGTGGTGCCGGGGGCTACCTTGCAGCGCGACCTCGCCTGGTTGCGGCGGCATGTGGGCGAGGCGTTCGCGGTCATCACCGATATGACGGCAGGGGAAGCGGTGCTGTGCGTGATGGGGCCCGAGGCGCGCGACGTGTTGGGGCGGGTGTCGCCTGCGGACCTGAGCAATGCCGCGCATCCGTTCGGCACGGCGCGCGAGATCGAGGTCGGCATGGGATTGGCCCGCGCGCACCGGGTTACTTATGTCGGTGAATTGGGGTGGGAGTTGTATGTCACGACCGACCAAGCCGCCCATGTCTTCGAGGCGTTGGTGGACGCCGGGGGGATGACGTTGTGCGGGTTGCATACGTTGGACAGTTGCCGGATCGAAAAGGCCTATCGCCATTTCGGGCATGACATTACCGACGAGGATCATGTGCTGGAGGCGGGGTTGGGCTTTGCGGTGTCCAGGAAGAAACCGGACTACATCGGGCGCGATGCGGTGCTGCGCAAGGCGGATGCGGGGTTGGACAGGCGGATGGTGCAGTTCCGGCTGGTCGATCCCGAGCCGCTGTTGTTTCACAACGAGGCGGTCGTGCGGGACGGGCGGATCGTGGGGCCTGTGACGTCTGGTGCGTACGGGCATTTTCTGGGGGGGGCTGTCGGGATGGGTTATGTGCCGTGCCGGGGCGAAAGCGAGGCGGATGTTCTGGCGTCGACCTATGAGATCGAAGTGGCGGGGGTGCGGCATCAGGCGATAGCCTCGCTTGCCCCGATGTATGATCCGAAATCAGCGAGGGTGCGGGTATGAGCGGGATTCTGGCGCAGGGTTGGGGTGCGAACAGCGGCGATGCGATTGATGCGCTGGTGGCGGCGCACCATCCGGGCCGCGGTCTGGCGCGGGCGTTCTACCATGATCCGGCGATCTATGAGCGGGATATGGAGCGGGTGTTCCGCCGTCACTGGCATTGTCTGGCCCATGCCAGCGTGATCCCGAACCCCAATGATTTCGAGGTGTTCCTGTTGGGGGATGAGCAGATCATCCTGACCCGCGACGGGCAGGGTGAAGTCCATGCGATGCTGAACGTCTGCCGCCATCGCGGGGCAGAGGTGTGCACGGCGCAGAAGGGCAATGCCAAGGCCTTCGTCTGCCCCTATCATGCGTGGACCTATGGCAACGACGGGCGGTTGAAGGCGGCACGCCTGATGCCCAAGGAGTTCCGGCGCGAGGATCACGGGCTGCACAAGCTGCATGTCAAGGTCGTCGAGGGCTTGGTGTTCGTGTCCTTTGCCGCCGAGCCGCTGGATTTTTCCGAGGTGGAGCGGCTGCTGCATGCGACCTGCGGGCAGTATGGCTGGGCCGATGCCAAGGTCGCGCACCGCGAGGCTTATGTGATCGAGGCCAACTGGAAGCTTGCGGTCGAGAATTATGTCGAGTGCTATCACTGCGGTCCGGCGCACCCGGAGTATTCGCAGACCCATGCGCTGGAACAACCGTTGGAGCAGATCGCCGCGTTGAACGCGGCGATGGAGGTGCGGACCTGCGCGCTGGGCATCGACATCGGGCAGGGCGATCTGTGGCAAACCTCGGCGCGGGGGGCGGAGGCCGTGCATGCGTTCCGCTATGCGCTGTATGACGGGGTCGAGACGGGCAGCGAGGATGGCCGCGCGGTGGCCCCCTTGATGGGGCGGTTTGCGGCGTTCGACGGGGGGGTGACTTCTGTTCATCTGGGCGGCACCAGCTTTCTGGTGGCCTATCCCGATCACGGCATGATCTATCGGTTTTTCCCCGATGGCCCGACGCGCAGCCGGATGGAGTTGATCTGGCTGGTCAACGGCGCGGCGGTCGAGGGGCAGGACTACGATCTGGCACGGCTGACGTGGTTGTGGCGGATCACGACCGACGAGGACAAGAAGATCATCGAACATACCGCGCGGGGGGTGAAGTCGGCCTATTTCGTGCCCGGCCCGATTGCGCCGATGGAGCAGAACGAGCTGCGCTATATCGGCTGGTATCTGGACGAGATTTCGCGGGCCTGACGGCTTGCATTCGGCGGGTGTGCTGCGGCATCCTGCGGCAAAGATAAAGGGAGACATGCCATGACCATTTCCGCGAACATGACCAGGTTCTACATCGACGGGGCTTGGGTGGAGCCGCTTTCGACCAACCGGATGGGGGTGGAAAACCCCGCGACCGAAGAAATGGTCGCCGAGGTTGCGCTGGGGTCCGAGGCGGATGCCGACCGGGCGATCATGGCGGCGCGGGCGGCGTTTGATGCGTGGACCGTGACGCCGGTGGCCGGGCGGATCGCGTTGGTCAGGCGCATCCTCGAGGTTTACAACGACCGCTACGAGGACTTCGCGCAGGCGATGAGCACGGAAATGGGTGCGCCGATCGAATGGGCGCGGGGCGCGCAGGCCTGGGCGGGGCAGGTGCATATCGAGGCGGCCATCAAGGCGGCGGAAGAGATGACTTGGGAATACTCGCGCGGCACCACGCGGATCGTCTACGAGGGCATCGGGGTTTGTGGGCTGATCACGCCGTGGAACTGGCCGATGAACCAGATTGCCTGCAAGGTGGCGCCTGCGCTGCTGGCCGGGTGTACGATGGTGTTGAAGCCGTCCGAGATTGCACCCCTGTCGGGGGTTTTGTTCGCAGAAGTCTGTCACGCGGCCGGGGTTCCGGCGGGGGTGTTCAATCTGGTGAACGGGACCGGGCCAGAGGTCGGCGCGCGGCTGTCGTCGCACCCCGAGGTGGACATGGTGTCGTTTACCGGATCGACGCGGGCCGGTACGGCGGTGGCGGCCAATGCAGCCCCCACGGTCAAGCGGGTGGCGCAGGAACTGGGCGGCAAGTCGGCCAACATCATCCTGCCGACCGCCGATCTGGCTGCGGCGGTGGCGAGCGGGGTCGAGGGATGCTTTGGCAATACAGGCCAGTCCTGCGACGCGCCGACCCGGATGTTTGTGCCGCGCGACCGGCATGACGAGGCTTTGGCGGTGGCCAAGGAAACCGCCGAGGCGGTGGTTCCGGGCGATCCTATGGCAGAGGGCACCACGATGGGGCCGCTGATTTCCAAACTGCAGTTCGACAAGGTGCAGCGGTTGATCCAGGCGGGGATCGACGAGGGCGCGGTACTGGTCACCGGCGGCGTCGGGCGGCCTGCGGGGCTTAACCGGGGCTGGTTCGTCAAGCCGACGATCTTTGGTGGGGTGACCAATGACATGACGGTGTCCAAGGAAGAAATCTTTGGTCCGGTGCTGGCGATCCTGCCCTATGACAGCATCGACGACGCGGTGAGGATGGCGAATGACACGGTCTACGGGCTGGCCGCCTATATTGCGGGGCCGGTCGAGGATGCGATTCCGGTGGCGCGGCGGATGCGGGCGGGGACGGTGAACCTGAACTATCCCGCGTGGGATACCTCTGCGCCGTTCGGCGGCTACAAGCAGTCCGGCAACGGGCGCGAATATGCCGATTGGGGCATCCATGACTTTTGCGAGGTCAAGGGCATCGTGGGGTATGGCGTGTGATCTATGGCTATGTGGGGTTGGGCAATCTTGGCGGTCATCTGGCCGCCAGCCTGATCCGCAAAGGGTTCGACCTTGTCGTTTATGACCGCGATCCGGCGCTATCTGCGCGGCATGCGGCGATGGGGGCCAGGGTGGCGGGGTCGGCCCGCGAATTGGCGGGGATGGTGGACCATGTGTTCACCTGCCTGCCGTCGCCTGCAGTGTCGGAACTGGTTCTGGCCGAAATGCTGACGTCGTTGAAGCCGGGGGCTGCGTGGATCGAAAACTCGACGCTGGGCCGGGATGACATTCTGCGGCTCGGGGGCCTCGCGCGGTCGGTCGGGATCAAACTGCTGGAAGCGCCGGTCACCGGGGGCGTGCATCTGGCGGCGCGGGGCGAAATTACCGTGCTGGTCGGGGGCGATGACGATCTGTTCGCCTTGCACCGGCCTGCACTGGAGGCGATCGGCAACAAGATTTTCCACATGGGGCCTTTGGGGTCGGCGGCGGTGATCAAGGTCATTACCAACATGCTGGCGTTCATCCATCTGGTCGCGGATGGCGAGGCGTTGATGCTGGCCAAGCGGGGCGGGTTGGATCTGAAAACAGCGTGGGAAGCGATTGCGGCCTCGTCCGGGACCAGTTTCGTGCATGAGACCGAGGGGCAGTTGATCCTGAACGGGTCCTATGACATCGCGTTTTCGATGGATCTGGCGTTGAAGGATCTGGGCTTTGCGATGGAGTTCGGGCGCGAGTTCGGAGTGCCGCTGGACTTGGCGGGGATGACGGCGCAGACGTTTCTGAAGGGCAAGGCGGCTTATGGCGGGGCGGCGCAGTCGACGCAGATCGTCAAGCTGCTGGAGGATGTGCTGGACACCGATCTGCGGGCGGACGGGTTTCCGGCGCGGCTGGAATAGTTTTCAATCAGGGCGTTGCAGCGCGCTCTTCATGCGTTGCATGAAGACAGGAAGGACATGACGATGGACGCTGAGACGCAGGCCCGCTTTGCCGCCATGCTGCATCATCGCAGCAAGGGCTTGGCCCCCGGTGATCCGCTTGTGGCGGGGATCGTGACGTCGGCCACCTATCACGCGCCGGATGTCGAGGGATTGACCCGCGTCTATGGCCGATCCGGCATGCCGACTTGGGAGGCGCTGGAGGCGCAGTTGGGGCTGCTGGAGGATGCCGAATGCGTGGCGTTTCCCAGCGGCATGGGGGCGATTTCGGCGGCGCTGTTTGCGGGGCTTGCGGCGGGCAAGCGGGTCATCATTCCGGCGGACGGGTATTATGTGACACGGTTGCTGTCGGCGCAGGTGCTGGCGGCTTACGGCGTCGAGGTGGTCGAGGTCGCGACGCGCGACATTGCCACGGCGGACTTGTCGGGGGCGGCGGTGGTTTACATCGAGACGCCGTCCAACCCCGGGCTGGAAGTCTGCGACATTGCCTTGGTCTGCGCGCGGGCCCATGCGGTGGGGGCGATCGTGATGGTCGACAACACCACGATGACCCCGCTGTTGCAGCGACCCCTGGACCTCGGGGCCGATGTGGTGGTCGCGGCGGATACCAAGGCGCCTGCCGGGCATTCCGATGTGCTGTTCGGCCATGTGGCGTCACGCGATCCGGCGTTCATCCAGAAGGTGCGCGACTGGCGGCGGCTGTCGGGCGGGGTACCGGGGTCGTTCGAGGCGTGGCTGGTCCATCGCGGGATCGAGACGCTGGAAGTTCGGCTGGAACGGATGTGCGCCAGTGCGATGGTAGTGGCCGGGCGGTTGGCCGAGCATCGGGGCGTGGCGAATGTGCGCTATCCGGGGCTGTCGCAGGACCCGTCGCACGCGATTGCCAAGCGGCAGATGTCTGGCTTTGGTTTTCTGATCGGGTTCGAGTTGCCCGACGCGGCGCGGGCCGAGCGGTTTCTGACCGAGTGCCCGCTGATCGCACAAGCGACCAGTTTCGGGTCCACCCATACTTCGGGTGAACGTCGGGTGCGCTGGGGCGATGCGGTGCCGCAGGGGTTCATCCGGCTGTCAGTCGGGCTGGAGCCGGTCGAGGTGCTGTGGGCGGCGATTGCGGGCGCACTGGAAGCGTAACGATTGCGGAGAGCGGCGGGGGGCTGTCTGCCCCCCGCACCCCCCGAGGATATTTTTGCCAGGAGGAAAGGGGACCTTAGAGCAGGCCGATCAGCCGGGCGGCCTCGGTCCTGGGGTCGGCGAGTTTGCTGCGGTCTTCGCCGGGGAAAAATCTTGCACGGGTCGCGGTCGGCATCGGGGCAGGGGTTTCGATCAGGACGCGGGGGCCGATCTTGCTGGTTTCGGCTTGCCAGCTTTGGGCGAGGGCGATCTGCGCGGCTTTGGTGGCGCCGTAAGCCCCGAAGAACCTTGCCCCGGCGCGGGGATCGTTCAGGAACAAGGCGGTGCCGTTTTGGGCGCGCAGCAGGGGTTCGATCATCGGGATCAGGATTCCGGTGGCGCGGGTGTTGGTGGCGAGGGATTTGTCCCAATCGCGGGCGTCGAGGGAGGACGCTGGCGCAAGAGGGGCTGCGTGGATCGCCGCATGGACCCAGAGGCCGAGGCCGCGCCAGCGGTCGTAAACCGACCGGCAGAGGTGGCGCATCGCGTCGTCGGTGGTGATGTCCATCGGGGCCAGCGTCAGGCTGCCCGCGCCCGGAAGTTTTGCGGATTTGACCCGGTCGTCAAGCTCTTCGAGCCCGCCTGCGGTGCGGGCGACGGCGATGACGTGCCAGCCTTGCAGGGCGAGGTATTCGGCGATGGCGGCCCCAAGGCCGCGCGATGCGCCGGTGACGAGGGCTGTGGGTTGCGTGTTCATGGCGGCGTATATCGCAGGCTGGCGGGGGGGCGACAAGGGGCGGGCGCGGGTTTGTGGGGATGTCGGCCGTGGGGGAGGAGCCGCTCTATTCTGCGGCTTTCATCTGGAAGCCTTCTTCGATCTTGTCGGAGGGCGTGACGGGGTAGTCGCCTGAGAAGCAGGCGTCGCAGTATTGCGGGGTCACAGTGTTGCGGCCCTTTGCCTCGCCTGCCGCGCGGTAGAGGCCGTCGAGCGAGATGAATTTGAGACTGTCGACGCCGATCCAGTCGCGCATTTCCTCTTCGGACATCGTCGCTGCGAGGAGTTTCGACCGCTCGGGCGTGTCGACGCCGTAGAAGCAGGGCCAGGCGGTGGGAGGGGAGGCGATGCGGAAGTGAACCTCTGCGGCGCCGGCCTCGAGGATCATGTCCTTGATCTTGCGGCTGGTGGTGCCGCGCACCACCGAGTCGTCGACCAGAATGACCCGTTTGCCTTTGATCAGCGCGCGGTTGACATTGAGTTTCAAGCGCACGCCCATGTTGCGGATCGATTCCGACGGCTCGATGAAGGTGCGGCCCATGTATTGGTTGCGGATGATGCCCATCGCATAGGGAATGCCGGATTGCTGTGAATAGCCGATGGCGGCGGGGGTGCCGCTGTCGGGGACCGGGCAGACGAGGTCGGCATCGACCGGGGCCTCGATCGCCAGTTCGCGGCCGATGGCGTGGCGAGTTTCATAGACCGAACGACCGCCGAGTATGGAATCCGGGCGGCTGAAATAGACGTGCTCGAAGATGCAGAAGCGTGATTTGGCGGGTTGGAAGGGCCGGGTCGAGTCGACCTTGTTGCCTTCGATCACCACCATTTCGCCGGGCTCGATTTCGCGGATGAATTCCGCCCCGATGATGTCGAGTGCGCAGGTTTCCGACGCCAGTGCCCAGCCAGAATCGCCGATGCGGCCCAGAACCAGAGGCCGGACGCCCAAGGGATCGCGCACGCCGATCAGCTTGCTTCGAGTCATTGCCACAACCGAAAACGCGCCTTCGACGCAGCGCAGGGCATCTTTCATGCGTTCGGCGATGGATTTCTGAAGGGACCGCGCCATCAGATGGATGATGCATTCGCTGTCGGACGAGGATTGAAAGATGCTGCCGCGTTCGATCAATTCGCGGCGCAACTGGGTCGCGTTGGTCAGGTTGCCGTTGTGGGCGATGGCCGCCCCGCCCATCGAGAACTCGCCAAAGAACGGCTGCACGTCGCGGATCGCCGTTGCCCCTTTGGAGCCTGCGGTGGAATAGCGGACATGGCCGATCGACAGCGCTCCTGGCAGGGTCGCCATCACTTCGGGCGAGGTGAAGTTGTCACGGACATAGCCGAAGCGGCGGGCGGAGTTGAAGCCCTGCTCGGCGTCGTAACACACGATCCCGCCGGCCTCCTGACCCCGGTGTTGCAAGGCATGCAGGCCCAAGGCGACCAGTTTGGCCGCATCCGCCGCACCGATCACGCCGAAGATGCCACATTCTTCTTTCAGCTTGTCATCGTCGAAGGGATGGGCCCGGTAGTCGGCGGACTCTGGCATGAGTTTGGGCAAGGGACGCTCCGAATCCATCAGGCTGTAAGCCTTGTAGATAGGGGCTGACGACGGTCCTGTCATCAGGGGATCGGTGCATAGCCGCTGTGCCGGTTTCGTGCCGTCAGCCGCCCGTGGTGGGGGCTGTGGCGGCGGGCACCGGGGCTGCGGGGGCTGTGCAGGCGGCAGTCAGGTCGTTGTAGCGGTCGACGATCCAGTTTGGCGCGTCTTCGGGGACGGCGGCGTCGATGGAGGCCTGAAAGCTGGCGAAGACCTTGGCCGAGCGGCTGTCGTCGATCATCGGCACCGGATTGGAGGACAGTGCGCGGTCATAGACAAGGAAGGCCACCGCGACCAGCAGCGCGCCCCGCGCCACGCCGAACAGAAAGCCCAACGCCTGATCCAGACCGCCCAGGGCCGAGCGTTGGACGACGGACGAAAACAGCGGCGTGAACAACGAGGCCAGCACAAGCCCCACGGCAAACACGGCGGCAAAGGCGGCGATGATCGACAACTCGCAGCCTTCGAGGAATTCGCCGACCACGGGCAGTTCCTTGATCAGCGGCTGGGCTGTGGGGGCGAACACGAAGGCCAGCACCGCGGCCCCGACCCAGCCCGCAATCGCCATCGCCTCGCGCACGAAGCCGCGTGAATAGGCAAGGATCGCCGACAGCACGATCAGGCCCGCCACGACGGCATCAACCACGGTAAAGCCGTCCATTCATAGCCTCCAGGCGCGTTATCCTGCGCCGAACATATCCCCAACGAACGCCACCAGATCGGGCATCTCGCGCACCCGCATATCGGTTGCCTGACCCATCTTGGACCGGGCGGGCGCTATCGCTTGTGTGAAACCAAGTTTCGAGGCTTCTTTCAACCGGTTTTCCGTCTGGGTAACGGGGCGCAAGGCACCCGACAGGCTGATTTCCCCGAAAAGCACCATGTCTGGCGGAATTGCCACATCCTCGCGCGCCGACAGGATGGCCCCTGCGACTGCCAGATCGGCGGCGGGTTCGGATACCCGCATGCCGCCTGCCACGTTCACGAACACATCGAGGCCGGCGAACGAGATGCCGCAGCGCGCCTCCAGCACCGCCAGAATCGTGGACAGGCGGCCGCCGTCAAGCCCCACCACCGTGCGGCGCGGGGTGCCGAGCGGGGAGGGTGCGACGAGGGCCTGAATTTCGGTCAGGACCGGTCGCGTCCCTTCGATGCCTGCGAAGACGGCTGAACCCGGAGTGGCAGTTCCGCGGTCGGACAGGAACAGCGCAGAGGGGTTTGACACCTGTTGCAGGCCGTCGCCGGTCATTTCGAACACGCCGATCTCATCCGCCGGGCCGAAGCGGTTCTTGACCGCGCGCAGGATACGGAACTGGTGGCCGCGTTCGCCTTCGAAGTAAAGAACCGTATCGACCATGTGTTCGACGACGCGCGGCCCGGCGATCTGGCCATCCTTGGTGACATGGCCGACCAGAATGACCGACACGCCGCGTTTCTTGGCGAAGGTTACAAGTTCGTGGGCGGCGGCGCGCACTTGGCTGACCGAGCCCGGCGCGGCTTCGATGGTGTCGAGCCACATGGTTTGAATCGAATCGATCACGCAGAGGGCCGGGCGGTGGGTGTCGAGCGTGGTCAGGATGTCGCGCAGGTTGGTTTCGGCTCCGAGGGCGACCTTTGCATCGGTCAGGCCAAGCCGCTGAGCCCGCATCCGCACTTGCGCTGCGGCTTCTTCGCCCGAGATGTACATGACGGAGGTGCCGCGCCGGGCGAAGGATGCGGCGGCTTGCAACAGCAGGGTTGATTTGCCGATGCCCGGATCGCCGCCGACGAGGATGGCAGAGGCAGGGACCAATCCTCCGCCCAGAACGCGGTCCAGTTCGTCGATGCCGGACGAGGCGCGGGGGGTTGGGGCCTCGGTCGTGGCGAGGTCGGTCAGGGGGATGGATTTTCCCTTCGATCCCAACGATTTTGGCCCTGTGGTCAGCGGGGCTTCTTCGACGATGGTGTTCCAGCCGCCGCAAGCCTCGCATTTGCCGATCCATTTGCGGTGGGCGGCACCGCAGGCTGTGCAGGTGAAGGCGGGGGCTTTGCTCATGCGTCTTGATGCCTTGAATGCGCGCGATCCGCAATCGGCGGGGCTGGCCAAAATTTTCGGCGGAAATTTTCGGCTCCCCCGGTCGGCACGGCGTCAGACTTTGCGTGCCGTCAGGATCGAGATGACGAGCGAAGCGATAATGCAGGCGGTGAACAGGTACAGGCCCCAGGCCACCTCGACCGTCGCCACGCCGATGCCTTTGACCAGCACGATATACACCGCGATCAGAAACACATCCGCCATCGCGAGTTTGCCCAGAATATGCAATGCAGGCAGGGTCTTGGGCGACAACAGGCCGAAATGCAGCAGGGCGAGGCCGATGGTTTTCAGCCAGGGGGCGAAAATGGCGAAGATCGTCACCACCATGGCCAGCACGATATCGCTGCGCCACAGGGATTGCAGGCCAGAAACCACCGAGATTTCGGACATGCCGAACACCGGCAGCAAGGCCGCCCGCAGCAGCGGCGCGAACCACGCCACCGGGAACAGGATCATCAGCGCGAGATTGGCGTATTTCATGGCCGATTAGCTGAGGCTTTCGCGCCCGATGTTCAAGCCCTTGTAAGGCAGTTTCGACAGGGCGACGACGTTGGCATCCTGAGGTTCGGGCATATCGAACGCATAGCCCAACGTCGGCAATATCTCCTTCAGATCCGCCTCCAGCCTGCGGATCTGTTGCTGGGCGATGCGTTCTTCGGCCTCGATGTCGGTCAGCCAGCGGCGCAACTCGTCACAGGTCCGGCGCGTGATGGCCAGACGGTCGGTCAGCGCGTGGGCCTCTTCCTGGCGTTGTCTCAGGAACATGCGGGCGCGGTTGACCTTGTCGTCGCTGTAGGCGCGGGCGAGGTCGCGGGTCTCATGGCTCATCTGGGCGGCGAGTTGCAGCAGTTCGGGTTCCAGATGGGCAAGGTCGGGATGATGGCGAAGGTGTTCCAGCCGGGTGCGCATCGTGTCGAATTCCCCCGACAGGGCAAACACCCCCGCCCGGTCGGCGGCATGGGCCATGCGGTAGGCGTGGGATACATCCTCCATCCCCATCGCGAAACTGCGATGGCTGCGTTCAAGGCGGGTCATGCGCAGATTGGCCGGCAGATAGAAGGTCAGCGCAATGAACAGCCCCGTCAGCCCCAGTTGCAGCCACATGCCCGCCTGCGGCACCGCCGCCCCGCCAAAGAACAGCGCGAGTTGGGGCCAAGGCAGCAGACCAGACGCAGCGGCAAGGCTGGCCGCGGCCAGGCCAAGCGCCACCAGCACCACCAGCCCCTGCATCCCGGCCTGCACCGATTGTTCGGCCGACCGCAGCGCAGGCCCCCATCTTGACGACATACCCGTTACCCCCGAACTACACGGTTTTACCCTTTTCAGAACCCGCCACATTTGCAACGTATTTTTGGTCAGTGGGTTGAGTATTACCCTATAAATCAGGCGGATAGGGCAGATTGTTCCCAACGTGGAAACAGTGTTCAACCGCTGGGCGACGGTTCATGGCAGGGCTGGTGAGGGCCTGAATTTGGTGGCTGCCGCGACAGAATCACCGGGTTAACGCGCCGATTCAATCGGGCCGTCGGCGCGGCCGTGGATGAACTGTTGCAGATAGGGGTCTGGGGCTGCGTCCATGTCCGCCACGGGCCCCGTCCATTGGATCACCCCGGCATGCAGCATCGCCACGCGGTCGGCGATGGCGCGGACCGAGGACATGTCATGCGTGATGGTCATCGCCGTCGCGCCCATCTCGACCACGATTTCCCGGATCAGGGCGTTGATCACGCCAGACATGATCGGATCGAGGCCGGTGGTCGGCTCGTCGAAAAAGATGATCTCGGGTTCGGCGGCAATCGCGCGGGCCAGCCCGACCCGTTTCTGCATGCCGCCCGACAACTCGGCCGGGTATTGGTCGGCGACGGCGGGGGTCAGCCCGACACGGCGCAGTTTCTCAAGGGCGATGGCGCGGGCCGCTTCGGGTGGCATGGCTTTCGCCCCGCGCAACAGGCGGAAGGCGACGTTTTCCCAGACGCGCAGGCTGTCGAACAGCGCGCCGCCCTGAAACAGCATCCCGAACCGGGCGAGGAAGGCGTCACGTTCCGCTTTGGCCACGTCTTCGCCGTCCAGCGTGATGCGGCCCGCATCGGGGCGCACGAGACCCAGAATACACTTCAGCAGCACCGATTTGCCGGTGCCCGACCCGCCGATCACCACCATCGACTGCCCGCGCGGCAAGATCAGATCGACCCCGCGCAACACACGGTTCGCCCCGAAAGTCTTGGTGACGGCGGAAAGCTCGATCATGAGGTGAAGAACACCTCGGTCAGCAGGTAATTGGCTGCGAGGATCAGCACGCTGGCCGCGACCACGGCGGATTTGGTGGCAGCGCCCACTCCTTGTGCGCCACGGGCCGAGTTCATGCCGAAGTAACAACCCATCAGCGCCACGATGAACCCGAAGGCAGCGCCCTTGATCATGCCCGACGCCACATCCCAGGTTTCCAGAAAATCGGTGGTGGTTTTCAGGTAACTCGCCGAGTTGAAGTCCAGCCGCGTGATGCCGACCAGCCACCCCCCCATGATGCCGATGCTGTCGCCGACTGCGACCAGCACGGGCACGGCCAAAGTCGCCGCCAGAACGCGCGGCACCACCAGATATTTCATCGGGTTGGTCGACAGGGTGACCAGCGCGTCGATCTGTTCGGTGACTTTCATCGTGCCGATTTCGGCAGCGATCGAACTCGCGACCCGTGCCGCGACCATCAACCCGCCCAGCACGGGACCCAACTCGCGCGCCATGCCGATGGCGACAATGGAGGGGACGACCGATTCCGCATTGAACCGCGCGCCGCCGGAATAGATCTGCAAGGCCAGCGCCCCCCCGGTGAACAGGGCAGTCAGACCGACCACCGGCAACGAAAACCAGCCGATCTGCAGCAGGCTGTGCCCGAACTCGCGAAGATAGAACGGCGGGCGGATCAGGTGGGTGATCGCCTCACCGGCAAACCGCGCGACCCGGCCTATGGCGGCGAGGCCGGCCAGAACCGGCCGCCCGATGCTTGCCAAAGCGGCGGCGATCATGTGGGCCGCTCGGTGTGGCGACGGGCATAGCGCGGGCTGAGGCCGGTCAGAATCTCATAACCGATGGTATCGGCGGCGTCGGCCAGATCGTCGACCGTCTGTTGCTCCCCCAGGATGTCCAGGCTGTGGGGCACATCGGGCAGATGGGTGATGTCGGCCGTGATCAGGTCCATCGATATCCGCCCGACCACCGGGCAGGGCACATCGCCGTCCCACAGCACCGCGCGGTTCGACAGGGCGCGCAGCAGGCCGTCGGCATAACCGCTGGACATCGTGGCGATGACGGCGGGCACCGCGGCCGTCCAGATGGCGGAATAGCCTACGGTTTCGCCGGGATGGACGGTGCGGGTCTGGATCACGGGCAGGGACAGGGTGACCACCGACGCCGCCCCT
>JBBRVJ010000046.1:0-21858 GCA_038246975.1 Rhodobacterales bacterium | reverse complement strand
CTGCGGTCAGCCATCGGGGTGTCGCTGTTCTGGAACACACCGGTTGGCCCGTTGCGGTTCAACTTCAGCCGGGCGCTGTTGAAGGAAGACTTCGACAAGGTGCAGGACTTCGATCTGACCATCTCGACCCAGTTCTGATGCTTCGGGTTCTGGCGCTTTTGATTGCCCTGTTCGCAGGGCAGGCGGCGGCACAAGAGCAGGACGTGGCAGGCAGCAACGTGGTGACGCTGGATCAGGAGCGGTTGTTTGCCGAATCGCAGTTTGGCCGCGCGGTCAAGGCGCGCAGCGATGCCGAACGACGAGATCTGTCCGCCGAAAACCGCAAGATCGAAGCCTCGATGGAGACGGAAGAACGTGACCTGACAGTGCGCCGTCCGGCGTTGCCGGTTGCCGAATTCCGAATTCTGGCCGATGCGTTCGACGTAAAGGCCGAGGAGATGCGGCAGGCGCAGACGGCAAAATCCCGCGCGGTGGAGCGGCGGTTCGACGAGGAACGCCAACAGTTCTTTCAGACTGCCTTGCCGGTTGTGGGGGCGTTGATGGCAGAACGTGGCGCGGTGATGATCGTCAAGCGCGAGGCGATCGTGCTGTCGCTGGCCCGGATCGACATCACCGATGCGGCGATTGCGCGGCTGGATGCCGAGATGGGGGATGGCACTACAGGGGTGGCCCCGCAGGATCCCCCGGTAGCTTTGCCCGCTCCGGCTGTGGTCCCTCAAGCGCCGGTTGCGCCCTCGCCATAGCCACGCAATCTTGTCTCATGGCCTGTGAGTTGTTAATCAGGACCAAACCCGTGCTGCGGGCCGGACCAGAGGAGTGATGATGACCGACCAGCCCGTTGCAAACGCCTCTGCACTGCCCCAGTCTGCCGTGCCGCAAACCGCCGATCTTGACCTGATCATGCGGATCATTCCGCACCGCTATCCGTTCCTGCTGATCGACAAGGTGCGCGACATTCAGGTGCCGCACGCTTGTGTCGGGATCAAGAACGTCACCTTCAACGAGCCGCAGTTTCAGGGCCATTTTCCGGGGATGCCGATTTTTCCCGGCGTGATGATCATCGAGGCGATGGCGCAGACGTCGGGCATCTTGGTCGGACTGTCGATGGGGTTGGTCGACAAGAACGCGACGGTGTTCTTCATGGGTGTCGACGGGGTCAAGTTCCGCCGCAAGGTGGTGCCGGGCGATGTGCTGGAACTGCATGTCAAGGCGCTGCGCGGCGGGGGCCGGGTCTGGAAGTTCGAGGGCCGCGCGATGGTGGGTGACGAGTTGGCCTGCGAGGCTACGTTCATGGCGATGTTCGACGTCCCGAAAGCCTGATGCGATGACCGCGACCATCCACCCCAGCGCTGTGATCGAACCGGGGGCGGTGATCGGCGAGGGCTCTCGCATCGGGCCGTTCGTCCATATCGGGGCGGATGTCACGCTGGCAGCGGGCGTGGTGGTGAAATCCCACGCGGTGATCACCGGATGGACCGACGTCGGCGAGGGGACCGAGGTATTCCCCTTCGCCTGCGTCGGCGAGGTGCCGCAGGATCTGAAATACAAGGGCGAGCGGACCAGGCTGATCGTCGGCGCGCGCTGTCGCATCCGCGAGGGGGCGACGCTGAACACCGGCACCGAAGGCGGCGGCGGAGTGACGCGGGTCGGCGACGACTGTCTGTTGATGACGGGCGCGCATGTCGGGCATGATGCGGTATTGGGGGATCGGGTGATCCTGGCCAATCAGGTGGCGATTGCCGGGCATTGCCATATCGGCGATGACGTGATCATCGGCGGGCTGTCGGGCATTCACCAGTGGGTCCGCATCGGGCGTGGCGCGATTATCGGGGCTGTCACCATGGTGACGAATGACGTGCTGCCTTACGGGTTGGTGCAGGGGCCGCGCGGGGCATTGGACGGGTTGAATCTGGTGGGGCTTAAGCGGCGCGGGGTGGACCGGGCCGAGATCACGGCGCTGCGGGCCGCGTATCAGATGCTGGCGCAGGGCGAGGGGTCGTTTCTTGACCGCGCGCGCCGACTGTCCGAGGAAACTGACAGCCCGCATGTGCGCGAGATGGTCGGGTTCATTCTGGCCGCGTCGGACCGGTCTTTCCTGACGCCGAAATGAGCAGGACGGCGATCATTGCGGGGCGGGGCGGGTTGCCTGCGGCACTGGCGGCTGCGCTGGATGCGCCTCTGGTCTGTGCTCTGGACGGCTTTGCGCCCGATGGGGTGGCGGTGGATCAGGTGTTCCGGGTCGAACGATTGGCGCTGTTGCTGCGGCTGCTGGAGGATCGCGAGGTGGACCGCGTGGTGTTCGCGGGGGCCGTTCAGCGGCCAACGCTGGACCCCGCGCTGTTCGATCCGCAGACCGCGACAATGGTGCCCCGCTTGCTGGCCGCGATGCAGGCGGGGGATGATGCGACGTTGCGGGCGGTGATCGCGATTTTCGAGGAGGCCGGGTTTGCCGTGGTGGGGGTGCAGGATGTGGCCCCGTCGCTGGTGCCGGGGGTCGGGCTTCTGGCCGGGGCTGTGACGGCGCAGGACGAAGCCGATGCAGTGCGGGCGATGGCAATTGTCGCGGCCTTGGGGGCTGTCGATGTAGGGCAGGGCTGTGTCGTGGCGCAAGGGCTGTGTCTGGGGGTCGAGGCGTTGCCGGGGACCGATGCCTTGCTGGCGACGGTGGCGGGGATTGGCGCGTTGCGCCCGGATGCGTCGCGCGGGCGGGGGGTATTTTGCAAGGCCCCGAAGCCGGGGCAGGATATGCGGATCGATCTGCCGACCCTGGGGGTTGAAACCGTGTGCCTTGTGGCGGAGGCCGGGTTGGCCGGGATCGTCTGGCAGGCCGGCGGGGTGATCTGCCTTGACCTGCCCGCGATGCAGGCCGCGGCGGCGGCGCGGGGCGTCTTTCTGTGGGCACGCTGAGGCTGTTCCTGATCGCGGGCGAGCCTTCGGGGGATCGGCTGGGGGCTGCGCTGATGGCAGGGCTGCGCGCCTTGGCACCGGACGTTGCGTTCGCCGGGGTTGGCGGGCCGCTCATGCAGGGGCAAGGTCTGGTCAGCCTGTTCCCGATGGAAGAATTGTCGGTGATGGGGATTGCCGAGGTTTTGCCCAAGTATTTCGCGCTGAAACGGCGGATCTCGCAATGTGCGGCGGCGGTGCTGGAGCAGGCCCCTGCAGCCCTGATCACCATCGACAGTCCGGATTTTTGTCTGCGCGTGGCGGGCCTCGTCAAGGCGGCGCGGCCGGAGTTGCGGACGATCCACTATGTAGCCCCTTCGGTCTGGGCGTGGCGTCCAGGGCGGGCGGTGAAGATGGCGAAGGTCATCGACCATGTGCTGGCGCTGTTGCCGTTCGAGCCGCCCTACATGACCGCCGCCGGGATGAGTTGCGATTTTGTCGGACACCCCGTGGTAGCGGAACCTCTGGCGTCAGAGGCCGAGCGGGCGGTGTTTGCGGGTGAGGGGCCGCTGGTTCTGGCCCTGCCGGGATCGCGCAAGGGCGAGGTGGCGCGGCTGGCCCCGGTGATCGGCGAGGTTCTGGCACGGGTCAAGGCGGTGCATCCGGGGGTGCGGGTCGCCTTGCCGACGGTGCGGGGCGTTGCCGAACTGGTGCGGGAGGTAACGGCGGATTGGCCGGTGCGGCCATTGATCGTCGAAGAGGCGGGCGAGAAACGCGGGGCCTTCGCCGCCGCGGATGTGGCGCTTGCGGCGTCGGGGACGGTTTCGCTGGAACTGGCGGCGAACGGCTGCCCGATGGTGATCGCCTATGACATGCACCCGCTGACGCTGTGGCTGATGCGGCGGGCAGCGTTGATCGATACGGTGACGCTGGTCAATCTGGTGTCGGAAACCCGCGTGGTTCCCGAGTTCATCGGCGCGCGGTGCCGGGCCGATCTGATCGCGCCTGCCGTGCTCGGGCTGCTGGTCGATGGGACGGGGCAGGCGGCGGCGATGGAGATGACGATGGATCGGCTGGGGCGTGGGGGCGACCCGCCAGGGCTGCGCGCGGCGAAGTCAGTGCTGTCCGTGTTATGAAGTGCGGCCCAGAATTTTTCGACGAAAAATTTTTGGGCTTTCCCGGTCAGCGACCGCGCCAGATCCAGCCGCCGCCGAACACCCGGCTGCCTTCGGGCGCATAGAATACGCAAGCCTGCCCTGCCGATACGCCGTCTTCTGGGTCAAGCAACTCGACCTCTGCCTCGGTTGCCGACAGGGGCCGCACCACCGCGGGGCGGGGCGGTCTGGTCGAGCGGACCTTGACCGACAGGTGCCATTCGGAGCGGCTGTCGAACGGGTCGTCGCCCAGCCAGTTGATCTCGCACAGCGGAATTGTCCGGGTCGACAGCGCCGCCTTCGGCCCGACAATCACCCGCCGGGCCCCTGCCTCCAGCCGCACCACAAAGAGCGGATCGCCGAGGCCCCCGAGCCCCAGCCCCTTGCGCTGACCGATGGTGTAGTGGATCACGCCGCGATGCTGGCCCAGAACCCGGCCGTCAAGGTCGACGATCTCCCCCGGTTCTGCCGCTCCGGGGCGCAGTTTTTCGATCACCGCCGCATAGTTGCCGTTGGGGACAAAGCAGATGTCCTGACTGTCGGGCTTGTCGGCGACGGCCAATCCGTATCGGGCGGCCAAAGCGCGGGTTTCGGCCTTGGAGGTCAGATGGCCCAGCGGAAAGCGAAGATACTCCAGTTGATCGGGCGTGGTCGAGAACAGGAAATAGCTTTGATCCCGCGCCGCATCGGTTGCCTGATGCAGTTCCGGCCCGCGCCCGAGTTTGCGTTGGATATAATGCCCGGTTGCCATGCAATCAGCGTTCAGATCGCGCGCCGTCGCCAGCAGGTCCTTGAATTTGATCCTTTCGTTGCAGCGGATGCAGGGCACCGGAGTGGCTCCGGCGAGATAGGCGTCGGCAAACTCTTCGATCACCGCCGCGCGGAAGGTGTTTTCATAGTCCAGAACATAATGCGGAAACCCCATGGTTTCCGCCACGCGCCGTGCGTCGTGAATGTCGCGCCCGGCACAGCACGCGCCCTTTTTCGCCAGCGCCGCCCCATGGTCGTAAAGCTGCAACGTGACCCCGACGACATCGTAACCTTCTTCGGCCAGCATGGCCGCCACGACCGACGAATCGACGCCGCCCGACATGGCCACCACGACCCGCGTCTCTGACGGGGGCTTGGCCAGGCCGAGCGAATTGAGCGGTTGATCGAGCATGAAATCCCCGGGGCTTGATCGTAGGGGAATATAGGAAAATGCTAGGTACTCTCAACCCCTGCATTTCAGGAAGGGTTAAGGACGATATGCCATGGTGACCGGAATGAACGAGGGACCGCGCATGTATCTCAAACGAGTCGACGGGCCGCGCCAGGTGACCCTGCCAGATGGCAGCACCCTGAGCCGTGCCGATTTGCCAGCGCCCGACACACGGCGCTGGGTTGCCAGCCGCAAGGCGGTGGTGGTCAAGGCCGTGATCTATGGTCTGATCACCCAGTCCGAGGCTTTGGAACGCTATGCCTTGTCGGAGGAAGAGTTCGGCCTTTGGCGACAAGCGGTTGAATCGCACGGGGATAAAGCCCTGCGCGTTACAACTATTCAAAAATACAGACAACTTTAGATTGTTTTTTGTTCTCGCTCTGGCAGAGTAACCCTCGATTAACCATTGCCCGTCAATGTCGTTAACGAACAAGGGCCCAAGGCGGAGCGAAGAAAGATGCGAATACTGCTGGTTGAGGATGATCCCACGACGTCGCGCAGCATCGAATTGATGCTGACTCATGCAAATCTCAACGTCTATTGCACGGACTTGGGGGAGGATGGGGTCGATCTAGCAAAGCTGTATGACTACGACCTGATTCTCTTGGACCTGAACCTGCCCGACATGTCGGGACACGAGGTGCTGCGTCAGGTGCGTCTGGCCCGTGTCGACACGCCGATCCTGATTCTGTCGGGGTCCGACGATACCGAAAGCAAGATCAAGGGATTCGGGTTTGGCGCGGATGACTATCTGACCAAACCCTTTCACCGCGAGGAGTTGGTGGCGCGCATTCATGCGATCATCCGGCGGTCCAAAGGTCACAGCCAGTCGGTCATCAAGACCGGGCGGGTGTCGGTCAATCTGGACGCCAAGACGGTGGATGTCGAAGGTGCGACCGTGCATCTGACCGGCAAGGAATATCAGATGTTGGAGCTTTTGAGCCTGCGCAAGGGCACCACGCTGACCAAGGAAATGTTCCTCAACCATCTTTACGGCGGAATGGACGAGCCGGAACTCAAGATCATCGACGTATTCATCTGCAAGCTTCGCAAAAAACTGGCAGAGGCGACCGGCGGATTGAACTATATCGAAACGGTCTGGGGGCGTGGCTATGTACTGCGCGAACCGGTGGCGGCGGTGGTGCAGCCGCGACTTGCCGCCAGCGCCTGAGGCTGGACCTTCACGGGTTGTCGCCGTAGTTTCGGCATCGACACGCGGAGGGGGCCATGGACGCAACGAAACCAGTCGCAGACCTGACCGAGGCAGAGGCCATGGCGGAATTGGCCGCCTTGGCCGAGGCATTGGCGCAGGCGAATCGGGCCTATCACACCGACGATGCGCCGGACCTGACCGATGCCGCCTATGACGCGCTGAAACGCCGGAATGCCAAGATCGAGGCGCAGTTTCCGCGCGCGAAACGGGCGGACAGCCCGACTGATCAGGTGGGCGCGGCCTTGGCCGATGGGTTTGGCAAGGTCACCCATGCGGTGCGGTTGCTGAGCCTGGAGAATGCGTTCGAGCCGAGCGATGTGACCGACTTCGACGACCGCGTGCGTCGGTATCTGGGGCATCGGGATGCACTGCTTTACACGGCGGAACCCAAGATCGACGGCTTGTCGCTGTCTTTGCGCTTTGAAGGTGGGGTATTGGTGCAGGCGGCAACACGTGGCGATGGCGAGGTGGGCGAGAATGTCACCGAAAATGCCCGCACGATTGCCGATATTCCCCAGCGGTTGACGGGGGCTCCGGACGTGCTCGAAGTGCGGGGCGAGGTCTACATGTCCCACGCCGACTTCGCGGCGCTGAATGCGCGGGGCGACCGGGTGTTCGCCAATCCGCGCAACGCCGCTGCCGGGTCGATGCGGCAACTGGATGCGCGAATCACCGCTGCGCGTCCCTTGCGGTTCTTTGCCTATGCCTGGGGCGCACTGTCGGGGCCTTTGGGGGCTACTCAAAGCGGGTCGATTGCGCGGCTCGCCGCGCTGGGGTTTCAGACCAACCCCTTGACCGTGCTGTGCGACGGGCCCGAGGCAATGCTGGCGCAGTACCGCGTAATCGAGGGGCTGCGGGCGGGTCTGGGCTATGACATCGACGGAGTGGTTTACAAGGTCGACGATCTGGCCTTGCAGGCGCGGCTTGGGTTTCGGTCATCAACCCCGCGCTGGGCGATTGCGCACAAGTTTCCGGCGGAACTGGCGTGGACCGAGTTGTTGGGGATCGACATTCAGGTCGGCCGCACGGGTGCGCTGTCACCGGTCGCGCGTTTGCGGCCTGTCACCGTCGGGGGGGTGGTGGTCAGCAATGCCACCCTGCACAACGAAGATTACATCGCTGGCCGTGATGCCAAGGGCATGGCGATTCGCGACGGGCGCGACATTCGGGTTCGCGACTGGGTGCAGGTGTACCGGGCGGGCGATGTGATCCCGAAGATCAGCAATGTCGATCTGGACCGGCGACCCGACGGCAGCCAGCCCTTTGATTTCCCGAAGCTTTGCCCCGAATGCGGATCACCGGCCGTGCGCGAACCCGGCGACGCGGTGCGGCGCTGCACGGGCGGTCTGATCTGCCCCGCACAGGCGCTGGAGCGGTTGAAGCATTTCGTCTCGCGCGGGGCCTTCGACATCGAAGGATTGGGCGCGAAACAGGTCGAGATGTTCTTTCGCGACGCTGATTTGCCGGTGAAAACCCCGGCCGATATTTTCACGCTGGCCGCGCGCGACAGCGCTAACGGCTTGCGGCAGTTGAAGAATCGCGAGGGGTTTGGGGAGCGGTCGGTCGGCAACCTGTTCGCGGCGATTGCCGAGAAACGGACGATTCCGCTGGACCGGCTGATTTTCGGCCTTGGCATCCGGCATGTCGGCGAGGCGGCGGCCGGGTTGCTGGCGCGGCATTATCATACATGGGCCGCGTTCGAGGCGGCGATGACCCATGCCAATTCGGCGTCGCCGGAATGGGCGGAACTGACTGCGATTGACGGGGTGGGCGCGGTGCTGGCGGGATCCTTGGTTGCGGCGTTGCAGAATCCGGCGGAACGGGCGGCGGTGGATGCACTGGTGGCGCAACTCGACGTACAACCGGTTTTCGCGCGCAGCGTGGCCGACAGCCCGGTTGCGGGTAAGACGCTGGTTTTCACCGGAACGCTGGAAAAGATGACCCGCGCCGAGGCCAAGGTTCTGGCCGAATCGCTGGGAGCCAAGGTGGCCGGGTCGGTCAGCGCCAAGACCGATCTGCTGGTTGCGGGGCCGGGGGCGGGGTCCAAGGCCAAGGATGCGGCGCGTTTGGGCGTGGCTGTGGTGGACGAGAGCGGCTGGCTTGCCCTGATAGGTCGCGCATGAGCCGACCCGAGGCGCTGTTCCCGCTGTTTGCCGATCTGGAAACGCTGGAGGGAATCGGCGCGAAAACTGCCAAGGCGCTGCTGGGTCTGGGGATCGAGCGGCCCAAGGATGCGCTGTTCCTGTTGCCGGTATCGGGGGTGGACCGCAGCCGGAAAACCTCGATCCGCGATGTGATCCCACCTGCCACGGTGACCGTGGAGGTCGAGGTTGGCGGCCATTTCCCGCCGCGCACCAAGGGGCCTTACCGCGTGATGGTGCGCGACCCGCTGATCGAGTTTCAACTTGTGTTCTTTCATGCGCGGGGCGATTTCCTGCAAAAACTGCTGCCGACCGGACAGCGCCGCGTGCTGTCGGGCAGGCTGGAACTGTTTGATGGCATTGCACAAATGGTCCATCCCGACCATGTGCTGCGCCCGGATGAGGCGGACGAATTGCCCTTGTTTGAGCCGGTCTATCCGCTGGTCGCGGGCGTCACGCAAAAGCTGTTGGGCAAGGCGGTGACCGGTGCATTGTCTCGCGCGCCCGATTTGCCGGAGTGGATCGACGGGCCGCTGCTGGCCCGCGAAGGCTGGCCTTCGTGGCGGCAGGCGGTGGCGCAGGCCCATGCGCCGAAAAATCAGGCAGATGTTGCGCAGACCGCCCCGGCCCGCGCGCGGCTGGCCTATGACGAGTTGTTCGCGCATCAACTGACGCTGTCGCTGGCCCGTGCCACGCTGCGGCGCGGCAAGGGGCAGATGTCGCGCGGGTCGGGCGCGTTGCAAAGTCAGGTGCTGGCCAGCTTGCCCTATGCGCCCACGGCGGCGCAAACCCGCGCGGTCGCCGAGATTGCAGCGGATATGGCGGCCCCCTTGCGGATGAATCGGCTTTTGCAGGGCGACGTGGGGTCGGGGAAAACACTGGTCGCCTTCATGGCGCTGTTGGTCGCGGTCGAGGCGGGCGGGCAGGGGGTGATGATGGCCCCAACTGAAATTCTGGCGCGCCAGCATCACGAAGGGCTGGCCCCCTTGGCCGCCGCGGCGGGGGTCAGGTTGGACATTCTGACCGGGCGTGACAAGGGTGCCGACCGCGCGGGCAAGTTGCGCGCGCTGGCGGCGGGCGAGACGGGCATCCTGGTCGGCACCCACGCGGTGTTCCAGAAGGACGTCAGCTTTGCCGATCTGCGGCTGGCGGTGGTGGACGAACAGCACCGGTTCGGCGTGGCGCAGCGAATGGAATTGGGTGCTAAAGGGGCTGCGGCGGATGTTCTGGTGATGACCGCGACGCCGATTCCGCGCAGTCTCGCGCTGGCGAGTTATGGCGACATGGACATCTCGGTGCTGGACGAAAAACCTGCGGGGCGCAAACCGATCCGTACAGCGCTGATTTCCTCGACCCGGTTCGATGAGGTGGTGGCCCATCTGGTGGCGGCGGTGACCGACGGGCGACAGGCCTATTGGGTCTGCCCGCTGGTCGAGGATTCGGAACTGGTCGATTACGCCAGTGCCGAGGCCCGATTTGCGACGCTGCGCGCGGCGTTGGGCGATGGCGTGGTGGGGCTGGTACACGGCCAGATGGCGCCGGTCGACAAAGACGCGGCGATGGCGCGGTTTGTCGCCGGGCAAACGGCGGTTCTGGTGGCGACGACGGTGATCGAGGTCGGTGTAAACGTGCCCAACGCGACGATCATGGTGATCGAGCGGGCCGAGATTTTCGGCTTGGCTCAGTTGCACCAATTGCGCGGGCGGGTCGGGCGCGGGTCGGCGCAGTCGACCTGTCTCCTGATGTATCAAGCGCCCTTGGGCGAAGCGGGAGAGCGGCGGCTGACGGTGATCCGCGACACCGAAGATGGGTTCCGCATCTCGGAGGAAGATCTGGCGATGCGCGGCGCGGGCGATCTGATCGGCACGGCGCAATCCGGGCTGCCCCGGTTTCGCGTGGCGGATATGGAGCGGCAGGCCGGCCTGATGGCCGTGGCGCAAACCGACGCGCGGCGGCTGTTGGCCGATGATCCGACGCTGGACACTCCGCGCGGCATGGCGGCACGCGGGTTGCTGTGGCTGTTGGATCAGGACCGCGCGATCCGGCTGATCGCGGTCGGCTAATCCTTTCCGCTTGGCTTAAATATCCCGGGGGTGCGGGGGCTGGCCCCCGCTTTGTTCCATCATCGTTCTCATTTGTTCGCATAAAGTTCTTGACGCGGCGTTAACGATATGAGAACAATCGAGCAACACGAAAACAGAGGATCCCATGTTGAACCAGATCAAGGATATCCTGACCCGCCCGCAGACCCCGTTGCTGGAAGACGGTCTTGGTGTGGCCGCCCTGTTTGCTTTGCTGTTTGCCGGTTTGACCCTTTCGGGTACGGCGTGATCACTGCCTGCGGTCTTTGACGACCGGGTCCCGTGCATCTGTCCCCAAGGGATGCACCCCGAGGCTGCCTCGCCTCGCCGCCCGTGAAAAGATACGCCACTTGCCGCCGCCATCCCGAACCGGATGCGCGGCGGCTTTTTTTTATGCCGCAGCCTCGGCCTGAACCGCCGCTTCACAGGCAGCCTCAAGCGCCAACAGGATCGAGGCATGTCGGTTTTTATAATCCCGCGCAGGGATCAGCACTTCATACCCTTGAAACGGCGCCGCAGGGACGCCACCGCCGGATTTCAGCATGGCCGACAGGTCGACCCGCGCCGCCTCCAACTCCGCCCTGCTGCGTCCGATCACGACATGGCCCAGCACCGAAGCCGCCGCCTGCCCCAGCGCGCAGGCTTTGACGTCCTGCGCAAAGGCCGTAACCCGCCCCCCGGCCATTTTCAGGTCGACCGTGACCATCGACCCGCACAGCGGCGATCGTTTGCGCGCCGACCCGCCCGGTGCTGGCAACCGCCCCAGATGGGGAATATCGGCAGCCAGCTGCAAGATCCGGCCGGAATACAGGTTGATCAGGTCACTGTCGCTCATTCCGCCCTGCAGATCATGGCATTTTGCCCGCTGACCCTTTAGATAGGCCGCGACCCTGCCTTCGCCAAGGAGAACCGCATGGCCTTTCACCCGGCAAGCCTGAAATATGACGCCAATGGCCTGATCCCCTGCATCACGCAGGACGAACGGTCTGGTGAAGTGCTGATGTTCGCCTGGATGACGGCGGAATCGCTGGCGCAGACACTGGATACCGCGCGGATGACCTATTGGTCGCGGTCGCGGGGGGTGCTGTGGGTTAAGGGCGAAACCTCGGGTCACACGCAGAAACTCGTCGATATCCGGCTGGATTGTGACCGCGATTGCCTGCTCGCATTGGTCCGGCAAGAGGGGCCCGCCTGTCATACTGGTCGGCTGACCTGTTTCTATACGGCCATTCGCGACGGGGACGAGGTGGAATTGCTCAGACCGATGGCGTGACCAACTGGCGGATGTCGTCGGGTGTGGCCCCCTCGGCGCGGTATTTCGACAGGGCGCGGGCATCGTCCCGCTTGGCAAGGCGTCGCCCCTGATCGTCGCGGATCAGGCGGTGGTGGTGATAGGCGGGGGTTGGCAGGTTCAGAAGCCTTTGTAATATCACATGAATCGGCGTGGCATCAAACAGATCGTCGCCGCGAGTCACTTCGGTAATCCCCTGCGCAGCATCGTCGACCACCACCGACAGATGATAGGAGGTGCCGATATCGCGCCGCGCCAGAACGATGTCGCCGATTGTTTCGGCAACCTTGGGGCCAAAGAGATGGTTGCCCGCGCGCGGCCCCGTCTCGGTAAAGGAAACGCCGCCGAACCGCGCCATTGCCGCCGTCATATCCAGCCTGATCGCGCCTTCACCCTGCCGCCCCCGGCAGGTTCCGGGATAGACCGGGCCGTCGGGGCCGTTGACACCTTCCTGCGGGGCCGAAAGGGCTGCGCGGATGTCGGCGCGCGTGCAGGTGCAGGCGTAGGTCATGCCAAGGTCGGTCAGTTTCTTCAAAGCGGCCTGATAGGCAGGCAGCCGTTCGGACTGCCGCATAACGGGCTGCTCCCAACGGAGGCCAAGCCATTCCAGATCAGCGTAAATTGCCTGCTCCCAAGCGAATTTGCAGCGCGGTTGGTCGATATCCTCGATCCGCAGCAGAAACATGTCGCCACGTTCGGCGGCGGTCAGCGCAGCGAAAGCATGGCCCAGATGCAGCGGCCCTGTAGGGGACGGCGCGAAGCGGGTTACGCGAGCCATGCGGTGAAGGCGTTTTTCGCGCGGTCGGTGTAGGCTTTATAACGGTCCTTGCGCCCCTTGCGTCCGCCACGCGCGTCAATCGGCGGGAAGAGTCCAAAGTTGACGTTCATCGGCTGAAAGGTTTTCGCGTCCGCCCCGCCGGAGATGTGCGAGATCAGTGCGCCCATCGCGGTATCGGGCGGCGGTGCTTGCAGCGTACGGCCAGTGATTTCCGCCGCCGCCATCCGCCCTGCCAGCAGACCCATCGCAGCCGATTCGACATAGCCCTCGACTCCGGTAATCTGGCCCGCAAAACGAATATGGGGGTGCGTCTTAAGCCTCATCTGGTCGTCCAGCAAAGTGGGCGAGTTGAGGAATGTGTTGCGATGAATGCCGCCAAGCCGTGCAAAGCTGGCGTCTTGCAAGCCGGGAATCATTTTGAGAACAGTAGTTTGCGCGCCATATTTCATCTTGGTCTGAAAGCCCACGATGTTGTAGAGCGTCCCCAGTTTGTTGTCGCGCCGCAACTGTACGACGGCATGCGGTTTCGGCCCCCTTGGGTTGGTCAGCCCGACCGGCTTCATCGGGCCCCAGCGCAGCGTCTCGCGCCCCCGCTCGGCCATGACTTCGATCGGCAAGCAGCCGTCGAAATATCCCGCCGTCTCGCCCTCGTGAAACTCGGTCTTTTCCGCTGCCAGCAGTGCGTCGATAAAGGCGTGGTACTGGTCGCGGTCCATCGGGCAGTTCATGTAGGCGGTCTGTTCTTCGGGTGTCTCTCCCTTGTCGTAGCGACTTTGCATCCACGCAACCGACATATCGACCGATTCGGCATAGACGATGGGGGCAATGGCGTCAAAGAACGCCAGCGCATCAGCCCCCGTCGCGGCCCGGATGCTGTGGGCCAGGCTCCCAGAGGTCAGCGGGCCGGTGGCGATGATCCAGTGGCCATCCGAAGGAAGTTCGGTAACCTCCTCAAAAGACACGGATATCAACGGATGGCCCATCAGACGTGCTGTGACGCTTTCGGCAAAGGGATCGCGATCGACCGCCAGCGCGCCGCCGGCGGGCAAGCGGTGCTGATGCGCCATTTCCATGATCAATCCCTGCGCCGCCCGCATTTCCCAATGCAGCAAACCCACGGCATTGCGTTCGTCGTCATCCGAGCGGAACGAATTTGAGCACACCATTTCCGCGAGCATCCCTGTCCGATGCGCGAAAGTGCCGACCTTGGGGCGCATTTCGTGGATCACGACGGGCACACCCATCTGCGCTGCCTGCCAGGCGGCCTCGGACCCGGCCATGCCGCCACCGATGATGTGAAGTCTCTCAGTCATCTTGCATCCTGAAAGAGTTTTTCACGGGTTGCGGCGACAAATGCTGCGGGGTCGGTCACGTCAAGGCCCAATTCGGCGGCCTTGTCGAAAAAACCTTTTGCGGGAAGTCCTTGCGACAACCGGCCTTCGCAAAGCGCGGCCCTGAGCGGTTGGTGTTTTGCAGCGTCCACGGTCATCAGCGCCTCCAGTTCTGCCGTCAGCGCACTGACACGCAGCCCAAGATCGCGGGCCAGCGAGCCATAAGTAATGCATTGCTGCGTCGCAGCAAGGGCCGCCAGACGTACCTCAAGCGGGGTCATCGCCCTGCTCTGCCACGCGTGCGACCGATACCACCTGCTCATCGCCGCCGGTGTTGAACACTTTCACCCCACCCGCCGACCGCGACCGGAACGAGATCTGCGCCACGGGCACACGGATCGACTGGCCGGTGGACGTCGCGAGCATGATCTGGTCCGACGAGTCGACCGGGAACGACGCGACCAGTGGCCCCCCTCGCATCGCGCCGTCCATCGCCTTGACCCCCATGCCGCCTCGCCCGCGCACCGGATAATCGTGGCTGGAGCTAAGTTTACCTGACCCCGAGGTGGTAATGGTCAGGATCAGATCCTCGGACGCCGACATCTGAGCATAGCGGTCGGGCGACAGTTGACCTTGCACCACGGGTTCCTCGTCGTCGTCCGCCTCGGTCTCGTCCTCCATGGCACCGGCCATCAGGCGGCGCTGTTTCAGATAGGTTTCGCGTTCTTCGGGTGTCGCGTCAAAATGGCGGATGATCGCCATGCTGACCACGCGGTCGCCCGCCCCCAGACGAATACCGCGTACCCCGGTGGAACCCCTTGATTTGAATACCCTAATCTCGGTCGTCGAAAACCTGATCGCCCGGCCAAGCGACGTCACCAACATCACGTCGTCGGTGTCGTCGGCAATCGCTGCGTTCACCAGAGACACGCCTTCGGGCAGGTTCATCGCGATCTTGCCGTTGCGCTTGACGTTGGTGAAATCCGACAGATCGTTCTGTCGCACGTCGCCATCGGATGTCGCAAACACAATCTGCAGGTTTTCCCACTCTGCCTCCGGCGCGTCGACCGGCATCAGAGCGGCAATGCTGACGCCTTGCACAATCGGCAAAAGGTTGATGATCGCCTTGCCTTTGGCGGTCCGACCGGCCAGCGGCAGACGCCAGGTTTTCAATTTGTACACCATGCCATCGGTCGTGAAGAACAGCAGGTTGGTGTGGGTATTGGCCACGAACAGGGTCGTCACCACGTCATCGACCTTGGTCGCCATCGAAGACAGCCCCTTGCCGCCGCGGTTTTGACTGCGGAATTCGATCAGCGGGGTACGCTTGATATAGCCGCCAGAGGTGATGGTGACTACCATATCTTCGCGTTCGATCAGGTCTTCGTCTTCCATGTCGCCGGACCAATCGACAATTTCGGTGCGGCGCGGTACGGCGAAAAGGCTTTTCATCTCGCGCAATTCGTCTGAGATTATCGCCATGATCCGGTCGCGAGAGCCGAGGATTTCGAGGTAATCCTTGATCTTGCCAGCCAGCTCGACCAATTCGTCGGTGATTTCCTTGACGCCGAGTGCGGTCAGACGTTGCAGGCGCAGATCCAGAATCGCGCGGGCTTGCAGTTCGGACAGGTTATAAGTGCCATCGTCGTTGACCGGGTGGGTCGGATCGTCGATCAGCTTGATATAAGGAATGATCTCGCCCGCAGGCCAGCGGCGCGTCATCAGGCGCAGGCGGGCTTCCGAAGGATCGGAGGAGGATCGGATGGTGGCCACCACCTCGTCCACGTTCGACACGGCGACCGCCAGACCGCACAGGATATGGCTGCGTTCGCGGGCGCGGCGCAGTTCAAAGGCCGTACGGCGAGCGACAACTTCCTCGCGGAAGGTAATGAAATTTGTGAGGAAATCGCGAAGCGTCAGTTGTTCGGGACGCCCGCCGTTCAGCGCCAGCATGTTGCAGCCAAAGCTGGTCTGCATGGGGGAGAAACGGTAAAGCTGGTTCAGAACCACGTCTGCAGTTGCATCGCGTTTCAACTCGATCACCACACGCACGCCGATCCGGTCGGATTCGTCCTGCACATGGGCGATGCCTTCGATCTTTTTCTCGCGCACCTGTTCGGCGATGATTTCGATCATCCGCGATTTGTTCACCTGATAGGGGATCTCGTCGATGATGATGGCAAAACGGTCCTTGCGAATCTCTTCGATACGGGTTTTGGCTCGGATGATGACGGAGCCGCGACCCTCCAGATAGGCTTTGCGTGCGCCTGACCTACCAAGGATGGTGGCGCCGGTAGGGAAGTCGGGGGCGGGGATGATCTCCATAAGCGCCTCCATGCTCAGATCGGGGTCGGCGATCAGGGCGAGGGTGCCGTCGATCACTTCGCCAAGGTTATGGGGCGGGATGCGGGTCGCCATGCCGACCGCAATGCCTTCGGCGCCATTGACCAGCATGTTGGGAAAGCGGGCGGGCAGAACCGTCGGCTCGCGATCCTTGCCGTCATAATTGTCTTGAAAATCAACAGTTTCCTTGTCGATATCGGCCAATAGAAAGTTCGCGGCCTTGTTCATCCGCACTTCGGTGTAACGAAACGCGGCGGCCGGGTCGCCGTCCATCGAGCCGAAATTCCCCTGACCGTCAAGCAGCAGAAGCGACATCGAGAAGGGTTGAGCCATGCGGACTAGCGCGTCGTAGATCGCCGAATCGCCGTGGGGGTGATACTTGCCCATCGCGTCGGCGACGGGGCGGGAGGATTTGCGGTAGGGTTTGTCGTGAGTGTTGCCGACTTCGTGCATAGCATAGAGAATTCGCCGGTGAACCGGCTTCAGTCCGTCGCGCAGGTCGGGGATGGCGCGGCTGACGATGACCGACATCGCATAGTCGAGATAAGCGGTCTTCATCTCTGCCGCGATGTCGATCTGGGGGCCGGAATGTGTGGGGCGTTCGGGCTTTTCGCCTGAAATATCAGTGTCTTCGGGGGTATCGGTCACGTTGGCGCCGCCTGACTGGATGGGGTCTATATCTTGTTGGGGTAACCTTACACCATGCTAGGCTTGGGGTGCAAGGACGCCTCCGGGATGGGTTTGGCAGCCGATGACCTGGAGTGCCAACATTATGTTTTCATTGAAAATAAACTGGGTTGGCGCATGATTCTGTCATGGGGCTTTTACAGGAGGGTTTTCATGTCTGCGACCGAGACCGAACGGATGCCGAAGGGATATGGGCTGACCACGGCGCAGCTTTACTACCGGATGCCGGATTACCTTAATGTTCTCAATACCTTCCTGTGGCAGGACTATGATCTGGCACCGGATTATCCCGAGATGTTCCGCTTCATCGAGTTCTGGCAGACGTCCATCGACGGGCCGCTGCATTCGATCCAGTTTACCCATCGCAAACTGATCGCACCCGGCGAGTGGCGCAATGTGGTGGGGGAAATTCGGCTGCATTGAGCGGTCTGCCCTCCGTACACCCCCTGTGCACCCCCTGTGCAGACTGTTTTACACCGACCGCAGAAGCATGCCGAACAGGTCGCGGGGGTCGTCTGGGTCGGCGATCATGTCGAGGTTCACGAAGAACCCGGTCTCGGCCAATCTGGAGCGGACATACCGCAGGGCGGCGAAATCCTCGATCGCGAAGCCGACAGAGTCGAACAGGGTAATCTGGGCGGGGTCGGTGCGGCCCGGCTCGAGACCGTCGATCACGCGCCACAACTCGGTGACGGGGTGGTCGGGGGCGAGTTGTTGAATCTCGCCTTCGATCCGGGTCTGGGGTGGATATTCGACAAAGATCGCGGACCGCAGCAAAATGTCGCGATGCAACTCTGTCTTGCCGGGGCAGTCGCCGCCGACGCCGTTGATGTGGACGCCTGCGCCGACCATGTTGTCGGTCAGGATGGTGGCGTATTGTTTGTCTGCCGTGACCGTGGTGATCACCTGCGCGCCCAGGATCGCGGATTCGGCCGTGGTGCAGGATACCACCGTCAGGCCGCGTCCCGCGAGGTTGCGGGCGCATTTCGCGGTGGCGGCGGCGTCGATGTCGTAGAGGCGGACTTCGGTCAGGCCGCAGATCGCGTTGAAGGCCAGGGCCTGAAACTCGGCCTGCGCGCCGTTTCCGATCAGCGCCATGGTGGTGGAGCCCTTGGGCATCAGGTGTTTGGCTGCCATCGCAGAGGTTGCGGCAGTGCGCAGGGCCGTCAGGATGGTCATTTCCGACAGCAGCACCGGATAGCCCGTGGCGACATCGGCCAGCAGGCCGAAGGCGGTGACGGTCTGCAAGCCGCGCGCCGTGTTCGACGGGTGGCCGTTCACGTATTTGAAGCCATAGGTTTCGCCGTCGGACGTCGGCATCAACTCGATCACGCCGACGTCGGAATGGCTGGCGACGCGGGGGGTCTTGTCGAACAGCGGCCAGCGGCGGAAGTCGGCCTCGATTTCGGCAGCGAGGTCGGTCAGCACCTGTTCGATGCCGATGTGCAGCACCAGTTTCATCATGTGATCGACAGACACGAAGGGGACAAGGTTCAGCATCACGCGCTCCGCGTCGGGCGGTCGAACACTTTGCGACCCATCAGAGAGCCGACCAGATCGACCATCAGTTTGGCGGTCGTGCCGCGTTCGTCGAGGAAGGGGTTGAGTTCCACAAGGTCGAGGGAGGTCACGAGGGCGGATTCGTGGAGCAGTTCCATGACGAGATGCGCCTCGCGGAAGGTGGTGCCGCCGGGAACTGTGGTGCCTACGGCGGGGGCGATGCCGGGGTCGAGGAAATCGACATCGAGGCTCACGTGGAGCATGCCGCCATGTGCGCGGACCATGTCCAGAAACTCGCGCAAGGGGGCCACGATGCCGCGTTCGTCCAGTACGCGCATGTCGTTGATCGCGATGTCATGGTCAAGGAGGGCCGCGTGTTCGGCGGGGTCCACGCTTCGGATACCGTAGAGGCAGATGTGGTCGGCGCGGATCGGTCTGGGGAAGGCGGGGAAGGCGTCGAAGCCGGACCTTCCGGCGATGTAGGCGACGGGGGTGCCGTGCAGGTTGCCGGACGTGGTGGTCAGCGGCGTATGGAAATCGGAATGGGCGTCGAGCCAGAGCAGGAACAGGGGGCGGTCTTGACGGGCGGCGTAGGTCGCGGCTCCGGCGACGGTTCCCAGGGCCAGCGAGTGGTCGCCGCCGAGGATGATGGGCAGCGCGCCTTGCGACAGGGCGTCGTCGGTCTTGTCTTGCAGGGTTCGGGTCCAGCCGAGGACTTGGGCCAGCGAATGGACGGCGGGGTTGGGGCAGATGGGGTCGGTCAGGTCGGGCAGGGTCAGGTCGCCCCAGTCGGTGACGGAATGGCCGAGGTCGCGGATCGCACGGGCGATGCCCGCGACGCGGTAGGCGGCGGGGCCCATCAGGCAGCCGGGGCGGCGCTGGCCGTCGTCGATCGGCGCACCGATCAGGATGATGTGGGGCATGGGGGCACTCCTTTGGCGGGCAGCTTAGTAGATGGGGCGACGTGTTGGAACCGCCCGTCTTGGAACCGCCCGTCGGTTGGTCCTGTCGGCCGGTTTCGGGGGCGCGACCGATCGGCGGATCGTCCGGTGGATGATCCCCTGATCTGTCCGCAGGAAACCGACCGCGCACATTGCCGCGACATGGGCGCGCGGGTGCTTGGAAGGGCGGGGTGTTCGGGCTAGGGTGATGTCAACGGAGGAACGCACATGATTGTCGAGTTGGGGCATTTCGCGCTGGTCTTGGCGCTGGCGGTGGCGCTGGTGCAGATGGTGTTGCCGATGTGGGGCGCGCATCGTGGCAATCCGGGGCTGATGGCGGTGGGCGATACGGCGGCGGGGGTGCAGTTTCTGCTGCTGCTGACGGCCTTTGTGGCGCTGACGGTGGCGTTTGTCACCTCGGATTTCTCGGTTTCGTTGGTGGTGGCCAATTCGCATACCGCCAAGCCGATGATCTACAAGATCTCGGGCGTGTGGGGCAACCATGAGGGGTCGCTGCTGCTGTGGACCATGGTTCTGGCGCTGTTCGGGGCCTGTGCAAGCTGGTTTGGCGGCAACCTGCCTGCCACGTTGCGGGCGCGGGTTCTGTCGGTTCAGGCCTCGATCGGCGTGGCGTTCCTGCTGTTCATGCTGCTGACCTCGAACCCGTTCTTGCGGATGGAGATGCCGCCGATGAACGGGGGGGATCTGAACCCGTTGTTGCAGGACCCCGGTCTGGCGTTCCATCCGCCGTTTCTGTATCTGGGCTATGTGGGCCTCAGCATGGCGTTTTCCTTCGCTGTGGCCGCGTTGATCGAGGGCAAGGTCGATGCCGCCTGGGCGCGGTGGGTGCGGCCTTGGACGCTGGCGGCGTGGGTGTTCTTGACCATCGGGATCGCGATGGGGTCGTGGTGGGCCTATTACGAACTGGGCTGGGGCGGGTTCTGGTTCTGGGATCCGGTCGAAAACGCCAGCCTGATGCCGTGGCTGTTTGGGGCGGCGTTGCTGCATTCGGCGATTGTGGTGGAAAAGCGGGAAAGCCTGAAGGCGTGGACGGTGCTGCTGGCCATCATGGCGTTCGGGTTCAGCCTGATCGGGATGTTCATCGTGCGGTCGGGGGTGATCACGTCGGTGCATGCCTTTGCCAACGACCCCGAGCGGGGGGTGTTCATCCTGTTGATCCTGGCGGTGTTTCTGGGGGGGGCGCTGGTGCTGTTTGCCTTGCGCGCCGGGGCGTTGGAGGCGAAGGGCGTGTTCGGGCTGGTCAGCCGCGAATCCGCGCTGGTTGCCAACAACGTGCTGTTGGCGGTGTCGTCGCTGGTTGTGTTCATCGGGACGATCTGGCCGCTGATCGCCGAAACGCTGTGGGGGCGGGTGTTGTCGGTCGGCGAGCCGTTCTTCAACGCCGCCTTTACGCCGTTCTTTGTCGCGCTGGCGTTGATCATGCCGATCGGCGCGATGATGCCGTGGAAGCGGGCGGATGTGGGGCGGACTTTCCGCCCCTTGCGTGCGGCGTTGATACTGTCGGTGGCGCTGGGGGCGTTGGTGTTTGCCATGCAGACCGGGCGGTCGGCGTTGGGTCCGGTGGGCGTGGCGCTGGGGGTTTGGGTGGTCGTGGGGTCTGCCACCGACCTGTGGATGCGGACGGGGCGGGGGGCCTTTGCGGCGCGGTTTGGCCGCTTGGGCCGTTTGCCACGGGCGGAATGGGGCAAGGCCGTGTCCCATGCCGGGATGGGGGTCACGGTGTTTGCCGTGGCCGCGATGATGGCTTGGGTGACCGAGGATATCCGGGTGGTAAAGGTCGGGGGCAGCTTTGCGCTTGGTCCCTATCAGGTGACGCTGGTCGAGGTGGTGGATACCGTAGGGCCGAATTATCAGACCACGATGGCCACCATGGAAGTGCGGCGCGGCGAGCGTCTGGTTGGGACCCTGTATCCCGAAAAACGGTTCTACCCGGTGGCGCAGATGCCGACGACCGAGGCGGCCATCGACTTTGGCGTGTTCCGCGACCTGTATCTGGTGATCGGCGATGCGCAGGACGGCGGCGGGTTTGCGGTTCGAAGTTACATCAAGCCGTTTGCCAACTGGCTGTGGGGTGGGTGTTTGTTGATGGCTCTGGGCGGGTTCCTAAGCCTGTCTGACCGCCGCTATCGCATTGCGGCGGGGGCGCGCAAGATCGTGGCGGTACCGGCGGAATGAAACGCCTGGTTGTGATGCTGGTGCTGCTGGCGGGGCCTGTGTTTGCGGTGCAGCCTGACGAGGTGCTCCCTGATGGCGCGATGGAGGCGCGGGCGCGGGGGCTTTCGGTCGGGTTGCG
>JBBRVJ010000045.1:0-21962 GCA_038246975.1 Rhodobacterales bacterium | reverse complement strand
TTACCGCCGTGAAATCCAGCAGCTTTACCGTGGCCGATGGCGAGTTTTTCATGCTGCTCGGTCCGTCCGGCTGCGGCAAGACCACCACCTTGCGGATGATCGCCGGGCTGGAACTGCCGACCTCGGGCGAGATCTGGATCGACGGTGAAGAAGTGGCGCAAAAACCGGCCAGCAAGCGCGACATCGCTTTTGTGTTCCAGATGTTCGCGCTCTACCCGCACCTGAACGTGCGCGGCAACATCAGTTATCCGTTGATTTCGCAAGGCATGCCACGCGCCCATGTGCGGGCCAAGGTGGCCGAGGTGGCGGCGATTCTGGGGATCGAAACCATCCTCGAACGTCCCGTCGGCGGGCTGTCGGGCGGCGACCGACAGCGCGTCGCCCTTGGCCGCGCCATCGTGCGCAACCCCAAGGCATTCATGATGGACGAACCCCTGGGCGCGCTGGACGCCGAATTCCGCGAACACATGTCCGAAGAACTGCGCGCCCTGCACGACCGGATGGGGGCCACCACCGTTTATGTGACGCATGACCAGTTGGAAGCGATGCAGATGGGCGACAAGATCGTGGTGATGAACCACGGCAGCATCGAACAGTTCGGCCGCCCACAAGAGATTTACGACCGCCCCGCCAGCATGTTCGTCGCCGAATTCATCGGCTCGCCCAGCATGAACTTCCTGCGCTTCGACGGCAGGGTGCGCGGCGGCGATACCGCCGTGCGGCTGAGCGATGTCGATCATATCGTGCCCGAACAGTCCGAGGAAAACGGCGGCAAGCTGGTGTTCGGCGTGCGCCCCGAACATGTGACGCTGGACGATGCGGCTCCCTATCGCGGGCGGATCGCCGCCACCGAATATCTGGGAACCACGCAGATCGTGACGGTTGAAACCCCCAACGGTCCGCTCAAGGCGCGCATCCCCTCGGGGCATCACGCAAATCCGGGCGAGGCGGTCGGCCTGCGCTTCAACCCCGCCACCATCACGTTGTTTGACGAACAGTCGGGCCGGTCGCTGCAATCGGCGTTGCACGTCCCGGCGCATGGAGGCCGCAATGGCTGAGGTCATCCTGAACGGCGTGTCCAAACGGTTCGGCACCACGCTGGCCTCTGACAACGTGTCGATGACGGTGCCGGACGGGGCATTCGTCGTGCTACTGGGGCCATCCGGGGCAGGCAAGACGACCCTATTGCGCCTGATCGCGGGGCTTGAGAAACCCGATGCAGGCCAGATCAGCATCGGCGGGCGCGACGTAGGCAAAGACATGCCCGCCCAGCGCAACGTGGCGATGGTGTTTCAGCAATACTCGCTTTACCCCCATCTGACGGTGCGTCAGAACCTTGAGTTTCCGCTGAAATCCCCAATCCTGCGCACGCCCCCCGCAGAGATTGCCGCCAAGGTCGCCGCCGTGGCCGCTGTTCTCCGCATCAGTCACAAACTGGACAACAAGGCCACCAACCTGTCGGGCGGCGAGATGCAGCGCGTGTCGATCGGCCGCGCGCTGGTCCGCGATCCTTCGATCTACCTGATGGACGAACCTCTTTCGTCGCTGGACGCCAAACTGCGCGCCGATCTGCGGATCGAGTTGAAACGGGTGCAGGCCGACCTTGGCGCGACCATGCTGTATGTGACGCATGACCAGATCGAGGCGATGACGATGGCAACCCGGATCGGGGTGCTGGAGGCGGGCCGGATCGTGCAGTTCGGCACCCCGCGCGACATATATGAAAATCCCGAGACCCTGTATGTCGCCACCCGTCTGGGCCAGCCCCGCATCAATACCTTGCCCGCCGACCTGTTCGGCCCTGCCCCTGAGGGCGCGAAAGTCATCGCCCTGCGCCCCGAACACATCCAGCAGGGCGAAGGGTCCGAGGCGCGGGTCACGCGCGTCGAGCATCTGGGAGACCAGACCCGCCTGCATCTGGTGCTGGCCGGTCACACCATTCTGACGGTGGCCGACCCGCATACAAGGCTGGACGTCGGCGATGCCGTGGCGATCCGGCCCCGGAACCCGCTCTATTTCGATCATCTAGGCGCGCGCGTTGCGTGGAAAGGTTAAGCCATGAGCCAGTTCATCAATGAAAAAGACAGCCTTGTGACCGAAGCCATCTCTGGCCTGCTGCGCGGTGCGCAAGGCCGGTTGGCGCGGCTGGACGGCTTTCCGCACATCAAGGTCGTGGTGCGCCGCGACTGGGACCGTTCACGCGTGGCACTGGTGTCGGGTGGCGGGTCGGGGCATGAACCGGCCCACGCAGGTTTCGTCGGCCCCGGAATGCTGACGGCGGCAGTCTGCGGCGATGTGTTCGCCAGCCCGTCCGTCGATGCCGTGCTGGCGGGGATTCTGGCGGTGACCGGACGGGCGGGGTGCCTGCTGATCGTCAAGAACTACACCGGCGACCGGCTGAACTTCGGCCTTGCCGCCGAACGGGCGCGGGCCTTCGGGTTGAAGGTGTCGATGGTCATCGTCGATGACGATGTGGCCCTGCCCGACCTGCCGCAACCGCGCGGCGTGGCGGGCACGCTGTTCGTCCACAAGATCGCCGGTGCCTTGGCCGAAGGCGGCGCCGATCTGGATGCCGTGACAGAGGCCGCCACCCGCGTCATCGCCGGGGTCATCTCCATCGGCATGTCGCTTTCGACCTGCACCGTGCCCGGATCGCCGCGCGAATCGCGCATTCCGGCGGGTCAGGCGGAGCTTGGCCTTGGCATTCATGGCGAGGCGGGGGTCGAACAGGTGGCGTTACGCTCTGCCCATCAGGCAATGGGTCTGGTAATCGACCGCCTGCGCCCCTTCATGGGGTCCGGCCCGCATGTGGCACTGATCAACAACCTGGGCGGGGCGACGCCGCTGGAAATGGCCGTGCTGACCGAAGAACTGGCTCGCTCCGCCATCGCCTCGCAGATCACCGCGATCATCGGCCCCGCGCCGATGATGACCTCGCTGGACATGCAGGGCTTTTCGATCTCGCTGCTGCCTCTGACCGATGCCGATCATGCCGCACTGGCCGCCCCGGTGGACCTGCCCGCATGGCCCGGCCTGCACCTGTTCAGCCCGCCCGAGGTGCTGCCGCTGCCCGATGGTCTGAAACCCATTCAGCCGACACCCTCTGCCCACCCGAAACGCCGCGCGCTGGTGCAGCATTGCTGCGAGATTCTGATCGCACAAGAGGCTGCCCTGAACGCGCTGGACGCCAAATCGGGCGACGGCGATACCGGCAGCACGCTGGCCACCGCGTCGCGCGCGCTGATCGCGGCGCTGGACCGCCTGCCGCTGGCCGACCTGACGCAGCTTTACCGCGCCATCGGTATGGAACTGAGCCAGACGATGGGCGGGTCCTCGGGCGTGTTGCTGGCGATCTTCTTTACCGCCGCCGGGGATGCCTCGGCCGGCGGCAAGACGTGGATCGAGGCGTTGGTCGAGGGCCTGCACCGGGTGCAGCAAGTCGGTGGCGCGTCGCTTGGCGACCGCACGATGATCGACGCGCTGGCCCCGGCGCTGGACGCCCTGCCGCGCGGCGTCTCCGCCGCCGCCGCCGCAGCCCGCGCGGGGGCCGACCATACCGCCACCCTGAAGTCGGCCCGCGCAGGCAGGTCCGCTTACGTCAACGCCGAAAAATTGCTGGGCCACAACGATCCGGGGGCCGAGGCGATCGCGCGGTTATTTGAACAGGTCTGAAACGACCCTTCATCAAGACAATCGCCGCAAACCTTTCGCGTCAGGCGACACTCTGGCCCGGAAATCACCCCTGAATCGCGCCCTTCGCCTCCAGCACCGCAATCCGCGCGGCCAGCATGTCGTTTTCTTCGCGCGCCTTGACCGCCATCGCGCGCACCGCATCGAATTCTTCGCGGGTGACGAAGTCGCGGTCGGCCATCCAGCGGTCGATCAGACCCTTCATCGCCGTCTCGGCCTCGGTCTTGGCCCCTTGCGCCACGCCCATCGCGTTGGTCATCAGCTTGGACATATCGTCAAAAAACTTGTTCGAAGTCTGCATGGTATTTTCCTTTTGCTTTGCCGTTATATGGCCCCCAGGCTGTCTCCGCACAAGAGAACCGTTGCCGCATCCTTCAACCCCGGTTGACTCGCCGCGCCCCAACCCGGACAACCCTCACACCACCACCCAGTCAAAGGCCGCGCATGTCCCTTCCGTTCCCCGCGATCTCGCCCGAGATCGTCTCGGTCGAGTTGTTCGGCGTCACACTGGCGCTGCGGTGGTATGCGGTGGCCTATATCGCGGGGCTGCTGCTGGCGTGGCAGACGATCAAGCGGATGCTGGCCACCCCCCGTCTGTGGGCGGGGGCTGCCCCGATGACGGACGACCAGTTGGAACGCCTGCTGACCTGGATCATCGTGGGAGTGATCCTTGGCGGGCGGATCGGGTTCGTCCTGTTCTATCAACCCGCCTTCTACCTTGCCAATCCGGGCCATATCCTGCGGGTCTGGGAAGGCGGCATGGCCTTTCACGGCGGCTTTCTGGGCGTGGTGGCGGCGGGGCTGCTGTTTTGCCGACTGCAAAAGATTCCCCCCCTGACCATAGGCGACCTGATGGCCGCCGTTGCCCCGTTCGGCCTGTTCTTTGGCCGCATCGCCAACTTCATCAATGCCGAATTGTGGGGCCGCCCGACCGATCTGCCGTGGGGCGTGGTGTTTCCGGGGGTCGAGGCGCAGACCTGCGCAGGCGTGATCGGGGCCTGCGCCCGCCATCCCAGCCAGTTGTACGAGGCGGCGCTGGAGGGCCTTTTGCTCGGCGCGGTTCTGTTGTGGATGGTGTGGCGGGCGGATGCCCTGCGCTTTCCGGGGCGGGCCATGGGCGTGTTTCTGGCGGGCTATGGCCTTGGCCGGTTTGTGGTTGAATTTGTGCGCCAGCCCGACGCGCAGTTCATCACCGACGGCAATCCGCTGGGGCTGGCCTATCACATAGGGGGCTACGGGCTGACCATGGGGCAGGTTCTGTCGCTGCCGATGATTGTGGTGGGGCTATGGTTCATCCTGCGGGCCAGACGCCGATGACCCCCCTGGCGGACCTGCTGATCCGCCGCATCGTGGCCACCGGGCCGATCACGCTGGCCGATTACATGGCCGACTGCCTGTTGCATCCTCACCACGGCTATTACGCGACCCGTGACCCGTTCGGTGCGGCGGGCGATTTCATCACAGCGCCGGAAATCAGCCAGATGTTCGGCGAGCTGATCGGCCTCAGCCTCGCGCAAAGCTGGCTGGATCAGGGGCAACCCACCCCCTTTACCCTCGCCGAGCTTGGCCCCGGTCGTGGCACTCTGATGGCCGACCTGCTGCGCGCCACCCGCGCCGTTCCCGGCTTTCACGCCGCCGCCCGGCTGCATCTGATCGAGGCGTCTGCGGTCCTGCAAGCCCGTCAGGCCATATCCCTGAACAGCCACCCCTGCCGCTGGCTGCCCAACGCCCAGTCGCTGCCCGATCAGCCGCTGTTCGTTGTGGCGAACGAGTTTTTCGACGCCCTTCCGATCCGCCAGTTTACCCGCGGCGCCCAAGGCTGGCGTGAAACGGTGATCGGGGTCACGGCTGGCCGGTTGACCCCCGGCCTGTCCGCCGCAGCTCCGCTGACCACGCTGCACCACCGCCTCTCAGACACCCGCCCCGGTGACATCGTGGAAATCTGCCCCGCCGCCCCCGCGATCATCGCCGCCCTGTCCACCCGGATCGCCGCGCATGGCGGGGCGGCGCTGATCATCGACTATGGCTGTTGGGGGTCGCACGGCGATACGTTTCAGGCGCTGCAAGCCCACACCTTCACCGATCCCTTTGCCGCTCCCGGCCACGCCGATCTGACAGCCCATGTCGATTTCGCGGCTCTGGCCACTGCCGCGACCACGCCGCACGCCTTTGCCACGCAAGGCGACTTCCTCAACCGCCTCGGGATCGTGCAGCGCAGCGCCCGTCTGGCCGCCCAATTAGGGGGAACCGCGCTTGACAGCCACCTCGCCGCCACACACCGCTTGACCGATGCTGCGGAAATGGGAACGTTGTTCAAAGTCTTGTCGTTGCATCCTGCCAGTGACCGCCTTCACCCGGAATGAATTGATGTTGGAATTTTTGACCTCCGACGCGCTGCTCCCCAGCCACGGGTTCTTTACTCGCAAGGGCGGCGCGTCCTCGGGCATTTTCAAGGGCCTGAACTGCGGGCCGGGGTCGTCCGACCTGTCGGAAATCGTGGCGATCAACCGCGCCCGCGCGGCAACGGCGCTGGGGGTTGCACCCGATCACCTGCTGACCCTGCATCAGGTGCATTCGGCGGATGTGATCACCGTGACCGAACCCTTTACTATCCGCCCCCGCGCCGACGCGATGGTGACGAATGTGCCGGGGCTGGCGCTGGGCATCCTCAGCGCCGATTGCCAGCCCGTGCTGTTCGCCGACGCCGAGGCCGGAGTGATCGGCGCCGCCCATGCCGGTTGGCGCGGTGCAAGGGATGGCGTGCTGGAGGCGACACTGGCCGCCATGGTCGCCCTCGGGGCCAAGCCCGCCCACATTCACGTCGTCATCGGCCCCTGCATCAGCCAACCCGTTTATGAGGTCGGACCCGACTTCTTTGCGGCCTTTACCGAAGACGACCCCGCCACCGCCCGGTTCTTCGCGAACGGAAAAGGCGACCGGATGCTGTTCGACCTGCCCGGCTACGGCCTGCACCGTCTGCGCGCCGCCGGGGTCGGTCATGCGGAATGGACCAGCCATTGCACCTACTCCGACCCCGACCGGTTCTATTCCTTCCGCCGCACCACCCATGCGGGCGAGGCGGATTACGGCCGCCTGATCTCGGTCATCCGGCTATAATCCTTTGCCACAATTGGCTCTGCCCGCCGCAAAACCTCTGCAATTCGCGCCCAACCCCGTCCAACCCCCGCCGCAATGAAGGGGCAGAACAGGGACCAAGCCGTTACCGCCAGAAGGCAGAAGGACCACAGCCATGACAAAGACCCCCCGCTGGATGACAACCGCCATCGCGACCAGCACGCAACCGATGCCCGCGATGCCATGGATGCGCGGCGCGAAACGCAAACCCGAATCGCTCAAATCCCCTGCACCCCAGCCGCGCGCCATCGCCGCCCGTTGATTGCGGCGCGAAAGACACAATTACGCGCCCGACTTTGCGCAGACAGGCACCAATCCCCGAACCGCCTGCATATTGTTGCCACAAACTTGCTCAATTAAGAATAAAGTTTGACGCACCCGCCGCCTTCCGCCATCTTTCCCTCACAGATGTCCTCTGTGAAAACAGCCGGAACCAGACGCATAAGACCTTTGTCTAAGGCAGCCTGATTTCGGTCCAGCCGCCCGTTTTGCGGTATGGGATTGATGCTCGGTTAAGGCGGCCCCGGTGCTCCTCTGGCACCACACAGGGGCCGCCTAAACATTTCGGCACACTCTTGGCAGTCAACCTTCCCCTCACGCAGATTTGGCCAGCCGCGCCTCCAGCACATCGAACGGCAAGCCCGGCTCGTCCTTGGCACAGCGGATCACCAGACTGGTCTTGACGCTGGCTACATTGTCCGCCGAGGTCAGCCCCTCGGTCAGGAAATTCTGAAACGTACTCAGATCGGGGGCCACACATTTCAGGATGAAATCAATCTCGCCGTTCAGCATATGGCATTCGCGCACCAGCGGCCATTCGCGGCACCGCTTTTCGAACGCCGACAGGTCGACCTCGGCCTGCGACCGCAGCCGCACCATCGCAAACACCTGCACCTCGAACCCCATCTCGCGCGCGTCGATGTCGGCGTGATAGCCCTTGATGTACCCCGCCTCCTCCAGCGTGCGCACCCGGCGCAGACAGGGCGGCGCGGATATCCCCACCCGGCGCGCCAACTCGACGTTGGTCATCCGGCCATCCGCCTGCAACTCTGCCAGGATGTGACGGTCGATCGGGTCAAGCTTGGTTGCGGACATCACACGCTCCTCGTTCGCACAATCCTGTAAGCCTGCCCCTCTTTTCACGCAATATTATTTCACGCCTGCGCAAGATTTAGTCGCAACCCCGCCATGCATCTGCCCACCCTTTCCCCCCCGCGCAGGCTCGCCTATATCATCGCCCTGACAGGAGAGATGACCATGACCACCACACGGCACACCAAAGCTCTGATCATCGGTTCCGGCCCCGCAGGCTATACCGCCGCCGTCTATTCCGCGCGCGCCATGCTGAACCCGATTCTGGTGCAAGGCCTGCAACCCGGCGGCCAGTTGACCATCACGACCGAGGTCGAAAACTGGCCGGGCGACAGCCATGTGATGGGTCCCGACCTGATGATCCGCATGCAGGACCACGCCCAGGCGATGGGGGCCGAGATCATCAGCGACTACATCACTGCGCTGGACCTGTCCCAACGCCCCTTCACCGCCCATGCCGACAGTGGCACCACCTATACCGCCGACGCCGTGATCCTTGCGACCGGGGCGCAGGCGAAATGGCTGGGATTGCCGTCCGAGGAAAAGTTCAAGGGCTTTGGCGTGTCGGCTTGCGCCACCTGCGACGGGTTCTTTTACCGCGGAAAGGAAATCGTCGTGATCGGCGGCGGCAATACGGCGGTCGAAGAGGCGCTGTTCCTGACCAACTTCGCGTCCAAAGTCACCCTTGTTCACCGCCGCGACACCCTACGGGCCGAAAGGATCATGCAGGACCGACTGTTCAAACACCCCAAGATCAGCGTGCTGTGGCACCACGAAGTGACCGAAGTGCTGGGCACCGAGGCCCCCCTGGGCGTCACCGCCGTCCGCGCCCGCAATGTGCAGACCGGGGTCGAAACCGTCATCCCCTGCGCGGGGTTCTTTGTCGCCATCGGCCACGCGCCCGCATCCGAACTGGTGAAGGATCAGCTTCCCCTGCATTCGGGCGGTTACGTGCAGGTCGAACCCGGCAGCACCCGCACCGCCATTCCCGGCGTATTCGCAGCGGGCGACCTGACCGACCACATCTATCGTCAGGCGGTAACCTCTGCCGGGATGGGCTGCATGGCAGCCCTCGATGCCGAAAAGTTTCTGGCGGGAACCGACCATTGACTGTGATTTTCGGGATTGATCGGCAAATGAACCGACCGCACAATGTGGCACAGAAGCCGCCAGAAACGCAGGTCCGATGCCCCAGTTCAAGAGCCTTGCAGCCGGTGATCCCGCACCCCACTTTACCCAGCGTTCGCTGACCAATCCACGCTATGGCTTTGACACTGCGGCTGGCCGCTATCTGGTGCTGTGTTTCCTCCACAGCTTCAGGGAACCGGCGGCGCAGGCGGCCATTGCGACAGCAATCGCCCGACCCGATCTGTTCGACGACACCCACGCCTCGTTTTTCGGGGTTTCCACCGACCCCGGCGATGAAACGCGGTTGGCCAACCGGATTCCGGGCTATCGGTTCATCCTCGATTTCGACGTGACCGCCAGCAAGCTTTACGGTGCCGTCGCCGTCGATGGTCCGGTTCGACGCGGGCTTTGGGTGGTGATTGACCCTACTCTGCGCATCATCTGCACCCTGCCCTTTGCCCCCGACGGTTCGGACCGCGCCGCACTGATCGCCTGTATCGCGGCGCTGCCTCCGCCCGGACGTTTCGCCGGAGTTGAACTGCAAGCGCCGGTGCTTTATCTGCCGCGCGTGTTCGAGCCCGATTTTTGCGCCCGACTGATCGCCCTGTACGACGCTCAGGGGGGCGAGATTTCGGGCTTCATGCGGCAGATCGACGGAAAGACGGTGGGATTGCACGACACCAGCCACAAAAGCCGGCGCGACGTGACCATCGACGATCCGACCCTGATTGCCACATTGCAAGGCCGCATCCTGCGCCGGGTGGTGCCCGAAATCGCCAAGGTCCATCAGTTCACCGTCACGCGGATGGAGCGGTATCTTGTCGCCCGCTATGCCGCCGACGAAGGCGGGCACTTTGCCGCGCACCGTGACAATACCACCTTGGGAACGGCCCATCGGCGCTTTGCGGTCTCGGTCAATCTCAACGACGATTTCGATGGCGGCGAGGTGTCTTTTCCCGAATACGGCAGCCGCGGCTTCAAGGCCCCGCCGGGTGGGGCTGTGGTGTTTTCCTGTTCTCTGCTGCACGCGGTCAGCAAGGTCACACGCGGAAGTCGCTATGCCTTTCTGCCGTTCCTGTATGATGATGCCGCAGCGGCCCTGCGTCAGGCCAACCTCGCCTCGCTGCAAGACACACCGACCCAATCGTCGTCTGCAACCGGCACCTGATCAGACCAGCCAGACCGCTCACTGACCGCTGATGACTTGGCGGCAGGGGGGCCGAAACCCGACCGCCGCCCGGTCCTTCACCCTGCTTGACCCCGGCCCCCCACCCGGCGCACCCTTGCTCATCCGTTCCGCAGAAAGGCACCGGCATTGAGCGACCTCTGGCGCGGAACCTTGGCGACACGTGCCCGCATCGCAAGCGGGCTGATCCTGTTTACCTACGCCCTTGCGCATTTTCTGAACATCGGCATCGGCCTGTTTTCCCCCGACCTGATGGACAGGATGCAAGAGGCCCGCCAGATCGTGACGCGCAGCCTTCCCGGCACGGTGATCCTTTATGGCGCCATCCTGATCCACGCGGGCCTCGCGCTGACCAAACTTGCCCGGCGCCGCACCCTGCGGATGCCGCTGTGGGAGGCGTCGCAACTGGTGCTCGGCCTGCTGATCCCGGTTTTCCTGATCACCCATGTGACCTATACGCGGGGGGCACATGAACTGGTCGGGGTCGATGACCAGTATGCCTACGTGATCGGACTGATCTTCGGCACGAAATCGGGCACCCAGCAATTGCTTCTGTTGATCATTGTCTGGTCCCACGCCTGCATCGGCCTGCACTTCTGGTTGCGCGGCCAGCCGCTGTGGCAACGCAGCCTGCCGCTGCTGTCGGGCCTTGCCGCACTGGTCCCGGCCTTTGCGTTTGCAGGCTATCTGACCGAAGGCCGCCGCGTCGCCGCGATCTATGCCGACGCCGATGCCAAAGCCGCCCTGCGCGCCACCTTCAACTATCCCGACGGCCACGGATTTGCGCTGCTGGCCCAGACCGACAGCCGCGTGCAGGCCGTGCTGTGGGCGGCGCTGGCCTTGACGGCATTCACCTATCTTGCAGGAAAACTGCGCAAACGCCGACGCAACGTGCGCATCCGCTATGTCGAGGGGCCGCAGATCACCGCCGCCAAAGGTATGACTCTGCTGGAAATGTCGCGCGCCAATGGCGTGCCCCACACCGCCCTGTGTGGCGGGCGGGGCCGCTGCACCACTTGCCGCGTGGTGGTCGAGCAGGGTCTGGACCTTCTGCACCCCCCCTCACCCACCGAACAGCGCAGTCTGGCCGCCGTATGTGCCCCCGCCAACACCCGCCTCGCCTGCCAGATCAGACCGACCGACCCCGCCACCGTCTTTCGCGTGTTTCGCGCCGACGGCCGCCAGAACCGCAAACACGCGAGCCAGGGCGAGGAACGCCGCATGGCGATCCTGTTCCTTGATATTCGCGGCTTCACCGCCCGCACCTCGGGGCAACTGCCCTATGACGTGGTGTTCCTGCTGAACCGCTTCTTCGATGCCATCGTCCCAGCCATCACCCGCTCGGGCGGCAGCGTCGACAAATACCTCGGCGACGGCCTGCTTGCGATCTTCGAAACGCCGGACGAGGCAACTTCGGCCCGCGCCGCCTTGACCGCGGTGGCCGACATCGGCACCGCACTCGACAAGTTCAACCACGCGCTGGAAACCGAAGGCGCGCAAGGGCTGCGCATCGGCATGGGCCTGCATCTGGGCGATCTGGTCTTGGGAGAAATCGGGGCCGCAGGCCGTGCCCCGCGCACGATCATCGGTGAAACGGTGAACGCCGCGTCTCGGCTGGAGGCGGCAACCAAAGACCTGCAGGTCGAGTTGCTGGTCTCGCAAACCGTCCTGCACAGCGCGGGCGTCGATATGGCGGCGCTTGACATGACCACGATTACCCTGCGCGGAGTCCCCGACCCCCTGCCCGTTTTGGCCGTGCCGCGCGCCAGCACCCTGCCCACCCTGCTGACCACCACCGCCACCGCTTGACGCGCCCTTGTCCCCGAAACAGGCAGTTTCAACTCCGATGACGTCATTTTGCACACGATCATGCGCGAATTTCGCCCATCCCACGAAAATTTCGCGCCCCGTCTGGACTTTTCGCATCCATCAAGTCTATCCGCAGGCCGTCAGGGCAGCCCCGCCCTCACCGCAGATTGATCCACACAGAGGCGTCTCATGGCCAAATCTCATTTCGCACCAATCCCCGAGTTATATGTCTCCGCCGAGTCCGCCCAGAAATTGAAAATCGAGGCTGGCAACCTGTTGTCCTGGGATATGACCTCGCGTCAGGTCTGTGACCTTGAACTGCTGATGAACGGCGGCTTCCATCCGCTGAAGGGCTTCCAGACCGAGGCCGATTACAACGGCGTCGTGGCCGACATGCGCACCGAGGATGGCACCCTCTGGCCGATCCCGATTACGCTGGACGTCAGCGAAAAGTTTGCCGAAACGGTCGCCCCCGGTCAGGACATCGCCCTGCGCGATGCCGAAGGCGTGATCCTCGCCATTCTGTCGATCACCGACAAATGGGTCCCCAACAAGGATATCGAGGCCGAAAAGGTGTTCGGCGCCAACGATCTGGCCCACCCCGCTGTCAACTACCTGCACAACACCGCAGGCAAGGTTTACCTCGGCGGACCCATCACCGGCATCCAGCAGCCCGTGCATTACGATTTCAAATCGCGGCGCGACACGCCGAACGAACTCCGCGCCTTCTTCCGCAAGGTCGGCTGGCACAAGGTCGTAGCCTTCCAGACCCGCAACCCCCTGCACCGCGCGCATCAGGAACTGACCTTCCGCGCCGCCAAAGAGGCACAGGCAAACCTGCTGATCCATCCGGTAGTGGGCATGACCAAACCGGGCGACGTCGATCATTTCACCCGCGTGCGCTGCTACGAGGCGGTGTTGGACAAATACCCGCAGGCGACGACCTCCATGTCGCTCCTGAACCTCGCCATGCGCATGGCAGGCCCACGTGAGGCGGTCTGGCACGGCCTGATCCGCAAGAACCATGGCGTCACCCACTTCATCGTGGGCCGCGACCATGCAGGCCCCGGCAAGAACAGCGAGGGCGTCGATTTCTACGGCCCCTACGACGCGCAGACCCTGTTCAAGACCCACGAGGCCGAAATGGGCATCACGATGGTCGACTTCAAACACATGGTCTATGTGCAGGAACGTGCCCAGTATTTCCCGGTGGACGAAGTGCCCGAGGGCACCACAGTGCTTGACATTTCCGGCACCGAACTGCGCCGCCGCCTGCGCGAAGGTCTGGACATCCCTGAATGGTTCTCGTTCCCCGAGGTGGTGACGCAACTGCGCAAAACCTCGCCCGCGCGGGACAAGCAGGGCTTCACCGTGTTCTTCACCGGCCTGTCAGGCTCGGGAAAATCCACCATCGCCAACGCGCTGATGGTCAAACTGATGGAACAGGGCGGGCGTCCCGTGACCCTGCTGGACGGCGACGTGGTGCGCAAACACCTGTCGTCGGAACTGGGATTCTCGAAAGAACACCGCGATATCAACATCAAGCGGATCGGCTATGTCGCGTCCGAAATCACCAAGAACGGCGGCATAGCGATCTGCGCCCCCATCGCCCCCTATACCGCCACCCGCCGCGCCGTGCGCGAGATGATCGAAGCCTATGGCGCTTTCATGGAAGTGCATATCGCAACCTCGGTCGAAGAGTGCGAAAAGCGCGACCGCAAGGGTCTGTACAAACTGGCCCGTGAAGGCAAGATCAAGGAATTCACCGGAATCTCGGACCCCTATGAAACCCCTGAAAAGCCCGAACTGCGGCTGGATACCGAAGGCACCGAAGTGGACCATTGCGCCCATCAGGTGATCCTCAAGCTTGAATCGATGGGGCTGATCAAGGCCTGATCTTATCTGATTGAAAACCAAAACGCCGCCCCGCCGGGCGGCGTTTTCATGCAGTACGGGTCAAACTGGCTAAGTACTCAGACCGCCAGCCATTCCATCCACGGGCATGGCAAACCCCGTAAACAAACAGATGCGCGCAAGGCAGGGTGTCGTACAACACAGACGAACATTCCGGAAGAGTCCAGCCATTCTGCTGGCCTCTGGCCGGAACGGGCTGCCTCATTCGTCGCGAGTTGCGCTGTCTGTCATGCCTGCCAACCGCCCCTCAGGTCCGCAACATCCGCATCAGCAACCCGTCTTTCAGAACAAACTGGTGAAATAGCGCAATAATACTATGCGCAAATGCCAGAATAATCAGCCCATTGACCGCCAGAATGTGCAGATCCCCTGTGTTTTCGACCCTGCCATACCAGGTTATTGCACCCAGCACCGGGGCCGCAATCATCAGCGCATAAAGCCCCAAATGCCCCCACTCCGCCATCCGGTCCATCGCCGGACGTGCGGTCGTCTGAATGGCCACAGGCCGCAGAAGGCGCAACGCGACCCGTGCGGCAACCAGCACCAGCACCGCCAGCCCAACGTAAATATGCCACGGGGTCTGTACGGCATCCCCGACCTTGGCCTCCATCATGCCCTCAAAGCCATCCTCGATCCCCTCACTGAACAAATAGTTCGCCAAAATCAGCCCCGCGATGCCCCAGTGAAGCGCGATTTGTGCCCAATTGTAGCGATCCATCTTCTGCATTGTCGGCGTCCTTGAACGAGGTTGAGGGGAGGACGTGATTGAAGCACCGCCTCATCCCCGACCTTCCCCCGCTACCTTAACCGCATCACCGCCCGGCGATATGACCCAGATCAACCCAAAGTCAGGTTTGAATGGGACTTCTACCTGTGGTTCAGGCTTAACCCAGCCTAATGTGCGTTGACCGGCACCATGTCATGCTCACGCGCCAGAGCGAAGGCCAGATTGCGGTTGGCAACCAGAGCCAGCCGCGCGCCGTCGGGCCGGTGCACGGCGTACAACGTCTCTGCTCCGTCGACCTGTTCGCGAATGTCATCGGGCAGATCGGCGACCGCCACCGGCAGCACATAGACGATCCGTGGCCCGGAATCTGGTAAAGCGTTGAAACGAGTGTTCATGGCCGTCTCCTCATATGCGTTTCGGGGTCGAGGTAATCGCGATAGTCTGTACCACCGCGTCAGGCACTGACCGGCGCAGGTCGATGTGCAACAATCCATGGTCCAAGCCCGCGCCCGCGACATCAACGCCTTCCGCCAGAACAAAGCTACGCTGAAATGCCCGCGCCGCAATGCCTCGATGCAGAAAAATCCGCTCTGCCCCGTCTTCGCCCTGCCGCCCGCGGATCACAAGTTGGCGATCCTCGACCGTTATGGCCAGATCATCCTCGCGAAATCCTGCAACGGCCAGCGTGATGCGGTAGTCGTTCTCGGAAGTGGCCTCGATGTTGAACGGCGGATAGCCTTCACTTGCCGTCTTGGCGGTCCGCTCGACCAGCCGTTCCAATTGCTCGAACCCCAAAAGAAAGGGATGCGCGCCAAAGCTCAGTTTCGTCATGGCCATGCCCTTTGCGAAAAGCGACTGGTCGTGCGGCCCCGGATCGGGCACCGCGCATTGATGTCATATGGGGACACCCCCCCGCCCCCGCAAGCCCCTGATCCTTGCGCGAATAATGCGCAGAAATTTCCCGCACGGCACCCGAATCACGATATCGTGGTCAACAGAGAAGAAGCCCGGATCAACCCAGCGATGAATAAACCCTCGGAACTCAACTTCGACGAAATGCTCCGGATCCGTCTGGAAGTGATGAAACGTGAACACCGCGATCTTGACGAGGCGGTCCATGCGCTGGAACTGAACGGCCGACCCGATCAGTTGACCCTGCGACGGCTGAAGAAACAGAAGCTGGTGCTGAAAGATCATATCGTGAAGATCGAAGATCAATTGATTCCCGACATCATCGCCTGACCCCTGCGATAAACAGGCGGTGCGTGACATCACGCACCCTACGCCTGCCCCATACGCTTGCCCAACCTGCCCTGCCGGTATAGTGCCAACCTGCACAAGGGGGGCGCAAATGGTTCAGGTCGGCATTATCATGGGCAGCCAGTCCGACTGGCCGACAATGAAACTAGCGGCCGACCTGCTGGACGAGTTGGGCATCCCGCACGAGGCCCGCATCGTCAGCGCGCATCGCACACCCGACCGGTTGTGGACTTATGGCAAGACGGCGGTCGACCGGGGGTTGAAAGTGATCATCGCAGGCGCGGGGGGGGCTGCTCATCTGCCGGGCATGATGGCGTCGAAAACGCGGCTGCCGGTCATCGGAGTGCCGGTCCTGACCAAGGCGCTGTCGGGGGTGGACAGCCTTTATTCAATCGTCCAGATGCCGCGTGGCTATCCGGTGGCGACCATGGCCATCGGCGGGGCGGCAAATGCCGCCCTGATGGCGGCCGGTATTCTGGCGCTGAACGACGCGGCCCTCGCCGCGCGGCTGGACTCGTGGCGCGAGGCGCTGTCGGCCTCGATCCCCGAGGCGCCGACCGATGACTGATCTTGCCCTCGGTGCGACCATCGGCATCCTTGGCGGCGGGCAGTTGGGAAGAATGCTGTCGGTGGCGGCCTCGCGTCTCGGGTTTCGCACGCATATCTATGACCCCGCAGCCAATCCCCCAGCCGCCGATGTGGCCCACAGCCTGACGACCGCCGGGTATGACAACGCACAAGCCCTGACGGCCTTTGCGAATGTCGTGGACGTGATCACCTATGAGTTCGAGAACATCCCCACCGAAGCCCTGAACCTGCTGGAACGCCTCAGGCCGATCCGCCCAAACCGCCGCGCGCTGGCGATCAGTCAGGACCGCCTGACCGAAAAGGCCTTTCTGCGCAGCCTGGGGATGCAGACCGCCCCCTTCGCCGCTGTGACGACATCTGCTGACATGGATGCAGCCCTCGTTGACATCGGAACCCCGTCGATCCTGAAAACCACCCGCCTCGGCTATGACGGCAAAGGTCAGGCCCGCCTGATGACCCCCGGCGATGCGCCCACAGCACTGGCCAGCATGTCAGGCGCGCCTTGCGTGCTGGAAGGCTTCATCGACTTCACCCTTGAGGTCTCGGTCATCGCCGCACGCGGGCTCGATGGGGCGGTCGCGGCCTTCGACCCCGGCGAAAACGTCCACCGCAGCGGCATCCTGCACACCACCACCGTCCCCGCCCGCCTGACCCCCGCGCAGCGGACCGACGCCGTCCTGATCGCCGCCCGCATCCTGAACGCGCTCGAATATGTCGGCGTCATAGGAATCGAGCTTTTCGTGACCCCCACCGCTTTGATCGTTAACGAAATCGCCCCGCGGGTCCACAACTCGGGCCACTGGACGCAAAATGGTTGCGCGGTGGACCAGTTCGAACAGCACATCCGCGCCGTCGCAGGCTGGCCGCTGGGCGACGGCGCACGCCATGTGGATGTGGTCATGGAAAACCTGATCGGATACGACATCGCCCGCGTCCCCGCTTTGGCCCGCGACCGCGATACCGCAATCCACCTTTACGGCAAACCCGATGCCCGACCTGGCCGCAAGATGGGCCATGTCAACCGCGTCCTGCGCAAACCCTGACACACCGTATTCCAGCTGGTTCAAATATCCCCCGCGGAGCGTCCCGTCGGCGCGGCCAAGACCCGGGCACGCCTACTTGCACACCAATGCGACCACCATGAACTTGCAGGTCACACCCTTCTTTTCGGGCGCGGGCGCTGCCTTCTTGCCCGCCGCAGGTTTCTTGTTGGTCGAAGAGCCCGCAGAATTCGGCTTCTTCTTGACCGGCTGCACCACCTTGACCGGCGCGCAGGTCTTTTCCGCCTCAGTCAACAGCGCGCGCCATGCCGCTTCGGTCGGCTTGAACCCGCCTTCGACGTCGGCTTCCTTGACCTTGCGGGCGTCGTAATAGCGGCCCAGCGCGGCCTGCGACCCGCGCCCCCAATCGCCGTCGATCCCCGCATTATAGCATCCGATCCGCTTCAACTCGATCTGTATCGCGCGGTTCAGGTCGGCCCCGGCGACAGGCACGGCCAGCGCGCCCCCCACAACAGGCGCCGTCCGGACCACAGGCGGCACCGGGGTCAACCGCAGCGTTTCCTCCCCCTGCGCAACAGGCGCCAGACTGCGCGTCTCGCTGTTGACCGCCGCCAACCTCAGCAGATCGCCGCCCCCGACCTGCCGGACAACACGATCGGGGGCCGCCAAGGGGCCGACCACCGTCGCATCCTGCGCAAATTCGAACTGCGGCAAGGCGTCCGCAACCTCGGGCACCAGAAACACCTGCGCGCGCAGGCTTGATTGATCCCACGGCACCTGCTGACCCCCGGTCGCCTGGTCGACGGCATTGCGCACGCCGATCATCAGGTCCGATATGCTTTGCCCCGGCGTGGCTACCCGCGCCAGCAAAGCCGCGGTAAACGGGCTGTTGCGCCCGCCTGCCGCGCGGTCAAAGGCCACAGCCCCCGGCCGCGTCGCAAAGGCGACAAAGGTCCCTGCCCCGCCGTCGAACTGCGCCAAACCTTCGCCCCCTGCCGCAAGTAACGCATCGGGCAGCGGGCTGGTCCGGCAAGCGTCCAGAAACAGCAGCACCTGCGCCGATCCACCGCGCAACCTGCCTGCGATGGTGTCCAGCTTCCACGTTTCGGCCCCGATCAACTCTGGCGTCTCCAACCGGGCCGAAACCGGCACCAGATGGTTCACACCGCCCGACTGAAACGCATGACCTGCATAATAAAACAGCACGGTGTCCGCATCCTTGGCCTGCTCGGCAAACGTGTCGAGCACGACCCAGAATACCTCGGACCCCACATCGGTCAACAGGGTGACCTCGAACCCCAGTTCGCGCAGCGACGCCGCGACGTCCTGCGCATCATGGGTGGCGGTTTCCAGCCCCGGCACATGGGCATAAGCCGCATTGCCCACCACCAGCGCCATCTTTTCCGGTCCGGCAGCCGCCAATCCGGGCACCGACAGGGCCAGAGCCAAGGCGCAAAACCGGGCAAATCGAGGGATCAAACTTAAAATGTGCAATGGCATTCGGTATTCCTTCCGGAACAGATCAATAATCGTAACCCAGTTCGCGCCCCGGCACCAGCGCCCCTACCCCGTCCCGGCGCCGCTCCGCCCGCATGACAGATGTGGACAAATCCCGCCGCAAGCCGCAGCCTCATCGCCATGGCCAGACACCCCAGCCCCCGGCTCGCCGTCCGCGCCCTGATCCTTGATCAGGATCGGTTGCTGCTGGTCAATGCCTATCCCGGCCGGCGGTCCGACCTGTGGTGCGCGCCGGGTGGCGGCGTCGAACCCGGCGCGTCGCTGCCCGTCAACCTGCTGCGCGAAGTGCGCGAGGAATGCGGCCTGACTATCGTCGTGGGGCCCCCCGCCCTGATCAACGAATTTCACGACCCCGCAACGGGCTTTCATCAGGTCGACATCTTCTTTCGCTGCACCATCACCGAAGGCAGCCTTAATCCGCTGTGGAGAGATCCCGAAGGCGTCGTGACCGACCGCCGATTCTTTGCCCGCCGCGATCTGGAAAGTGGCTGCATCCGCTTCAAACCCGACAGTCTGGCCGATGCGGCATGGGGTGAAGGGCTGGTGTACGACCCGCTGGAACGGCTGGTCCGCTAAGCCCTGCTGGCCAGCGCCACCCCACCCAGCACACAGCCCGCCGCCAGCACGAACCGCGCGTCCACCGCCTCACCCAGCAGCAGCACGCCCGCCACCGCCGTCAGAACCGGTACGCTCAACTGTGCCACCGCCGCCCGCGCCGCACCCAGTTGCGGCACCACCACATACCACAACGCATAACCAAGCCCCGAAGTCACCGCACCCGACACCACCGCCGACACCACTCCAACACTGGTGGCGCCAACCGGCATCACCCCCAGCAGCGTGCCCGCCGCCAATCCCAACGGCACCGCCAACACAAAATTCGCAGCCGTCGCCGCCAGCGGGTCACTCGCCCGCTGCCCGGCCAACGAGTAAATCCCGAACCCCACCCCAGCCAGCGCCATGATCACCGCATGGAGCGGCGACAACGCCACCCCCGCCCCCGGCCACATCAGCACCACCAACCCGGCAAAAGCCATCGCGGCTCCGGTCCAGCGCCGCCGCGGCACCGCCTCACGCGACCACAGCGCGCCCGCAAACATCGTGATCTGCACGGCCCCAAACAGGATCAACGCCCCGGCCCCTGCATCCAGCGCCACATATGCCAGCGAAAACGCGAACAGATAGACCGTCAGCCCCAGCACTCCCGGAACCCGCCCCGGCCATCCCGGCCAGACCACCCCTCCGGCCAGAACCGCCCGAAGCCCGACCAACAGCGCCAGAATCGCAGCCCCCGCCAACAACCGCACCACGGCAAAGCTGACCGGGTCGATTTGCCCAGTCCCCACCGCAAACCGGTTCAGCACCGAATTGGCGGCAAAGGCGGTCAAGGCCATCGCGGTCAACAGGAACAGACGCATACCGTGACCCCGCCCCTCAACCCGCCAATCTGACCCTGCCCAAGGGCAGGGCGAGCCCCGCAAACACGATCAGTCGCGCCCGCCCTTACGGTGCATGTCTGGAAAATATCACTACTTATCAATATCTTGATCCGTGGTAGGATATTTTGAGTTCAGCGCCTGAGGCCAGATCTCCTCGATACCCTCGAACACCACGCAAATATGCGCAGACGTGTCCTCGCGAATGTAATCCGACATCGACGAGCTCATGGTCATCATACAAATCGCGGGTGGCTGCAAATCCCGCCTCTTCAGCCATCCAATGGATCGCCTTGGGCGATGACACCAGTTCCAGCGTGATGTTGGACTCGTCAAGGATGGACTTATTCCGGACCGGCCGTACTCCCCGTGCGATCAGCGTGTTCCTGATCGGACAGGCCGACTGCAACCCCACCGCCCGCGCCCCCGAAAACCCGGCCCTCGTGTAGAACGACGGCTTGCCCAGCGCCACTACCGTTTGGCCGACCGCCAATGCCAACGCCCCCTTGGCCATCCGAACCCCTATACCCCGCCCGCGCCACGCCTCTGCCACGGCAAGCGGTGCCAGACACAGCCACCCATCGGGTGCCACCATCCGGCTCAGGCCGACATGTGCGATGATCCGGCCTTCCCATGGCAGCACCAACTCGACTGCCAACGCGCCGCTCGCCCGCAACGCCCGCACCAGACCGGCTTCCCCCGGACCGCCAAACGCGGCCAGCAGCAGCGCCTCCACCGCCTCGGCATCGGTGCCACGAAAGCCCCGCACATATTCCGGCTTCATCCGGTCCTCTCCCTCGGCATCCCGGCCACCCACCCGCCTGTCACGAACCCGGCGATCAGTTGAAGACCGGCGGCAGATAATTGCCCGTCCACCAGGCATGATCGCTGGTGAACCGGATCAATACCTTCAACGCCCCGGCAAGCACCCCCACAGCCCCGATCAACCGCGCGACCGGCTTCAAACCGCCCGGTGGTGTCGCGCGCGCGCTGACCAGCAAGAAAACCAGAAACACCGTCATCGTCGCATCGAGCACGATATTGAAGATCGCATAGAACTGCGGCGGATACTCGCCCGCAGGCACGGTCATCGCCGTAAATGCGCCAAACATCAGCACCAATCCCATGCTGATCATCACGTATCGGTTCTGCTTTGCGCTGTCCTTTGCCGCCACAATCCACCCCCGCGAAAATGCCTGCGCAAAGCCTAGACCTGCGCGGTGCGTCCAACAAATGAAAAAGGGCACCAAACGGTGCCCTTTCCCTGACACAATCCCAGTGGGATCACATCATGCCGTCCATGCCGCCCATGCCGCCCATGCCGCCGCCGCCCATGCCGCCCGACTTGGGCTCCGGACGATCGGCGATCATTGCTTCGGTGGTGATCAACAGCGATGCAACCGAAGCCGCATACTCCAACGAAATCCGCACGACTTTCGCCGGGTCGATCACGCCGAACTTGAACATGTCGCCATACT
>JBBRVJ010000044.1:0-22078 GCA_038246975.1 Rhodobacterales bacterium | reverse complement strand
CGGCCACAAGCTCGAGACCGAGCATCTCGGCGGTGATTTCGCGCGTGATGTCATCCGTCGTGGGACCGAGTCCCCCAGTGATGAAGATGATATCCGAGCGGTCGAAATTTTCCTGCAGCGAATCGCGAATCGCCTCCCCGTCTGGAACGGACATCTGGCGCTCGACCCGCAGGCCAAGCGGGAAAATTTCCCGCGCAATAAAGGTGAGATGCGTGTTGAGAACGTCACCGAGCAGGATCTCGGTGCCGGTGTTGATGACGGTGACTCGCACCGATCACTATTCGCGCAGCCTCGGCTGACGCGCTACTCCGAAGCAGTCCGTCCAGCCTAACGAATCAGGCGGCGTCCTTGTCCTGCTTCTTGCGAATGAGCGGAACTTTTTTTCCCTCGACCACGGCGCGATTGATGGTGACCTCGGCGATGTCCTCCCGGCTCGGGACGTCATACATGATGTCGAGCATGATCCGCTCCAGCATCGAGCGCAGCGCGCGCGCACCCGTCCCCTTCGTCACCGCCTGGGCGGCGAGGGCGCGGAGCGCGTCTTTCGTGACGGTGAGGCGCACGCCTTCCATCGCGAAGAGTTTCGTGTACTGCTTGATCATCGCGTTCTTCGTGTCGGTCAGAATCTGGACCATCTCGTCTTCGGTCAGCGCATCGAGCGCGGTCAGGACGGGAAGGCGGCCGATGAATTCCGGGATCATGCCGAAGCCTAACAAGTCTTCCGGTTCGACATGGCGCACCGCTTCGCGCCGGGCCGCATCTTCCACTTCGAGCGACGGGCTGCTGAAACCGAGCGTTTTGTTGCCGATTCGTTTCTGCACGATTTTGTCGAGCCCGACGAAAGCGCCGCCGCAGATGAAGAGAATCTTTTCCGTGTTCACCTGGATGTATTCCTGGTGCGGATGTTTCCGCCCGCCCTGGGGCGGGACGTTGCAGGTGCTGCCTTCGAGAATCTTGAGCAGGGCCTGTTGCACGCCTTCACCGGAGACGTCGCGTGTGATGCTGACGTTGTCCGTTTTGCGGCCGATTTTGTCGATTTCGTCGATGTAAACGATCCCGATCTCCGCGCGTTTCACGTCGTAGTCGGCGTTTTGCAGGAGGCGGAGAATGATGTTTTCCACATCCTCACCGACATAACCGGCCTCGGTCAGCGTGGTCGCATCTGCCATCGTGAACGGCACATCCAATATCCGCGCCAGCGTCTGCGCCAGCAAAGTCTTGCCACAACCGGTAGGCCCGATCAGCAGGATGTTGCTTTTCGAGAGTTCGATGTCGGTCTTGGTCGAGTGGTTCAACCGCTTGTAATGGTTGTGAACCGCCACCGACAGAACCCGCTTGGCATGAACCTGACCGATCACATAATCGTCCAGCACCTTGCAGATTTCGCGCGGGGTCGGCACGCCGTCCGACGACTTCAACCCGGTGGTCTTGGTCTCTTCGCGGATGATATCCATGCACAATTCAACGCATTCGTCACAGATGAACACGGTAGGACCCGCGATCAGCTTGCGCACTTCGTGCTGGCTCTTGCCGCAGAACGAACAGTAAAGAGTGTTCTTGCTGTCACTGCCAGAATTGTTCGCCATCGTGATCCTCTGCCCTTCGCCCATCGGGCGTGAGGTGAAAGTCTAGGCCAAGGCCCGCACCTTCACAATGTCAAATCGCCCCCGGTCAAAGCCGGGGGCGATCATGTTACTTCGGCACGTCTTCGGCCTTGCCGCGGTTTTCCAGAATAGCGTCGATCAGACCCCACGCCTTGGCATCTTCGGCGGACATGAAATTGTCGCGCTCCAGCGCCAGTTCGACCGCTTCATAGGTGTTGCCGGTGTGGCGGACGTAAATCTCGTTCAGCCGCCGCTTCAGCTTTTCGGTCTCGCGGGCGTGGATCATGATGTCCGTCGCCTGCCCCTGATAGCCGCCCGACGGCTGGTGGACCATCACCCGGCTGTTGGGCAACGAATAGCGCATCCCCGGATGCCCGGCGGTCAGCAAAAGCGACCCCATCGACGCCGCCTGCCCGATCACCAAAGTCGAAACCTTGGGTTTGATGTACTGCATCGTGTCATAGATCGACAGCCCGCTGGTCACCACGCCACCCGGCGAGTTGATGTACATGCTGATCTCTTTCGACGGGTTTTCCGCCTCGAGGAACAGCAGTTGCGCGCAGATCAGGCTCGACATGCCATCATGCACCGGGCCACCCAGAAAGATGATCCGTTCTTTCAGCATACGGCTGAAAATGTCATAGGCCCGCTCGCCGCGACTGGTCTGTTCGACCACCATCGGCACAAGGGTGTTCATGTAATGGTCTACGGGATCGCGCATCGCTTGCCTGCCTCATGTCCGCTGTAAGGATTATCGCCGGATACTTACCCGAGTCTTAGTGCCGCGTGCCGGGGGCTGCAAGGGCAGGGGACAAAAACGCCTGACGCAGCGGTTCGGTTGACTGCCCTTCGGCGGATCGAGGTCCGCGCGCCAAACGGAAACGTCGAAACGGATGCCCGACGTTTATCCGACGCTTGTCCGAAAGCGATCCGACGCCCTATTTGCGGCCCTGGTCCCCCTGCCCGAATACCCGCCGCGCCAGCATCACCCTGCTCAACGCGGTCACGAAACACAGCGCCCCGAACCCCCAGGCCAGCGGCACAAACGCCGCAGGCCACAGACACAGCACAACGAAAAACCCGATCGTCTCGGTCCCTTCCAGCAAACCGGCGGTGAAATACAGCGACTTCTCCCCCCGGTCCCGCGTCACCATCCCACGCTTTTCGGCCAGGATCGCATAGCCCAGAAAGGTCGAACCGTTGACGTAGAACGAAGTCAAAAGGAACGCCCCCGCTACCCCGTTGCCCCCCGGATCGCGCAGCACAAAGGCAAGCGGAACCGCGCCGTAAAACAGAAAATCACAAGCGATATCAAGGTATCCGCCGAAATCGGTCTTTTCGGTCGCCCGCGCCACGGCCCCGTCCAGCCCATCCGCTACCCGGCTGGCCGCCAAGGGCAGCAACGCCACCCACCCCGGCCAGCCCACCGCCAGAACCAGCGCCGATGCCAGCCCAAACGCCAGCCCCGCCAGCGTCACCTGATCCGCCCGCCAACCCCTTGAGGCCAAAGCGAAACCCCAGCGGTTGACCACAGGATCGATCACCCGCCGCATCATCCGGTCCAGCATGGCATCCCTCACATTGGCGTGCAGGCGCAAAGGTTTCTGTTGCATTGCGCCCCCTCGCCTCCTTATCCCGGATCGCAGACAAAAGGGGATCAACATGAACGTGACCAGACGGCATTTCGGACAGATCGTCGCAGCCTTTGCGCTGATGGCGAGCCCAGCGTCAGCGCAGGACTGGCAGACGATTACCCAAGCCGCAAAGGGCCAGACCGTCTATTGGCACGCTTGGGGTGGTGATCCAAAGATCAATGAATTCATCGACTTCATCGGTGCCGAGGCAGAATCCCGCTATGGGGTCAAGCTGGAACATGTGAAACTCGCCTCCACCACCGACGCCGTGGCACGGGTGCTGGCGGAACGGGACGCAGGCCAGACCACGGGCGGCGCGGTCGATCTGATCTGGATCAACGGCGAGAATTTTGCCGCGATGAAGGCGCAAGGATTGCTTTACGGTCCCTTCGCGACTGACCTGCCCAACTGGCCGTTGGTCGATGCGTTGGGCAAACCGGCCACCACCATCGACTTCACTCTGCCGACCGAGGGCTACGAGTCGCCTTGGGCCATGGCGCAACTGGTGTTCGAATACGACACCGCCCTCCTGCCCACCCCGCCGGCCGATCTTGCTGCGCTCAAGGCGCATATCCTCACCAACCCGGGACGCTTCACCTACCCGCAGCCCCCTGATTACCTTGGCACAACTTTCCTCAAGCAGGTGCTGTACGGCGTGATGGACGACCCCGCCATCCTGCAATCCCCGGTGACTGACTCCGTCTACGATGTCGCAACCGCGCCGCTGTGGGCGTTCCTTGACCAGATTCACCCTGCCCTGTGGCGCAAGGCGCAGGCCTTCCCGGCCAACGAACCCGCGCTGGGGCAATTGCTGGCCGATGGCGAGATCGACATTTCCTTTGCCTTCAACCCCGGTCGGGCGAGTGCCGAAATCTCGGCCGGAACTCTGCCCGACACCGTCCGCACCTTCGTTCTGGATGGCGGCACCATCGGCAATGCGTCCTTCGTGGCGATCCCGTTCAACGCCGCCCACCGCGAAGGCGCGCTGGTCATCGCCAACCTGATCCTTGACCCGGTAGTGCAGGCCCGCGCGCAAGACCCCGGAATCCTCGGGTTTCAGACCGTCCTGAACGTATCCCGCCTGCCTGCCGAAGATAAGGCCCGCTTCGATGGCTTGAGTTTGGGCGCGGCGACCCTTACGCCGGATCAGCTTGGCCCAACCCTGCTGGAGCCGCACGCAAGGTGGATGACCCGCATCGCCGACGACTGGGTCCGCCGCTACGGCGTTGCGCAGTGAACGGCAAGAAATGAACGCAGTTTCTTGACCCTGCAAGGCCGCCTTTTGCGTCAGGCCCCGCGCCTGACGCTGGGGTTGCTGTGCATTCCCGTGTTGGCAGGCACCCTTGGCACTTTGGGCCCAGCGTTCGGGCTGATGGACCGCCCGGGCCCTGATGTCGCGGCCTTTCATGCCTTGGGCAACTGGCCCGGCCTGCCCGGAGCGATCTGGCTGTCGGTAATCACCGGAACCCTGTCCACGCTGTTGTCGCTGATCATCAGCCTGGGCCTGGTCGCCACCCTGATCGGCAGACCCGGTTTCGCCCGCGTCCAGCGTCTGCTGTCGCCGCTGTTGTCTGTCCCCCACGCTGCTGCCGCGCTTGGACTGGCGTTCCTGATCGCGCCGTCCGGCTGGATCGCCCGCGCGCTGTCGCCTTGGGCCACCGGGTGGACGGCCCCGCCGGATTTGTTAATCCTGAATGATTCCAATGGCTTGGCTTTGACCTTCGGGCTTGTCGCAAAGGAAACCCCGTTCCTTTTGCTGATGATCCTTGCCGCCTTGCCACAGACCGACGCGCAGCGCCGCCTGACGGTGGCGGCGTCTTTGGGTTATGGGCGGCTCTGGGGGTTTGCCCTGACAGTTCTGCCTGCACTCTATGCCCAGCTTCGCCTGCCGGTTTATGCCGTGCTGGCTTACGCAATGACGTCCGTGGAAATGGCGATGATCCTTGGCCCAAGCCTGCCGCCCAGTCTATCGGTGCAGGTGGTCAACTGGTCCGCCGACCCCGGCCTTGCCCATCGCGGTACGGCGGCGGCGGGCGCGCTTGTGCAACTGGCGCTGGTGGCTGCGATGCTGGCGGTGTGGTGGCTGGCAGAGCGTGGCATGATTCATGTCCTGCGCACTCAGGCCGCCAAGGGTCGCCGGGGCCGGGCACTTGACCGCCCCGGCCAGACGGTGATGTTGGCTCTGGGCCTTGGCCCGGCCTGCGCCCTGATCGCAGGGCTGGCCGGATTGGCGGTGTGGAGCGTGGCTGGCTTGTGGCAGTTCCCCGACGCCCTGCCACAATCGGTGACGCTTTCGATCTGGGCCAGGGCCGGTCCCGGCCTGTGGGATTCAGCGATTACCACGACGGGGCTGGCGATTTCCTCGACAGGTGTCGCACTCGCGCTTGTGCTGGTCAGCCTGCAAGCCGAATATCTGCACCGCCTGCCGCCCCGCGCGGCGGGCATGTGGCTGGTATATCTGCCGCTGATCGTGCCGCAGGTGGCGTTCCTGCCGGGGTTGCAGATGCTGGCCCTGTCGGCGGGCGCGCAAGGGGGGGGCATCTCGGTCGCCGCCGCCCATCTGGTGTTCGTGCTGCCCTATGTCTTCCTGTCGCTTGCCGCCCCGTTCCGGGCGTGGGATGCCCGGATTGCGACGCAAGGGGCGGCTTTGGGGGCGTCTGATGCCCGCATCTTCTGGCGCTTGCGGATGCCCATGCTGCTGGCCCCGGTTCTGACGGCGGCGGCGGTGGGGGTGGCCGTGTCGGTCGGGCAATACCTGCCCAGCCTGCTGATCGGTGGCGGCAGGGTGGAAACGCTGACGACCGAGGCCGTGGCCCTGTCATCGGGCGGCAACCGCCGGGTGATCGGCGCTTACGCCCTGCTGCAAATGGCCTTGCCGGGACTGGCCTTTGCGCTGGCACTGGGCCTGCCGCGGTTGATTTACGCAAACCGGCGTGGAATGGGGGCGAACTGATGGGCCTGCATCTGGACGGGCTGACGATAAATCACGGAACGGAACCGCTGGTGTCCCTGTCAGCCCAGATCGACCCCGGTCAGGTGCTGACCATCATGGGCGCATCGGGGTCGGGCAAATCGACGCTGCTGGCCGCGTTGATCGGCACTTTGCCACCGGGGTTTCGCGCCACGGGGCGCATCGTGCTGAACGGGGCGGACGTGACTGGCCTGCCCACCCAAAAGCGTCGCATCGGGATTCTGTTCCAGGATGACCTGCTGTTTCCCCACCTTTCGGTCGGCGGCAATCTGGGGTTCGGCTTGCCCCCCGGCACGCCGGACCGTGCCGCCCGCATCGACCTCGCGCTGACCGATGTCGGACTTGACGGCTTTGCCAGCCGCGACCCCGCCACCCTGTCGGGCGGCCAGCGCGCCCGTGTGGCCCTGCTGCGCACACTGCTGGCGGACCCGCAGGCGTTGCTGCTGGACGAGCCGTTTTCGCGGCTTGATGCGGCATTGCGGGTCCAGATCCGCACACTGGTGTTTGACCGGGCAAGGGCCAGGGGGCTGCCGGTGATCCTTGTCACCCACGACCCCGAAGACGCCCGCGCGGCGGATGGCCCGGTTCTGTCACCGCTGGGCGAGGTGGTTTCGCTGGCGTAGATCGGCCCCCCTTAATGAAAATCCCGCGAATCCGGCATGATCCTGACGTTGCGCGGATGGCGGCGCGATGCCCCTACGATGGGCCGCACCACCTCGTCCGCGCGCGACAGCGGAATGGCGAGGTGACTGCTTGACAGGCGGAACAGCGCATCGCTGCGGTCGGTCAGGGTCCGCACCACCACATGCACGACGCCCGACACCGGGTCGCGCTGGATATGCCCCGTCACCTGCAACAGACGGGCGGTCATGACCGGCTTGCGGAACGCCTCCATCACCTTGGGCCAGACCACCAGATTGGCGACCCCGGTTTCATCCTCCAGCGTGATGAAGCACACGCCCTTGGCGCTGCCGGGGCGCTGGCGGACCAGCACCAGACCGGCCAGCCGCAGCTTTTGCCCGTTGCGCATCGTGGCAAGGTCTGCGCCGCTGCTGTAGCCCTGCCGCGTCATGCTGGCGCGCAGAAAGGCCATCGGATGCGCCTTCAACGATAGGCGCAGGGTCTGATAATCGGCCACCACATGTTCGCACAGCGGCATGGTGGGCAGAATGGTGACGGGCTCGACCCCCTCGTCGCGCACATCGCGGAACAGCGGCAGATCGGGCGCATCGCGCAGCGCCTTGGCATCCCAAAGGGCGGCGCGCCGGTCAAGCCCCATCGACCGGAAGGCATCCGCCGCCGCCAGCGCCCGGATCGTCCGGCTGTCCAGCCGCGCGCGCGCCGCAAGGTCGGCCAGATCGGCATAAGGCATATCGCGCGCCGCGATCAGTCGGGCCACCGGACCCGGCCCCACGCCGTCGACCTGCCGCAAGCCGACCCGCATCGCCCACCCCGTGCCGGACGGTTCCAGCAGATTGTCCCAGTCGCTGAAATTCACATCCGGCGGGCGCACCTCGACCCCATGCTCGCGCGCATCCCGCACGATCTGCGCGGGCGCATAGAACCCCATCGGCTGTGCGTTCAGCAGGGCCGCCGCAAAGGCCAGCGGGTAATGGCACTTCAGCCAGCTTGACACATAGACCAGCAGCGCAAAGCTGGCGGCATGGCTTTCGGGAAAGCCATATTCGCCGAACCCCTTGATCTGGTTGAAACACCGCTCTGCAAAGGCGCGGTCATAGCCGCGTTCGACCATCCGGCCGACCATCTTTTCCTCCAGCTTGCCGATGGTGCCGCGCGACCGGAAGGTGGCCATGGCCTTGCGCAGTTCGTTGGCCTCGCCGGGGGAAAAGCGCGCGGCCTCGATGGCGATCTTCATCGCCTGTTCCTGAAAGATCGGCACGCCCAGCGTGCGGCCCAGAATGTTGCGCAACTCGTCGGGGTCATGCGGCGGATCGGGCGAGGGGAACTCGACCACCTCCTGCCCGCTGCGGCGGCGCAGGTAGGGATGCACCATGTCGCCCTGAATGGGGCCGGGACGCACAATCGCGACCTCGATCACCAGATCATAGAACTTGCGGGGGCGCAGGCGGGGCAGCATGTTCATCTGCGCCCGGCTTTCCACCTGAAACACCCCGACCGAATCCGCCCTGCACAGCATGTCATAGACCACCGGGTCATCCTGCGGGATCGAGGCCAGGTCATGCGTCACCCCGTAATGCACCCGCAGCAGGTCAAAGCATTTGCGGATGCAGGTCAGCATCCCCAGCGCCAGCACATCGACCTTGAGGATGCCCAGTACGTCGATATCGTCCTTGTCCCATTCGATGAAACTGCGGTCCGCCATGGCACCGTTGCCGATCGGCACGGTTTCGATCAGCGGCCCTTCGGTCAGGATGAACCCACCGACATGCTGCGACAGATGACGCGGCATCCCGATCATCTGTTCGGCCAGCCGGATGGTGCGCGACAGCAGGGGGTCGGTCAGGTCCAGCCCGACCTCGTCCACGTTCTTCTGCCCCATTTCGCGCCCGAAACTGCCCCAGACCGTCTTGGCCAGCGCCGATGTCACGTCCTCGGACAGGCCCATCGCCTTGCCCACCTCGCGGATCGCGGAACGCGGGCGATAGTGGATCACGGTGGCACACAGGCCCGCGCGGTGGCGGCCGTATTTTTCGTAGATATGCTGGATCACCTCCTCGCGCCGTTCATGTTCGAAATCCACGTCGATGTCGGGCGGCTCGTCGCGCTCTTCGCTGATGAACCGTTCGAACAACAGATCATGCGTCGCGGGATCGACCGAGGTGATGCCCAACACAAAGCACACCGCCGAATTGGCGGCCGATCCCCGCCCCTGACACAGGATGCCGATGCCCCGCGCGAACTGCACGATTTCATGAATGGTCAGGAAATACTGGGGCAGCTTCTTGCGCGCGATCATCTCCAATTCCTTGATCAGCGTCGCGCGCACCTTGTCGGGCAGACCGTCCGGATAGCGCCAGACCGCCCCTTCCCAGGTCAGCTTTTCAAGCTGGCTTTGCGGAGTCTCGCCCGCGGGCACGGTTTCCTGCGGATAATGATAGGCCAGATCGCGCAGATCAAAGCTGCAGGCATCCGCCACCTCGCGCGCCGCGCGGATGGCATGGGGCCATTCGGCAAACAGGCGGCACATCTCGGCGGGCGATTTCAGATGGCGTTCGGCATTGGGGTTCAACCGGAACCCGGCCTGCGTGATCGTGGTCTTTTCGCGGATGCAGGTCATCACGTCATGCAGCGGGCGGCGGTCGGCGGCGTGGTATTGTACGTCGTTGGTGGCGAGGATCGACAGGCCGTGCGCGCGGGCCAGCCGGTCCAGCCGGTTGATCCGCGCCCGGTCATCGCCGCGATAGAGATAACTGACCGCGATATGGCGCAACCCCGGCAGGTGCCTGCGCAACCGCGACAGCCCCGCCGCCAGCCCGTCATCCGGCAGCACGATCAACTGCACCCCCTCGGCATGGGCGGCCAGATCGTCCAGCGTGATGTAGCAGGCGCCTTTGATCTGCCAATCGCCCTGCGCATCCTGCATCTTGCCGCGCGACAACAGCGCACACAGCCGCCCATAGGCGGCGCGGTCGCGCGGATAGGCCAGAAACGCCTCGCCCGTGGCCAGATGCAGACGGCAGCCGATCACCGGGCGCAGACTGGCCTTGCATGCCTCGGCATGGATGCGCACCACTCCCGCCATGGTGTTCAGATCGGCCACCCCCAGCGCATCATAGCCCAGCGCATGGGCGGTCTGCACCAGATCGGTGGCATCCGACGCGCCATGCAGAAACGAGAACGGCGTGGTCACACCCAGCTCGACAAACGCGGCGCGCGGGTTGGCGGGGAAATCGCCGGTCAGGCTGCGGCGCGGGGGCTGCTGGTCGTTCTGCGGCATCAGACGAACATCCCGTGCAGAAACCAGCGCGGATCGCCGCCGCGCCCGTCATCGTGCAACCCCTCGCGGTACAGCCAATAGCGCCGCCCGGCCTGATCCTCGACCTTGAAGTAATCGCGCAGCCGTGTACCGGGCTGATCTTGCCACCATTCCGGCGCGATGCGTTCGGGCCCGGCATAGCGCACCGTGCGGTGGGTCTGCCTGCGCCAGACGAACTGCGCGGGCGGGCCTTCGGGCACGGCATACAGCACGCGGATTTCCTCGGGGTGGTCCAGCAGCCGCGCGGGGCGTTCGGTCAGCGGCGGCTGAAGGACGGCGGCCTCCAGCGGGGCCGCGCGCATCTCGGCCCGTTCGGGAATGTGGCTGGCCCGCGCCACGGGGCGCGACAGCGCGCTTGCGCCAAACCGCACCGCCAGCCGGTCCACCAGATGCGACACCTCCAGCGCCGCATCGGTGCCGCCGGTCAGATTGGCCTGCACCAGACACAGCACCTCGGTCACCGGCGCCTCAAGCGAGATCAGGTCAAAGCCGAAACCGGGGTCGATTTTCTCCAGCCGGTCGCGAAACAGAAAGCCCAAGTGCGCCGCATCGCGACTGGCGGCGGCCATCGCGACCTCGATCCGCGCCACCTCGCCATCGGTGCGGTAGACCGTCAACCGCAACCGCCGCGCGCCCTGACCGGATGCGGCCAACTGCGCGCACAGCGCGTCACACAGACCGGGCAGGTGATGTGCGGCATCAAAGATCGGCTCGGCCAGCCGCGCATCGGCGCGAAAGACCGGCGGCGCATCCGGCGGGGCCAGCGGTTCGGGCAGATGCCCGGTCATCTGGTCCAGCCGCAACAACGGGTTGTCGCCGCGGTCCGCCCGCGCAAACCGCCGCGCCAGCCCCAGACGCGGCACCGCCGCCAGATCGCCCACGGTTTTCAACCCCAGCCGGTGCAGCAGCAGCGCCGTATCTTCGCCCAGCCGCAGCCCCGCCACCGGCAGCGGGGCGGTATCGCCACAGATCGCCCGCACCGGCCCGAACCGCGCCAGCGCCCAGGCCGCCCCCCATGTGGGGGCCAGCGCCAGCCGCGCCGAAAGGCCAAGGCCCGACAACCGCGCCTCGATCTCGGCCAGCATCGCGGGCTCGCCCCCCCACAGATGATCGGACCCGGTGGTGTCCAGAATGAACCCCTGCCCGTCGACGGCGGTCCACGGGCACCACCGCCGCGCCCACAGCGCCAGACGGTCCAGTGCGGCGCGGTCGCCGCCGGGGTCGGCATATTCGACCCGCAGCGCCGGGCACAGCGCGCGCATGTCGACCACCCGCGCCCCCGCCGTCACCCCGGCCAGATGGGCGGCCCGGTTCGCGGCATGGACCACAGGCCCATGCGGGCCGTCCACCATCAGAACTTGGGGCAAGTCATCGGACGGCGCGTTGCCCGCCCGCTCCTGCGATATCTTCCACCGCTCCATCGGGAACTGCGGCAGAAAGACCGACACGATCCGCCGCCCGGTCATGGTGGGCCACCCAGATGCCGGGCTGCTTGTCGCGGGAACGGAACAACTCCACCCGCCAGCGCGGATCGCCGGGGGCGCAGGCATCGTCGGGGTCCGGGGCCGAAGGCCGGGACCCTACGCGCCAGCGGTCGCGCGCCGCACTCAGATCGGCGGTGCCGCCATGCCGGATCAGCCAGCACGGCACCCCCGCCGCCTCGGCCCGCAAGGCCAGCCGTTTGGTCGCGGTAAAGTTCAGCGCGGGCGGATCGCCCCAGATCTCGGCCACCACCGCCGACAGCGCGGTGCAGCGCAACCCCTCTTCCGCCGCGATCAGCACATCCGCCGGGCGCGAAAGGTCCAGCATCAGGACAGACCGCCCGACCCCCAGACCCGCCAGATAAGGCCGCCCGGTTTCGCGGCGCGACATCCGGTCCTGAATCCACAGAACCGGGGCCGGACCAGCGGCAAGGTTCGACAGAACGAACCCGATCGCCCCGGCATCCCCCCCCGACCCGGCCATGACTTCCGACAGCGCAACCCTTCGGCGCGGCGCGGCGGGGGCGTCTGTCTGGCGTGCCGCCCGTGGATACATGGTTGCCACAGCCATCTGACACAAAAGCCCCCGACTCGGATGTTCATTATTTGTTCTCATTAAATAGCGGCATCGCCCCTGCTCGACAAGGCAATAGCGTGCGTCAAAACTGCGGCCCTGCCGCGCGCGCCCGACGTCACTCTGCCGGCACGCCCGCCCGCACGGCAACAGCATCGTCCAGCTCGCGCCGCAGCCTGGCTTCTTCGGCAGCCTTGGGCTTCGACAGACCCGCCAGCAACAGGTAGGCAACCGGGGTCATATACAGCGTCGCCACCGTAGCCAGCCCCAGCCCGCCGACGATGATCCAGCCGAGAACCTCGCGCGCCTCGGCCCCGGCCCCGAAGGCAAAGACCAGCGGCAACCCCCCCAGCACCGTCGCCACCATCGTCATCATCACCGGGCGCAGCCGCATGATCGACGCGTTCTCGATGGATTTTCGCACCGAAGCGCCCTCGTCGCGCAACTGATTGGCGAATTCGACGATCAGAATCCCGTTCTTGGCCATGATGCCGACCAGCAGCACCAGCCCGATCTGGCTGTAGACGTTCAGACTGCCCCCGGTCAGCAACAGCGCGAACACCGCACAGGCCAGCCCCAACGGCACCGTCGCCATCACGATCACGGCAGAGACAAAGCTTTCAAACTGCGCCGCCAGCACCAGCAACACGATGATCAGCGCAAAGCCGAAGGTCACCAGCAACCCCGACGACGCCTCGCCCAAGGTGGCCGCCTCGGCCAACGGCACGATGCGGCTGTCGGGAGGCAGGATGTCGGCGGCCAGCCGCCGCACCTCGGCCAGCGCGTCGCCCAAGGCGAGGTCCGGCGTCAGACCGGCGGTGATGGGCACCGACCGCATCTGTTCTTCCCGGCTCAGTTCCGGGGCCACCGCCCGTTCGGTCAGCGTGACAAAGGTAGAGATCGGCACCATCTGACCGTCGCCCGCCTGCACGAAGATCCGCTCCAGATCGCCGGGATCATTCACCGGGGTCTGGGTCGACAGCATCTTGATGTCGAAACTCTTGTCCTCCAGGAACACAGCGCCCACCGTGCGACCGTCCAGCACGGCCTGCAACGCCTCGCCCAGACCTGCGATGTCGATGCCAAGGTCCGACGCGCGCGTGCGGTCCACCTCGATGAACAGTTGCGCCTGCGTCGTGTCATAGCCCAGCCGCACCTGCCCCAGCGCCGGGTTCTGTTCCATCGACGCCACCAGTTTGCGCGCACTGTCGGCCAGCGTGGCATAGTCATTGCCCACCACCGCAAAGCTCAACCCCTGCCCCGCGCCACGAATCCCCAGCGAATTAGGCTGGATCGCAAAGGCGCGGATGCCGATAACGCCGCGCAGCTTGCCGTTGATTTCGGCGGCGATGTCTTGCTGGCTGCGGCTGCGGTCGGCCCAGTCGGCAAGGGTCGCCACGACAAAGCCCCGGTTGTTCTGCCCGCCCTGCCCCACGATGGCGAACACCGAAATCACCTCGCCACTGTCGCGCAGCGGCTGCAGGATCGCCTCGATCTCGCGCATCTTGCCATCGGTATAGTCCAGCGCCACCCCCTGCGGGGCCTGCACGTTCAACAGGATCAGCGCGCGGTCCTCTGGAGGGGTCAGTTCCTGCCGCAACCCGCCAAACATCATCACGGCGGTCAAGGCAAACACCCCCACCACCGTCAGCGCGACCAGCGGCGCATTCAGACAGGCGCGCAGCGACCAGGCATAGAACCCCGCCAGACGGTTGCCGACCCATTCGACCGGACCCCGCCGCACATGGCGCGGGTCCTCGGCGCGCAGCAGTCGGGACGCCAGTACCGGGCATAGCGTCAATGCGGTGATCGACGACAACAGCACCGCGATGGCCATGGTAAACCCGAACTCGCGGAACAGCCCGCCGGTCTGCCCCGGCAGGAATGACAACGGGATGAACACGGCGGCCAGCGTGGTTGTGGTCGCGATGACGGCAAAGAACACCTGTTGCGTGCCGATCACGGCGGCGGCCCGCGCGCCCATGCCCTCGGACCTGCGGCGCACGATGTTTTCCAAGACCACGATGGCGTCATCGACCACCAGCCCGGTCGCCAGCACCAGCGCGAGCAACGTCAGGATGTTGATCGAAAACCCGGCAACCCAGATCGCCGCCAGCGTGCCGACCAGCGAGACCGGCATCGCGATGACCGGGATCAGCGTGGCACGGGCATCGCGCAGGAACAGATAGATGATCGCCGTCACGATCAAGACCGACAGGCCCAGCGCGATTTCCACCTCGTGAATCGCACCCTTGATGAAAGTGGAGGTATCCGACGAGACGAAAATCCGCACGTCGGGCGGCAGCAGGGGGCGCACGTCGTCGATCACTTGGTTGACCGCCTCGGAAATCTCCAGCGTGTTGCTTTGTGCCTGCCGGATGATCCCCAGACCGACGCCGGTTTCACCATTGGCCCGAAGGATCGACTGGCCGGGTTCCGGCCCCAGGGTGACCTGCGCCACCTCGCCCAGCTTGACATTCGCCGCCACCTCCAGCGCCTCGAACTGTGCGGCGGTGCTGATGGTCGCGGTGGTGCGGACCAGAATGCTTTGGCGGTCCGAACTCAACGCGCCTGCCGGGGCGTCGAAGGCGACGTTGGACAGGGTGTCGCGCAGATCGGCCAAAGTCAGGCCCCGGCTGGCAAGCTGGATCTGGTCGATATCGACGCGAAACACCTGATCGCGGTCGCCAAAGATTTGCAGATCGGCCACACCATTGGCCGACAGTAGCCGGTCCTCGACCAGATCGGACACGATCTGCGTCAGGTCCTGCGGCGACCGTGTGGCCGAGGTGACCGCCACGCGCAGCACCGGATCGGCATTGGCGTCGGCCTTGACGATGCGGGGATCGTCGACACCCTCGGGCAAGGAGTTGGAAATCCGCGAGATGGCGTCGCGCAGGTCGGTGGCGGCCACGTCAAGGTCGACATCGTCGCGGAATTCCACCGTCACCCGGCTGGACCCGAAGCGCGACGACGACGAGATGGATTTGACCCCCGCCACCCGCCCGATGGCCGCCTCGATGACCGCCGTGATCTCGCGGTCAATTGTCTCGGGCGCTGCCCCGCTGAAATCGGTGCTGACCGTCACGACGGGCCGGTCCACGTCGGGCAATTCCCGCACCTCGGCCCCGAACAACGCGGCCAGCCCGGCCATAAGGATCAGCGCGTTCAGCACAAAGGCGAGGATCGGGCGCCGCACGAACAGCGCGGTGCCAGACCCGGCAAGGTGCGTGGCATCGAGGGAGGCGTCAAGGTGCGAGGCGGCGGCGGGGGGACTGTCTGACATGGCGCTCTCCGTCAAATTCGGGTGGGGCGCGGGTCGGTGATCGCCGCCTCGGCCCCGTCGCTGGGCACTACGGTGACATCGACCCCCGGTCGCAGGGCCTGAACCCCTTCGGTGACCACCTGATCGCCCGGCAAAAGGTCGGCCGCGATCAACACCGCATCGCTGTTGCGCTGCACGATCCGTAACGGCAACTGCACGGCCTTGCCGTCACGCACGATCCAGACGAATGCGCCCGCAGCGCCCCACTGGATCGCTAGCGGATCGACCGCCGGATAGTTGGCCCCGGTGAATTGCAACGCAATCGAAAACGCCATACCCGATCGCAGCGCATCGTCCGCATTCGGGATCGCCGCCTGCACCAGCAAACTGCGGCTCGCCTCGTCCACCCGGTTGTCAAGGGCGGTGATGCGACCCTCAAGCGTCAGCGCAGGATCGGCCAGCGGCGTGGCGCTGACCGCACCGCCCAGCTTCAGTCGCGACACCACGCGTTCCGGCACCCGGAAATCGACGATCAGGCTGGACCGATCCTCCAGCCGCGTGATCTCGACCCCCGGAGTCACCCGGTCGCCGACGTCAAGGTCCAGAATCCCGACCCAGCCAGAGATGGGCGCTACGATGCGGTGACGGTCCAGTTCGAACTGCGCTTCGCGGGCCTGAAGCCCGGCAGTTTTCAGCGCCAGATCAGCCTCCTGGACCTGCAGATCGGTCACCGCCCCACGCACTTGCAACTGGGCCACGCGGGCCTGCGTCGCCTGCGCATCGCCAAGGATCAGCGTCGCGCGGTCCAGAACGATCTGTGCAGCCTGACTGTCAAGCTCGACGACCACCACCCCCGCCTCGACCATCTGCCCGGCAGCCACGTTGATCGCCGTCACCTGACCCTCGACCTCGGCCCCCAGGATCACAGACCGCGCCCCGCGGGCGGACCCAACAGCGGTGATCACGTCATTCAGCACGACCGTTTCGACTTCTGCCGCGATAACGGTCGGCGCACCGCCCTGCCCCCCCGGCCCACCGCCTTGGGGCGCGTCCTGCGGTGCGGCGGCAATCAGCCCGATCCGTTGCATCGGTTCCAGCAATCCGGCACGGGCAAGCCATGGCAAGGCGGACGGCACAAACAGCGCCCAGCCGACCAAAGCCGCAGCCACAACCAGGGCAGCCAAGCAACCTTGTTTCCACAGCGCCATCAGGGTCTCCTTTTCGCATCGTCGCAGGGGCGCGCGCCCGGTACACCGACACCTGGTTCGAACGGACAGCCTAGCATGGCGTGGGACAATGGAAACCCGGACGAGCCAGTTCGTGACCGGTCTTGTATCAGTATAAGGCTTTACGTCGCCGTTGCCCGTGCATTCATCACAAGCTTGCGAAAATTTGCGGTATGGCTCAGGAATGGTTTGCGCACCTCAGGGTTCATGAACAGCATGCCCAGACCGACGATCACCGATCTGGCCGCAGCGGCGGGTGTCAGCCTTGCCACGGTCGACCGCGTGCTGAACGCGCGAACCGGGGTGCGGCAAGCGACCGTGGACCGGGTCAATCAGGCGATCAAGCGGATCGGCTATTTCCGCGACCCGTTTGCCGCCAATCTGGCGCGTCGCCGCGATTTCTGCGTGCAGGCTTTCGTGCCCGCAGGCGATGGTCAATTCGCCACCGAATTACGTCACGCGGTGGGCAAGACGGCAGGCGCGCTGGCCTCGGACCGGGTCGATCTGGAACTCACCCCGTTTCCCGCCGAAGACCCCTACACGCTGGCCAGCCTTCTGGACAGTGTCCCCGCCGAAGGCGTCGACGGCCTTGTGATCATGGCACCCGAAACTCCGCAACTGCGCGATGCGGTGCGCAGATTGGCGCAGCGCGGCGTCCCCACAGCGGCGGTGATTTCCGACTTGCCCAACTCATCCTGTGAATTTTTTATCGGAATCAACAACATAGCCGCTGGCCGTACTGCAGGCTCGCTCATGGGCAAGTTCATTGGTGGAGGGGCCGCCAAAGTTGCCGTGATGACCAGTTCGCTGCAAGCCCGCGACAGTCTGGACCGGCGCTTGGGCTTTGATCAGGCACTGGCCGAGGCGTTCCCCGGCATCGAGGTGCTGCCAACCATCGAGGGCCACGACAATCCGCAGGCCTATGCCGGTGCGCTGAACCGGGTTCTGGCCACCCATGCCGATCTGCGCGGCGTCTATTCGATGGGGGGCGGCAATCGGGTGTTGATGGACCTTCTGGCCCTGACCGACCCGGCTCGCCGCATCCATGTGATCGCGCATGAACTGACCCCTACCACCCGTGACGGTCTGCGTGCCGACAGGCTGGACGCGGTGATCACTCAGGACCTTGGGCACATCCTGCGCAGCGCCATCCGCAAGCTGCGCGCGATGCGAGACAGCCGCCCGATCGTCGAGGAACAGGAACGTATCCGCATCGAGATTCTGGTGAAGGACAACCTTGGTTAGAGATTTGAGGTGCGCACCTCATTTTTTGACTCGACACATGATGCGCCCCGGTCCTACAACATTGTCAGCCCGGCCGATTCACGAAAAGCATACCGGGATCAGTGGGAGGAACCATAATGAAAACTCGGACTATGGCGGCCGTGGCCGCGCTTTCTGTCTCGACCATTGCGGGCGGGGCGCAAGCCGAAGAACTGACCCTGTGTTGGGCCGCCTGGGACCCGGCAAACGCGCTGGTCGAACTGTCGAAGGACTTCGAGGCCGTCTCGGGCCACACGATGAAATTCGAATTCGTGCCATGGACCAACTTTGCCGACCGGATGCTGAACGAGCTGAACTCGGGCGGCAAGCTGTGCGATCTGATGATCGGCGACAGCCAGTGGATCGGCGGCGCTGCGGAAAGCGGCCACTACGTCAAGCTGAACGATTTCTTCGACGCCAATGCGATCAGCATGGACGATTTCGTGCCCGCCACGGTGACCGGCTATTCCGAATGGCCCAAGAACACCCCCAATTACTGGGCGCTGCCCGCGTTTGGCGACGTGGTCGGCTGGACCTACCGCAAAGACTGGTTCGAGCGTCCCGAGTTGATGGCTGAATTCAAAGAGAAATACGGCCGAGATCTGGCCCCTCCGGCGACCTTTGCCGATCTCAAGGACATCGCGGAATTCTTCCAGAACCGTAGCATCGACGGCAAGACGGTCTACGGTGCTTCGATCTACACCGAACGTGGGTCGGAAGGCATCACGATGGGGGTCATGGATGTTCTGTATTCCTTCGGCTTCAAATATGACAACCCCGACAAACCCTATGACATGGAAGGGTTCGTCAACTCGCGCGGTGCGGTGGCCGGTCTGGAATTCTACAAGGCGCTCTATGACTGCTGCGTGCCGCCCGGTTCGTCGAACAGCTATATGGGCGAAGGCATCGACGCCTATAAATCCGGTCAGGTCGCGATGCAGATGAACTTTGCTTTCACTTGGCCCAGCTTTGAAGCTGACCCGAATGTGGGCGGCGGCAAGACGGGCTATCTGGTGAATCCGGCAGGCCCCAACGGCGAACAGTTTGCGCAACTGGGCGGGCAGGGGATTTCGGTCGTCGCCTATTCGGAAAAGCAGGACGCGGCGCTTGAATACATCAAATGGTTCGCACAGCCCGACGTTCAGGCGAAATGGTGGCAGGCGGGCGGCTTCTCGTGCCTGCGCGCCGTAGTGGAATCGCCTGACTTCGCGACCAGCCAGCCCTACGCCCAAACCTTCCTAGACAGCATGGCGATCGTGAAGGATTTCTGGGCAGAGCCCGCTTACGCGACGCTGCTGCAAGACACGCAAAAGCGGTTCCACGACTATGTGGTGGCCGGAACCGGCACCGCGCAAGAGGCGCTTGACGGGCTGGTGGCCGACTGGACCGCGACGTTCGAGGACGAAGGCAAACTCTGACGCCGTCTCCCCCTGCCCGCGCCGGGCAGGGGGAACCCCCTTCGCAAACCCCGCAAAACCCTGCATCCTGCGCCCATCGTTCCTGCCTTGCAGGGGCCCGGCACCGCCATGACTCAGAGGCCACCCTTGACCGACACCCCGATCATCCGCGCGGCCAAAGCGACCCCGCCGCACATCGCACAGCGGGTGCGTGGCCTGTCGGACCGCGCGATAGCCTGGCTTTTCGTGACGCCTACAATCCTGTTGCTGCTGGCGGTCAACATCTTCCCGCTGATCTGGACGATCCGCCTCAGCCTGACCGATTTTCGCGCGAACCGCCCCAACCGCGAGGTGGAATGGGTCGGGTTGGAGAATTACCGCCGCATCCTGACCGACCCCGACATCTGGAACACGATGCAGGCGACGGCGCATTTCCTGATCTGGACGCTGGTCCTGCAGGTGCTGATCGGCTTCACCTTGGCCTGGCTGATCAACCGCAAGTTTCGCGGGTCCGACATTTGGACCACGATCATCGTGTTGCCGATGATGCTGTCGCCTGCTGTGGTCGGCAATTTCTGGACGTTTTTCTATCAACCGCAAATCGGCATCTTCAACTACATCGTCGGGTTCTTCGGCGGAGTGGACCCGTCGTCGTTCAGCATGATCGGGTCGGTCGTGCTGGCCCCCTGGGCCATCGTGATCGTCGACACCTGGATGTGGTCGCCCTTCGTCATGCTGATCTGCCTCGCGGGCCTGCGCTCGATCCCCGACTATATCTACGAGGCGGCAGAGATTGATCGGGCCAGCAAATGGCGGCAATTCTGGACGATCACCATCCCCATGGTGCTGCCCTTCTTGATGCTGGCCGTGCTGTTTCGGGGGATCGAGAATTTCAAGATGTTCGATCTGGTTGTGCAGCTTACCGGGGGCGGGCCGGGGTCGATCACCGAACTGACCTCGATCAATCTGAAACGCGAAGCGTTTGAAAAGTGGCGGACGGGCTATGCTTCGGCATATGCGATCATCCTGTTCGTGACCGTCTTCGGTCTGGCGTCGATCTACGTCAAAGCCCTGAACAAAGTGAAAGAAAGATGAGCAGCACCTCGATAACCGAGCCGTCGGGCGGGCAGAAATGGGTGGCGGGCACGCTGGTCGTTCTGTACGCGCTGATCACGCTGGTCCCGTTCGTCTGGATCATGCTGACCGGATTCAAATCCGGCCCTGACAGCATTTCCTATCCGCCCAAGGTGATCTTTCAACCCTCGCTCGAAGGCTATGTGAACCTGTTCACCACGCAAACCCGGATCAACGAAGGCCAGCGCGCCGACCTGCCCGAGCCCACCACCTATGCCGAGCGTCTGGTCCGCGACAAGGACATGATCATCGTTGGCCCGTCGAAATTCGGCGAGCGGTTCCTGAACTCGGTCATCATCGGCTTCGGGTCCACCGCCCTGTCGATCATCCTTGGCACGCTGGCGGCTTACGGGTTTTCGCGGTTCAAGGTGCCGCTCAAGGACGACCTGCTGTTCTTCATCCTGTCGACCCGGATGATGCCGCCCATCGCCGTCGCGATCCCGATTTTCCTGATGTACCGGTCGCTTGGCCTGTCGGACACCTATCTGGGGATGATCCTCCTATATACCGCCGTGAACATCAGCCTCGCCGTCTGGCTGCTGAAAGGCTTCATCGACGAGATTCCCCGCGAATACGAGGATGCGGCGTTGATCGACGGCTACACCCGGTTTCAGGCGTTCATCAAGGTCGTGCTGCCGCAGGCCGCGACGGGCATCGCGTCCACCGCGATTTTTTGCCTGATCTTTGCGTGGAACGAATACGCCTTTGCCGTGCTGCTGACATCGGGCACTGCACAAACTGCCCCGCCCTTCATCCCCACCATCACCGGGGTCGGCGGCAAGGACTGGCCCGCCGTCGCCGCCGGGGCCACGCTGTTCCTGCTGCCGGTGATGATCTTCACCATCATGCTGCGCAAACACCTGCTGCGCGGGATCACCTTCGGAGCGGTGCGCAAATGACGCGGTTTCTGTCTGGTCTGGCGCGGTTTCGCCGGGGTCCGTGGGAAAATCTGGCGACTGTCCTGATCGGCCTCGGGGTGGTGATGCTGATGCAGCCCTTTGCGATGTGGGCCTTTACCTGGTCGTTCCTTGTCACCTTGATCGGCACGGTGATGTTCATCATCGTCAGCCATTTCCCGGAATAGGCCATGGCCGAGATCGTCATCAAGAACCTCCGCAAGGAATTCGGCGCCTTTACCGCCGTGAAATCCAGCAGCTTTACCGTGGCCGATGGCGAGTTTTTCATGCTGCTCGGTCCGTCCGGCTGCGGCAAGACCACCACCTTGCGGATGATCGCCGGACTGGAACTGCCGACCTCGGGCGAGATCTGGATCGACGGTGAAGAAGTGGCGCAAAAACCGGCCAGCAAGCGCGACATCGCCTTTGTGTTCCAGATGTTCGCGCTGTACCCGCACCTGAACGTGCGCGGCAACATCAGTTATCCGTTGATTTCGCAAGGCATGCCACGCGCCCAGGTGCGAGCCAAGGTGGCCGAGGTGGCAGCTATTTTAGGGATCGAAAGCATCCTTGACCGCCCCGTCGGCGGTCTGTCCGGCGGCGACCGACAGCGCGTCGCCCTTGGCCGCGCCATCGTGCGCAACCCCAAGGCATTCATGATGGACGAACCCCTGG
>JBBRVJ010000043.1:0-22308 GCA_038246975.1 Rhodobacterales bacterium | reverse complement strand
GCGCCCAGACGATTAATGCGCAAAACGGCATCCAGGTACTGAATTCAACTGGAACCATTGCCAACAACATCATCACGGCCATCGGCTATGCAGGGCCGGCCTTTGCGTATTCGGGCATGATCCTGGCCTATGGCAATACCGATCTGAACATCACCGACAACACCATCACCGGAGCGAACGGTGCCACGACGGACGCCAAGGTGGGCGGGATTTTCATCCTCGACTTTGGCACGCCCAACAGCGGCGGTTCGATCACCGGAAACATCATCAGCGGTGTCGATTTCGGCATCGACGTGTCGGGCGATGTGACGCCTGCCGGCATCGCCATCAGCGACAACACGATCACCGGCATTGACGTGACCGATCCCTTTGCAGCCGGGGTCAGCTATACCCCCAGCCCGGCGTTTACCACACCACATTCGGTCGAAGGATCGGCAGGCGACGACTTCCTGTCGGGCGGCGCGGGCAGTGATGTGCTGACCGGTCTTGGCGGGTCTGACGTTATCTCGGGCGGCGCGGGGAATGACACCATCGACGGTGGTGCCGGGACAGACAATCTGGATGGTGGGGCTGGTGATGACCTGATCCTGGCCGATGCCGACGATACTGTGGCGGGCGGCGCGGATACCGATCTGGTTGTTCTGGCCGTGGGCACCGATCCGAAAGACGTGGTGATCAATGGGGCCAATTTCACCGGGTTGGAGGTGATCCGCACCGGCGAGGCGATGGGTCCGCAGACCTTTGTCGTACTGAACGGCATGTCCATTCAGGCGGCCATCGACGCGGCGACGGACGGCGACACCATTCTGGTCGCACCGGGCAGCTATGCCGCTTCGGCCAACTACGGCCCCAGCAATACCAACTCGGGGAACAATCCGGTCGGTCTTCTGGTCAACAAAAGCATCACGATCGCAGGCGTCGATGCGGCCGGCGAGATGATCGTCGATGCAGATGACGTTCTGGCCACCGTCACGGCTACAGTGCAATCGAACTGGGGCACCAGCTTCTTTGTCACCGCACCTGAGGTCACCATCACCGGTCTGAACTTCATCGGCGCCTCGCCCGGCGGCGTGGCGAACAAAGTCTTCGAGATTGTCGAAGACAACTTCACGCTGGCCCACAGCGTGGTCGGCAGTGTTAGCGGCGACATCGGCACGACGATCTACATCAATGACGAGGTGGCCACGGCTGGGCCGGGTTTTGTGTCTGCCATCAACAACTTCGACATCCACGACAACATATTGAAGGGCGACTTCGTTCTGGCAAACGGCGCGGGCTTTGGCCATGCGGCGACCGATCTGCGGTTGGAAAACAACGACTTCGTCCGCAATCCGGGTTCCACCGACGACTGGAACTGGGGCGTCATCATCACCGGGCAGGACGATGCGGTGGCCTGGCGCATCCAGTCGGTCGGGCCGCTGATCGCGACCGGCAACAGCTTTGCCGCCGATTACACTACGGATCGGCTGCTGTTCGTGCGGGACGACAACCCGGCCCGCCTGCCCGATGCCGCTTTTGTGCAGGATTTCATCGCCAACAACGGGATCGCCAGCTTTGCCTATGCCGTCGATCCGATGGGCGAGCCCAGCGTGGTGGCCCTGAACACGACAAATGCCTTTGTGCTGGCCCTGACGGCTGGCAACGGGTCTTCCTGGGCCAATCCGGGCGACACGCTGATCGTCCAGACCGACGGGATGCCCGCTACTGAAACCATCGTCACCGATGATCTGGACATAGACCTGCGCTCGTCCGGCCTGACGTTCGAGATGGACGGCGGCGTGGCGATGCTGACGCTGCTGGGAACCGAGGATGGCAATGTCACCGGCAATGCCGATGACAACACCATCACCGGCACCGATGGCGTAAACATGCTGGCGGGCGGAACCGGCGACGATACGATCAATGGTGGTGCAGGCGATGACACGCTCGACGGTGGTGCCGATGCCGATGCGCTTGATGGCGGCGAGGGCGACGATGTCTATTTGGCCGACGGGGCCGACACGATCGTCGAAGCGGTGGGTGGTGGCACCGACACGGTTCTGACCAGGACCAGTTTTACTCTGAACGCAGGGGCCGAGGTTGAAAACCTGACCCTCGACAGTCTTGCGACCCGCACCGAGACGTTCCAGAACTTTACCACCGGCCCGATCACCAATGGCGAAAACGGCTGGACGTTCAACGGCGGTGTCAAGGATCAAGAGGTCATCATCGACCCGAACAATCCGCTGAACACGGTCTTCCGCATGTCAAGCGACCCGGGTGTCAGTGATTTCAGCGGGCCGTTCTCTCCGGCCCTGCCGGTGTCGGCGGGCGAGTCCACCACAACGGCGGATGCGGATTCGCACGTTATCTCGTTCGATTTCCGCGCGGTTGCGGTGGGCGACTTGTCGCGGCTGGAGGTAGACTTCGGGAATGACGCCCGGACCGACCGCAACAACTTCATGGTGATCGAGAACATCGCCACCGGTATCCGGATTGCGGTCGCAGAACCCGCAGTCGGTGGGGCGTTCAACTCTTCCACGCCGTATACCGGCAGCCGCGAACTGGCCTCCGGCATCGACGCTGCGGCGGGTCATACGCTGTCGATGGTGCTGCGCTATGTTGACGGGCCGAACAACGATGTCATCGACATCTATCTTGACGGCGACCTGATCGGCACCACCACCACGTTCGAAAATTTCCGCGATGCGCTTGGTGGCACGCATGACACCAATGCCGAAGCCAATCAAACCTCCAGCCTGTTCTTTCGCGGTGGCGTGGGGGCGGTCACCGATGGGCCGGGCGGCCAGAACCAAGGCTTCTTGTTCGACAACATTACGAACGCGGTTTTCAATTCCGGCAATTCGCTGACCGGCAACGAGTTTGCGCAGACCCTGACTGGCGACGCAGGCGACAACATGCTCAGCGGCATGGGCGGGGATGATACGATCAACGGTGGCCTCGGGGCCGATACGCTGGATGGCGGTCAGGGGTCGGATGTCCTGAACGGTGGCGGCGGCAACGACACGTTCATCGTCGGGGGCAGCAACGATACCGTCAATGGCGGGGCCGATTTCGACACCGTCCAGTTCTCGGGCGCCCGGGCCGATTATATTGTCACATGGGATGGCCTTACCGCTACCGTGACGAACACCGTCAGCGGCAATATCACGACGGTCACCGAGGCCGGGCGGCTCGACTTCACCGACAGCGACGTGTTCCTGGTCGATGATGCTTCGACCGAGTTTGCCAGCCTGTCGAGCGCGCTGACACCGGCCGTTGATGGCGACGAGATCATGCTGGGCGCGGGCACCTATACCGGCGATGTGACCATCACCGAAGGGGTCACCATCATCGGCCAGAACGCGGGCGTAGCGGGCACCGGTGCGCGCGATCCCGAATCCGTGATCGACGGGCAGGTGACGGTCAGTTCGGCACTGGCGGTAAACATTACCGGGGTGACGTTTCTGAACGATACCGCGCTGAATGCACCGGGGCGGACGATGCAAAGTGCTCTGTTCTTCACCACCGCAGGGGACCACGAGGTTTCGGACTCGATCTTCCTCAGCACAGTGCAGGGCGCGGCCAATGCCTTCCGGGATCGGGCAATCAACACCAACGTCCTGACATCCGGCACGATAACCATCGCCGACAACCTGTTCACCGGCGACAGCAGTTTTCTCCCCAGTGCCCAGTTCAGCACCGCCGCCTGGGGCAGCGGCATCTGGTCGAACGTGAACGGCGCAACTTTGTCGATCACGGACAACACGTTCCAGAACAACCGGACCGCCGTCAGCCTTGAATTCTATGATGATGCTGCCTCTACCGTGTCGGGCAACAGCATCGTGAATTCGGGGTCGGGCGTTTCCTTTGGTGGGACGGTCACCGGGGCGATTACCAATGTCACCGACAACGACTTTACCAACGTCGGCACCGACCTGAACCTGGGCAACGTGGCCGGTAACGTCGCGTTCGACATCGGCGGTACCGGCAATGCCGCCGCCACGGGCGACGTCTTTGTGGTCGCCACCGGCGGCGGAGCAGCGGACAACCTGACAGGCACGGATGGAGCAGATGTGTTCACCTACAGCGACGGCGCGCGCTTGGGCGCGTCCGAGTTGCTGGATGGCGGCGATGGCGCCGATACCATCTTCTTTACCGCAAGCAACGGCAGCACGCTGACCCTGGCAGCCAACGTCACCTCGATCGAGACCGTGACCATCACAGGCAACGGTTCGGTCGATGCCAGCGCCGTGGCCATTGGGCTGACGATCAACGGCAGCACGACCGCCAACGTGATCACCGGCACCGCCTTTGCCGACTCGATCAACGGCGCTGACGGCAACGATACGCTGACCGGTGGGGCGGGTAATGACGCACTTACGGGCGGCGCAGGCATTGACCGGCTGATTGGCGGCACCGAGAACGACACTCTGGATGGCGGTGCCGGGGCAGATATTCTGAACGGCGGTGCGGGCGTCGATACCGCCAGCTATCAGTCCTCTGTTCCGGGGGTTTCGGTCAACCTTCTCCTCGGGACCGCTTCGGGTGGCGATGCCGAGGGCGACACGCTTGCACTCATCGAGAACCTGATCGGCTCGACCGTAAACGACACCCTGACCGGCGACGATGGCACCAACGTGATCGACGGCAACGGCGGTTCGGATGTTCTGGACGGCGGGATGGGCGCCGATACCGTCAGCTTCTCGGGCGCTCGGACTTCCTACAACATCAGCCGCATGGGCAACACCTACACCGTCATCAGCAACACCGAAACCATCACGGCGGCGAACTTTGAAACCTTCGTGTTCGAAGGTGTTTCGTTCGATGTCACTGGAAATCCCGACCTGATCGTGACAAATGCGGCCCCGACAATCGTGTCGATCACCGAGAGCGGCGTGGACGAAGACTCCAACCTCGCAACGATATCGACCAACGAAAACGTGGCGACCGCGACTGTGGTGGCCACCCTGACGGCGACCGATCCCAACCTTCCGTTGGGCGATATGCTGACCTTCACCCTCGAAGGACCGGGTGCTGCGCCGTACACCGGGCCGTTCACCATTGTCGGTTCGGGGACTACCGCCGAAATCCGGACGTCGGGCTCGCTGGACTTCGAAGCGGCAAGCAGCCACACGTTTTCTGTGCGGGTCACCGACAGTGACGGCAACTTTACGACGCAATCGGTCACCGTGGGTGTCAACAATGTGAACGAGGCCCCCGGCGCGATCGAGATCGAACCCGGCCCGCTCTCGGTTGACGAGAACGCCGAACAAGCCGTGGTTACCGTGATCGAGGTGGTCGACCCCGACGCAGGCGATGTCCTGACCCTTACGGTGGATGACATTCGGTTCGAGGTCGCCGACATCGGCGGCGGGGTTCTGGCGCTGCGCCTGAAGACGGGCGAAACGCTGGACTTCGAGACGGATACGTCACCGATCACCGTCACCGTGACCGCGACAGACAGTGGCGGTCTGACCTCGGAGCGCTTGATCACCTTTGCGGTCAACGGCGTCAACGAAGCACCCGGCAACGGTGCGCCGCTGTCCGTCTGGTCCCCGGACCCGGTCGAGGCCGGCCTTCGCCGGGCCGTGCTGACCGACACGCCGGTCATCACCGACCCCGAAGGCGAGCCGCTGACCTATCAACTCGTGTCGGGTCCGGCACAGGGCGAGCTGTTCTCGGGTTCCGCAGTAACGATCAATCAAGTTCTGACGCAGGCCCAGTTCGATGCGCTGACTTACATGGCGCCCGAGACCGCAGGCTCATTCGAAGCGCAGTTCTTCGTCTCGGACGGTGTTAGCAGCACGGCGTTGAGCCTGGCGCTAACCGTCGGAGCGGCGATCAACGGAACCTACACGGGCGACAACAACCCCAACACCCTTGATGGCGGGGCGGGCAACGACTCGGTCGTGGGCCTCGACGGGAACGACACGCTGTTCGGCGGCACCGGCGACGATACGCTGGATGGCGGCACGGGGGTGGATGAGATGACCGGGGGGGCGGGCAACGACTGGTACTATGTCGACAACGCCGCCGACGTCGTGATTGAAACCATCGGGGGCGGCACTGCGGACTTTGTTCTGGCCTCTGTCAGCTATGTGCTTGCGGGTACGGCCAACATCGAAAGACTGGTGACAACACTGCAAACCGGCACGGATGCTATCAACCTGACGGGGAATGACCTTGCACAGACGATCGACGGAAACGCCGGCGTCAACGTGCTGAGCGGCCTCGCTGGAAACGACTTTCTGCGGGGCCTTGGCGGGAACGACACGCTTTTCGGCGGGAACGGCAACGACAGGCTGGACGGAGGGGCCGGGGTCGATGTGATGACCGGCGGGTCGGGCAACGACCGGTACTTTGTCAACGTCGCCGGTGACACCGTGGTCGAAACTGCGGGCGAAGGCACAGCGGACATAGTTCTGGCGTCGGTCAGCTACACACTCGCCGCCGGGGTCGATATCGAGCGGCTTTCCACGACCTTGTCGACAGGCGTTACTGCGATAAACCTGACCGGTAACGAACTGGCGCAGTTGATCACCGGCAACGACGGCAGCAACATGCTGATCGGTGGCGGGGGGGCAGACACGCTGAGCGGCCGTGCAGGGAACGATACGCTGGACGGCGGCACGGGCATCGACCGGCTGTTTGGCGGGGATGGCAACGATTGGTTCTACGTTGATGATGCGGGCGACGTCATCGTGGAATCGGCACTCGGCGGCACTGCCGACAGGGTCCTTGCCTCGGTCAGTTATGCGCTGGGCTTAGGGGCCGATGTCGAGTTTCTGGAGACCACGCTTGAGTCTGGCACAGGCGCGATCAACTTGACTGGGAACAATCTTGCCCAGACAATTACCGGCAACGACGGCGTCAACATCCTGAACGGCCTCGACGGCGATGATATCCTGATCGGTAATGCCGGAGCCGATACACTGCATGGTGGGACAGGCGCTGATACGATGATCGGCGGGGCGGACAACGACGTGTACATTGTCGACAGCGCTGCCGATATCATCGTCGAAACTGCCGGGGAGGGCACCGCCGACCGGGTTCTTGCCTCGGTCAGCTTTGCGCTCGCTGCGGATGACGATATCGAAGTGCTCCGAGTCCTTAATGGTGTAGGGGTTGACGCGATCGACCTGACAGGCAACGCTCTGGCTCAGCGGATCATCGGCAACGCCGGGGACAACGTGCTGAACGGGATGGGCGGCAACGATACGCTGTCCGGTGATCTCGGTGCCGATACCTTCGTGTTCAACACTGCACTCGGGGCCGGAAATGTCGACAACATAACGGACTTCTCGGTGGTAGATGACACCATCTGGCTGTCCGCGTCGGTGTTCAGCGGACTGACAAGCGGCATGACTCTGGAAGCGGCGGCCTTTGCGGCCAATGCGACCGGACAGGCAACCGACGCTCTGCAACGGATCATCTATGAGACCGGTAGCGGCAAAATATGGTTCGATGCCGATGGTGTGGGTGGCACTGGCCGCATCCTGTTCGGAGATCTGGCGGGCGGCCTTGCAGTCACCAACGCCGACTTCTTCGTGATCATCTGACGACGACAAAGGCCCACTGGGCAACGAAACCTGCATCTGCAATTCCATTGCAGATGCAGGGACGGTTGACAGGGTCGCCCTTCCATCGACATGGCAGCAGGTCGGCAGATTGATGATCTTTTATACCAATGGCCTCATTGATTGACCGGCGCCCATGATCGCTGGGTGATGGAGGTGATTGCAGTCGGGTCGTTGGCGAAGAAGTTCCGGGCATTGCAGCAGGCCCAGACGTTCTCGACGGGGTTCAGGTCCGGGCTTCAAGGCTGTAGGGTCAGGAGGCCCGCTCGCGCTAAAGCGCTCTGATTGCGTTCCAAGAAATAGGGTTGTCCGTCCGCGATGGCGACGGAAGGGGCGTTGGACACGGCCACACAATTTTCGTTCCGGATCGCAGCGAGATCGACATCTACTGTGTTCGACTTGCCTCAAGTGCAGCTTTGTTGAAGCTGAAAATCACGAACAGTTATCAGGCTTGCTGCCGCTATTTTTCTAACTTTAGGCTTATCTCACAGAGGACCCCAAGGACCAAACCGAAGAAGATCAAAATTGATCCTTGCTCGACCAAGACCGTCGCCTGCCTGTAGTTAAAAGACGCCCGATCAAAATCAGGGGCTTTGATATCAAACGGAAGAAAGAACGACGCAACAATGGCCGCAAGCCCAGAAGCAACGGTCACGAATCCCACGGTACGACCAATCCTTGTGAACGTCATCAATTACTCCTAAATGTTGAAAGCCCTCTCTGGAATCTCAATTCGGACCCGCCATGAAAGCTTTGTACTTCCTTGACCTCTGCCGCAAGAGTCAATTGCCAATCTTGCGAAGTCGCTCTGCGCATCTTCATCAGTATTGACTGGCACCAATCTCGGGGGCGATGCTGCAACTGTTATGGAGCCCTGTAGGTGCTCCCCGTCTGCAAATCACAAAACGGCGCTTGGCTGCCGTTCGAATTTCAGAAACAGTTTTGCCGAATGATCGTCCCCGCCCCAACTGCCACCCCGCAGCCACGCCCTCGGACTACAACCGGGGGGTCCAGCGGGTTTCGTTGGCTTCGATGGCGGCGATGCGATCGGTGGTGTCGGGGTGGCTGAGCAGCCATGCGGGGGTGCCGTTGGCGAGGTTGCCGGTCAGGCGGGTCAGTTTGGTAAACAGGCTTTTCTGCGGGGCGGTGCCGATGCCGGATTTGATCAGCAGGGCGGAGGCGTAGGCGTCGGCCTCGAACTCGTCGCGGCGCGACATATGGGCCATCAGGGCGCGCGAGACGAAGTTGGCGATCATCATGCCGAGGCCGGGAATGAAGCGGTTCAGCAGCGTCGACAGCAGCATCACCACCGCGTTCTGCCCGGTGAAGTCGATCATGCGGCGGCGGCTGTGGCCGAGGGCGACGTGGCCCAACTCATGTGCGATGACCGAGGCCAGTTCCTCGGCGGTGACCTCGCCGCGCATCTTGCGGTTGAGAAAGCCGCGCGTCAGGAAAATGCGGCCATCGGGGGATGCCAGGCCGTTGACGGGTTCGACCTCGAAGACGTGGACCTTGATGGCGGGGATGTCGAGCGCCTTTGCCATGCGGTCGGCCAGCTTGGTGATCGACGGGTCGGTGAGCGGTTGGCTTTGCGCGTTGAGCATCTGTTTGGTGCGCCACACCGAGAAGGTGTAGGACAGCCAGCCATAAAGCAGCAGCAGAAGGATCGGGGTGAGTTTCAGCATGGGGTGAATATGGGGTCTGGCGCGGCTTTGGGGAAGGGGGTTGTGCGGGGGGAATGTGGGGCAATGTGGCGCGGACCGATCAGGGGATTTGCCAGTGGCAAAACCTGGTCCGTTGGCTGGAGCCGCAAGGCGGATGCCAAGGGGTTCTCCGCAATCCGAACGGTGGTGATCAGGCCGCGCCTGCATGGGCTGGCGCACTAGCGCGCCTGCCAACAGGCAGGCGGGGCCTGATTTGATTGAAATCAAATCCGGCAAGCGGATAGCCGTGCGATGCCAGGTCTGCGCACAGTTACCCTAACGCAGCGCCTTGATCCCCTGCGTGATGCCGTCCAGCGTCATCGGCACCATGGCGTTGCCGAAGATGCGTTGGATCAGTCGCGTCGAGTGGGAGTAGGTCCAGTGCGTTTCGGGCACCGGGTTGATCCACAGATGGCGCGGCCACTGCGTGCAGGCGCGTTGCAGCCAGGTCTGCCCCGGTTCGGCGTTCCAATGTTCGGACGCGCCGCCGGGGTGCAGGATTTCATAGGGGCTCATCGCGGCGTCACCGACGAAGATGCACTTGTAATCCGAGCCATAGGTGCGCAGCACATCCCAAGTCGGGGTCTGGTCGGTCCAGCGGCGGCCGTTGTCGCGCCAGACGCCTTCGTACAGGCAGTTGTGGAAGTAGAACGGCACAAGCTGGCGGAATTCGGATTTGGCAGCGGAGAACAGCTCCTCCATCACGGTCACATGGGGGTCCATGCTGCCCCCCACGTCCAGAAACAGCAGCACCTTGACCGCGTTGCGGCGTTCGGGTCGGGTTTGCACGTCGAGCCAACCGTGTTTGGCGGTGGCGCGGATCGTGCCGTCGAGGTCAAGCTCTTCCGCCGCCCCGTCGCGCGCCCATTTGCGCAGGCGGCGCAGGGCGACCTTGATGTTGCGGGTGCCGAGTTCGACCTTGTCGTCCAGATTGCGAAACTCGCGCTTGTCCCAGACCTTGACGGCGCGTTGGTGGCGGCTGGCGTCCTGGCCGATCCGGACGCCTTCGGGGTTGTAGCCGTAGGCGCCAAACGGCGAGGTGCCTGCGGTGCCGACCCATTTGTTGCCGCCCTGATGGCGGTTCTGCTGTTCGGCCAGACGTTTGCGCAGCGTGTCGATCAGCGCGTCGAACCCGCCTAACGCCTGAATGGCATCGCGCTCTTCGGCGGTCAGGTGTTTCTCGGTCAGTTTCTTTAGCCAGTCGGGGGGCAGGTCGATGGCGTCCAGCATCTGTTCGGGAGTGATCTGGTCCAGCCCCTGAAACGATTCTGCAAAGGCGCGGTCAAATCGGTCGAAGTGGCGTTCGTCCTTCACCATCGCGGTACGGGCGAGGTAATAGAAACCGGTCACATCATAGGTCACCAGACCCGCCGTCATCGCTTGCAGAAAGTCGAGGTATTCGCGCAGGGATACTGGCACGCCTGTCTTTCGCAAGGTCTGAAGGAACGGCAGGAACATGCGCGTCAGCCGAACAGGGAGCGTTCGAGGATGATCGTCGCGAACAGTCCCAGCAGGGTAAAGGCGATGCCATAGCCCGCGGCGTATTGCAGGGCGTCGGGCCATTTGCCGCCGCGCCGCAGGGCGGTGGTGGCACCTAGGGCGATGCCGATGATGGCGGCGGCGATGACGATCATGGGTGGTCCCCTTGTGGGGGGCCAGTTGCCCCCGCTAGCTTCGGCTGCCGCGCGCGGCGATCGAGGCGATTTCCTGCGCCCGTTGCCGGACCTGCTGTTCTGCGCCAAAGCCATAGCGCGCCATCGGCTGACTGTCGAGGCGCAGGGCGCGGGCTGCGTCCGTCTGACCCAATGCCTCGTGCGCCTCGGCTTTAAGCAACATCAGGGTGGCAAGCAGGGCCGCATTCTCGGCCTGTTTCACCGCTGGAATGGCGCGGTCGGCGAACTGGATCGCCTGACCTGGCTGGCCGGTTTGCAGGGCAATGGCGGCAAGCTGCATGTCGACGTGGGCCGCGTGGATCGCGCCGCCCGGCATGGCGCGGTAGATCCGTCCGGCCTGGCTGAAAGCTGCGACGGCGGCCTGAGGGTCGAAGGCCACATTCAGGCGACCGATGGCAAAGTAGCTGAACCCGAGGCGGCTGTCATTCCATCCCTGAGCGGCGGCGATGGACAGCATCCGGTCGGCGGCCTGTTTGCGGGCGGCTTGGCTGCCGCGCGGGTTGAAGGCGTTGGTGACGGCATCAATCCAACTGCGCGGGCCAAGCGGGGTGGCCGCAGCCTTGCGGGTTTCGCCTGCAGGATTCAGTTTGGCAAGGATGGCGGGCAGTCGTTTGGCAACCTCGGCCTCGTTCATCCCGGCTCTGAGGTCGGGGGAATAATGGACCCGAAGCATCAGCATGTCGAAGCCGGTCAGCACGGTGTTGAAGTTGTCGTCGTTGAAGACGGAATCGGGCAGGCTGTACAGGTCGTTCAGCGGACCCATCGCCTGCGCCAGTTCTTCGTGCAGGCAGTCGCGCACTTCTTGCGGGCTGGTGTCCGAGGGCACGAAGATCGCCACCTGATCGCGGCGGGTGATGAAAGCCCAGTCGACCGTCTGGGTGTTCCGTTTCGCCTTGTAATCGGCCAGTGACGCGACGCGCGGCACCACGAAGCAGGCGGCACTGGGGACGACGCGCTGCAATTCGGCGCGGGGGTAGAATAAGATGGTGATCCGGCCCTTGATGCCGGGGTCTATGGCGCGGACATCCAGCCCCGCTTCGCTGCGGAAGCGGGCGATCACGTGGGCAAGTTCGGTGCGGGCGGTTCCAGGCACATCGCCGGCCATGGCCACGGTAATCGGGCCGTCAAACCGGCTGAGCACCGGCAGGGCGCGCCCGCTTTCCATGCGAAACTCAAGGTTCAGGAAATCTGCGGCCATTGCGGTATTCGACCGCTGTGGGGCCGAACTTTGGCCGCCCACAAAGCCTGCGGCGACCGGCAGGGTTGTGGCCATCCCGGCGTCAGGACTGTACCGCTTTGACACTTCGGACGACTGCATGGGCGCGCATGCCGCAAGGGCACACAGAACAAAAACCGGCATTAGGCGCATGAGCTTGGCAGCTTCTCGTCTGGGGAAAGGGCGCGAACGCCCCCTCGGTTCGGAGGTTGAGCACAAAGGGATCGCACCCCCCCAGGCGCGGTCCTCTGACCCGGTAGCCCCCGCGTTCATCCGACCAAGCCCCCCGGCGAGCAGCACGAGGGGGGAAGCCTTGCCCTTTGGTCAGGCCACAGGCGGGGCAGATCCCGCCGGGCCAGTCCGGTCTGCGCCCCCCTTTCGGCAGAAAGGAAGGGGCGGACCGGCAAGAGCGCCGCTTCCGTCTGGTCGAACCGAACGCGGGTTCACCGGGTCCGACTTGACTAAGGAGGAGTGTCTGCATCACGGCGGGTTTGTGTCAATGGCGAGGAATTTCGCCGCTTGGGTCAGTCTACCTATGGATCGCAGTCGCCGGCCGGACACAGGAAGTTGTCCACAGGTTTCACGCTTTATTGCGATATGTTTCTTCCATAGGCAATTTCGTGATCACATTAAGGCAAGACTGTGGCCAAACCTTGGCAATTGCGTCCGATTCGGGGAATGAGTATGCCACAATTCAGCGCGAGGCTGGCTGGGATCGGGCGTTTGGTTTCCAGGCGGATCCGTCTCGTTTGGGAAATTGTTGGGGCTGCGGTGTCAAAAGGGGCGGCCTTGCCCGGATCAGGCAAACCTGACTGGTTGTGCCTGTCCGATGCCGGTAGTCTGTCGGGAATGCAGGAGGCGGGCGGATGACGCAATTAATGCAACAGCGGCTGGTATTGGCGTTGGTGGGCGCGGCGGCGGGGGTCAGCCTTTATGCGCTGAGCGAGATCCTGGACGGCGATCTGCTGGGTGACCGGGCGGTGCTGGCCCTGTCGGCGCTGACCGCGACGTTCTTTTTCGCGCTGCTCGCGATGACGGGGCCGTTGCGGGTCGAGCGGGCGACGATCGCGGCTTTGGCGACGGGTCTGGTGGTGGCGGGGTTGCTGTCGCTGGCGGGTTTGCGGTTTGACACGATTGACGAGATTGCCAATTCGCCGATCCCGCTGGCGGCGGCGCTGGTGCTTGGCACGGTTCCGTTGCCGTTCATCATCGCGGCGCACGGCCGGGGGTGGCGGGATTATCCCAGTCTGTTTGCTCAGGCCTGGGGCATCTTTGTGCGCTATTCGGTGGCTTGGGTGTTTGTCGGCGTGGTGTGGGGTGTGGTGCTGCTGTCGAACGCGCTGTTCAGTGTCGTCGGTCTGACGGTGATCGAGGATTTGCTGGACATCGGCATCGTGCCCTGGCTGGTCACGGGCACGGTGTTGGGGCTGGCGCTGGCGGTGGTGCAGGAATTGGCGGATGTGGTGTCACCCTATCTGGTGCTGCGGCTGTTGCGTTTGCTGGTGCCGGTGGTACTGCTGGTGCTGGCCGTATTCATCGGGGCCTTGCCGTTTCGCGGGTTGTCGGGGTTGTTTGGCGGGCTGTCGGTGGCGGCCACGCTGCTGGCAATGACGGCGGCGGCGGCGATGCTGATCACCTCGGCGGTCGATCAGGACGATCTGGCGGCGACCGAACCCGACCTGATGCGGGCGGCGACGCAAGGGTTGGCGGTGCTTCTGCCGGTGCCCGCGGGGCTGGCGGCAGTGGCGGTGTGGCTGCGGGTCGATCAGTATGGCTGGACGCCGGACAGGCTGTTTGCCGCGACGGTAGCGGCGATGGGGTTGGGGTATGGGGTGCTGTATGCCGTGGCCGTGCTGCGCCGGGCGGGTTGGATGGATCGAATCCGGTCTGCCAATACTGCCATGGCGCTGGCGCTGATCGGGGTGGCGGCGCTGTGGCTGACCCCGCTGTTCAATCCCGAGGCTTTGGCCGCCCGCAATCAGATGGCGCGGTATGTGGACGGGCAGACGCCGGTAGCCAGGCTGGACCTGTATGCGCTGGACCGCTGGGGTCGTGCCGGGGCTGCGGCGCGGGCAGAGTTGACGGCGCTGGCCGCGCAACCGGGGCAAGAGGCGTTGGGGCTGGCGCTGGCCAATCCCAGCCCGGATCCCTACACGTCGACAGCGCCAGCCGAGGACCTTGGCCCGCTGCGCGCGGCATTGATTGCGGCGATGCCGCTGCAACCCCCGACGGCGACCGCCACGCGCGACGGCTTTCTTTCCGCCGCCGACGCCTATGAACTGCGAAGCTGGACCGACGATTGCCTGCCCGAAACGGCGGGCGATCTGCCGACCTGCGTGATGGTGGTGGCGGATCTGCTGCCGTCAGACCCCGGCGAGGAGGTGCTGATGATCCTGCTGAACCCCGCAGGCGGATTCGCCCGGTACGAGGGCCTGTCATTCGGCAATGGTCAGTTGCAGCGCAAATCGGTCTGGACAACGGAGGGCGGGGCGCTGCCCGGCTTCGACGCGGCCAAAGCGCTGATCGCGATGCTGCAGGCCACTCCGCCGGCTCTCTCGCCTGCGCCGATGAACCAGATCAGGGTGCCGAGACCGGACGGGTCGGCTGCGGAGGCCACCGGATTGGCGTTGGTGCCCTGATCTTTGACAATTGTTAAGCCGGACCACTTACCCTAGGCGCGGGAATCAGGGGACGGCGGCGGATGCATGGTCTGATCAACAAGGCGATCCAGTGTTTCGTGCGCGACACCTATGGGGCCGCCACCTGGGCTGCCGTTACGCGCGAGGCGCGGCTGGGCCATGGCGGATTCGACGCGATGCTGACCCATACGCCGGGCCTGACCGCCACTCTGATCACTGCGGCGCAGCGGGTCCTGGGCCATCCGCGCGACACGATGCTGGAGGATTTGGGAACCTACCTCGTCTCGCACCAGAACATGCAGGCCCTGCGCCGGTTGCTGCGGTTTGGCGGCGTCGATTACGTCGCCTTCCTGCATTCGCTGACCGAGGTGGGCGCGCGGGCGCGGCTGGCGGTCGATGACCTGATCCTGCCGTCGCTCGATCTGGTCGAGCGGGGGGCGGGGGTGTACGTGTTGACCTGTTCGGTGCCGGTTCCCGACATTGGCCATGTGGTGATCGGGCTGCTGCGGGCGATGGCGGATGATTATGGCGCGCTGGTGCTGCTGGAACATCAGGGAACGGTGAACGGGGCCGAGGTGATTGCAATTGACCTGCTGGATGAGGGCTATGCGGTGGGCAACCGCTTTGATCTCGCGTTGCAGGCCGGATAGCGCGATGGAAGAGACCGTTCCGATCAGCCTGACGCCTGCCATGCTGGACTGTCTGATGCCGCTGAACCTGCGGCTGGATGGGGGCGGGCGGATCGTCGCCACCGGGCCGACGCTGGCCAAACTGGTTCCGGGAAATGCGCTGATCGGGGTCGATCTGTTCGCGGCTTTTGCGGTGCGGCGGCTGGCGGTGATCGGATCAATGGCTGAACTTTATGCACGGATGGGGGAACAATTGCACCTGTCCTTGTTGGGGCCGGGTCACAGCGGCGTATTCCATGGGCTGGCGCTGCCCTTGGCCGGGGGGCAGGGCACGCTGATCAACCTCTCGTTCGGCAGCAGCGTGGTCGATGCGGTGCGGGGCCACGGTCTGACCCATGCCGATTTCGCGCCGACCGATCTGGCCATCGAAATGCTGTATGTGGTCGAGGCGAAATCGGCCATGATGGGGGCATTGCTGGACCTTTCGCTGCGCGAATACGGCTCAAAAGTCGCCGCCGAAGAACAGGCGATGACCGACCCGCTGACCGGCCTTCGCAACCGCCGCGGTCTGGATCTGGTTCTGGCGGACCTGACCCGGTCGGGTACGCCGTTCGGGCTGATGCATCTGGACCTCGATTTTTTCAAGGCGGTGAACGACACGCTGGGTCATGCCGCGGGCGACCATGTGCTGTGCGGGGTGGCGGCGGTGCTACGGGCGGAAACCCGTGCCAGCGAAACTGTGGCGCGCGTGGGCGGCGACGAGTTCGTGATCATGCTGCCGGGCCTCGCGGACCCCGCCGTTCTGGCCAACATCGCCCGCCGGATCATCGACCGTCTGACCCAACCCTTTGAATATGAGGGCCAACCCTGCCGGATTTCCGCGTCGATCGGGGTCACGGTATCGACTCTGTACGAAAAGCCCGACCCCGACCGGATGTTGAACGACGCGGATGAGGCGCTTTATGCCTCAAAACGCGCAGGGCGTGCGCAGGCTCGGTTCCATGTCCCCGCTGAAGGGGTGCAAGCCGGGTGAGCGGGGCAAACTGGCAGCCCGGAGGGGGTTGCACTTACCCTTCTGAATCAGAATCTTGCTCTGGATTGCAGGGTTTCTCAGGACTTTTGTCCCACTTTTTCGAGTGACTTGCCCCCCTAAGAAAGAAGTTCCCGGAATGGAACACTCCTTGCCGGGGACGAATCGCCAGGCCAAGACGAGCCGTTGCAAAGGGAATAACCCTTGCTCGCAAATTAGATTCATCGCAATTCACGCCAAAACGCAAGATACCCTGACCCTGCAAGCCTTGGCTTCGGCCCGTTTGTGGGTGGCCTGTTCGGGCGTACCGATGCCCGATGGTAAGATCAACAAAGCCGCCTTGATCCCAAAAATCGGGCGGAACGCCAAGAACGATAGCCCGGCTACATGGGGCACCAGACGATCTCTGCGGCCTTGGGGCTTTTGTGTGATGACAGGTTGTCGGGAATGATGACATCGCCCGGTCGCAGGGTCGGGGCCAGTTGGGTCTCGACCTAAAGCTCGAACAGTTCAGGGCTCATCGCGCCCTCGATCACCCAAGGCGCGCCCATTGCAGGGCGACCAAACCACCGCCATTGCCCTCGACGCGGGGCTTCAACCCGCCCGTCTCGCGCTTCAGGATCACCATGTCGTTGACGAATTTCACCGAAACCCGGACCTGCGCCGTGGCGGCGCGGTGCGAATGCCCTTCTTCCACACAAGCGACGACGCGCTCCCGAAGCGCCACAGGATGTGGCTTGCCTATAATCGACCCCCATATCTGCCTTCAAAGCAGAGAATCACAAAAAAGGCCTCGTGGGAATCCTTAATCGAAAAAGTCGCCAGGCGCCGGACCAGACTCTTCACGTCAGGAAGCCGCTTGCCGCTGGACAGGTCCGGGGAGTCAGTTGGCCTTCCCAGTCTCAAGAGGTTGCCGCCTTCCTGCGCCTCGATCTGCAAAAGCTTGCGGCGGACCTTGGTTTGCCTGAGCACCTTCTGTCGGGCTATCTGACGGGGGCAAACTAAAGTTCCCTGCGTGCGGGCCTTCTGCCCTTCCGGCAGCGTGTCGAAAGATTCAGTATGGCACCTTTGTACCGCAGATGCTTCGCCCGATCTGGCGGCAGTTCGTGACTTGGGCTGTCGTGTCCGGCGATCTGGACGACCCCTCTGGCACCGTGGCCGTGCGGCTTTACGGGACGTTCTGAAGCCATGACCAAGGCCGCGCAATTCGCCATGACGCGCTTCCGCCGCCCGCGCGGCGGGGGCTGCAGAGTGACTAGTTGGCGGCCTATGTTGGGGTCAGGCCGAACACCTTTGATCGGATGGTGGCAGACGGCATGATGCTCAAGCCCACGCAGGTCTATGGCCGCAAGCTGTGGGACGTTCACAAACTCGACCGTTCATTTGATACCTCGCCCGCTGATGGTGAGGCGGCACGAGCGAACCCTTGGGATTGAGTCATGGGTTATAACGTGAAGATCAGGTTCAAAGTGTGTCGCGGAAGACACGGACCGGCACGGTAACGTGCGGCTTAATCTTCGAAAGGACGGTCGGAAAGTCCGGTCGGGTGGCTTCCTTGGGCTGCCAGGACTTATGGATCGATTATCATGCCGCCGTGGCCAGCCCGACCCCCGCACCAAAGCCGCAATCCGGGGCTTTGTCGAAGGACTCGTTGCGTTGGCTGGTGCCCGATACTTTAAATCCGCCATGTTCAAGGAACCGGACCCAAAGATGCAAGCAACGCGCCGGGGCATCCTCGAATGGTTTTGTGAGAATGAAGGTGACCGGGAAAAGCCCTTTGGGTGTGACAAAGCCGGACTGTCCCATTGCAGGGTGCATGGCTTGCGCAAGGCCGCCGCTGCCGGTCTTGCGGAACTTGGCTGCACCGAATCTGAGATGATGTCGATAATCGGCCAGCTGACTTTCAAGGAAGTCACCAGCCATACGAAAACCGCCAATCAGAAGAGCCGGGCCGCAAGCGCCCTCGTGAAGTTGACTGGGGAACGGAACTGAACAGAAGTGTCCCACTTTTTGCAGGGGTCTTTTCCGGTGGGACAAGGCGGACGGTTGATCCGATGGTTTACGACGATATTTTTGGAAGGTGGCAGCCCGTAGGGGAGTTGAACCCCTCTTCCCAGGTTGAAAACCTGGTGTCCTAACCGATAGACGAACGGGCCAGCGAGGTGCGGGTTTTCTAGGTCAGCCGTGCCCGCGCTTCAAGCGTAAAAATGCGAGTCAGGGGTGCGGTTTACCCGTCGATCCGTGCGCCCATCAGGGCTATGGCCTGCTGATAGACCTTGGCGGCGTTCCATTCCTTGATCACGGCAAAGTTCGGCTCACCTTCCTGATAGCCTTTGCCGCTTCTCCAGCCCTTTTGCGCCAGGTAATTCGCCGTCGAATGTAGCGAATCGATCAAGTTGGTCAGGTCGACCCGCCCGTCGCCGTCGCCGTCCACGCCGTAAACCAGCGCGTTTCCCGGCAGGAACTGGGTATGGCCCAATTCGCCATGTTTCGCCCCGATGGTGGACGTGCTGATCGTGCCTTCGTCGACAAGCTTCAGCGCGCCGATCAGGTGGCCGGTAAAGAAGTCGGACCGGCGGCAGTCGTAAGCCAGCGTCGCAATCGCCGACACCACATTGGTGTCCCCCATAAAGCCGCCGAAGGCCGTTTCCATCCCGTGGATCGCGATGATCACGCCCGCAGGCACGCCGTAGGTGGCCTCGATCCCGGCATAGAAATCGCGGTTCTTGTTCAGGCGCGAGCGGCCCTGCGACACGATGGTATCGGCCCCACGCACCGTCAGAAACTTGTCGAGCGTGTATTTGAAGCTTTTCTGATTGCGGTCGGCCGAGATGGTCGCCTTGGAATACCCAGCCCCCATCAACGCCTTGCGCCCCGCCTCGCCGACACCAGCCGCCTTGGCCTCTTGCGCCATCACCGGCTTCCAGTCCTCGAACCCCCCCGAGGTATCGCCACAAGGCGCTGCAAGGGCTGCCCCGGCCAATCCGGAAGTTCCCAGCACAACGATCAAAGCTCGCAATATCACTGAACCACACCCCTTCTTTTTTATCAGTTTACCCGGCAGAAAGCCCCGCGCAAGCGGCGATACACCACGGTCTTTGATTTTTACGGAAAACTGACAGCCCGTAGGGAAGGGCACTTCTCTAGAAATATCATCGGACTTGGCTTATCTGGCGCAAGCCGGACGCGGATCGCAAGTCCCGCGTGGGACGCCAGGCCATAGACGCGGTTTTGATGTTCAAGACGGTGGTTCTGAGCGCGACCTACCGCGCCGGATAATCCCTTGGCACCGTCCGACGAAAAGTACGATGTATCTCCCGGCCAGATGGTGCGGCTCGATCCCGGCCAGGACGTCACCGTCAGCGCCCCGGCAGATTCTGGCTCCACTTACGAACCCTTCCAGTATCGCACCCTGCTGCAAATCTCGGCCGCGCTGGTCATTCCGTACGGTTACCTCAGCAATGACGGCGCCAGGGGCAACTTCTCGAAGTCGCGGCTGTCGCTGATCGAGTTCCGCCGCAGGGTTTTGGCCTGGCAGCATTCGGTGATGGTGTTCCAGATGTGCCGCCCGGTCTGGGCACGGTTCATGGATGTGGCGGTTTTTGGCCGGTGGGTTACGGCTGCCGGGCTATGACCGGCGTCGCGCCGAATACTTGGCCTGCAACTGGTTGCCAACCAAGTGGGATTGGGTCGATCCCCTGAAGGACGCCAATGCCGAAATTGCCCAGATCGAAGCCGGGTTGAAATCGCGCACCCAAGCCATTGCCGAGCGCGGCTATGACGCCGAACAGGTCGATGCGGAAATCGCCCGCGAACGCGACCGCGAAAAGCGGCTGGGTTTGGACCTTCGCCGCCCCGGCTCGCCAGCACAGGCACCGGGTAGCGGTGATCAAAGCGCCGCTGATCCGAACGCACCCGACCAGAACCCTCCGGATCCCAACCAGGACCCGACCCAAGACAGCGCACCGTAGGAGGCGACATGATATTCCATGCACAGATCGCCCAGCGGGCGTTCAACACGCCCCTGTTGGTCTAACCCTCCAAGGCCATGGCGTTTCTGTCCGGGCTGGGCCCGCGCATCACTGGGCAGAAATTGCGGCTGACCGGTCTGGAAGTCGCGCCCGAAGATCTGGCGCAAGCAACACGGCCCGCCCGATCCGGAGTCTTGGCCGGGATCCTGACCAACGGCCTGTCCGAGCAGTGCCACCGCGATGGTCAGACGCTGTTCGAAAGGACCGACGGCATTGCCTTGATCGAAATCTCCGGCGTACTGGTGCATCGCGGGGCATGGATCGGGCAGTCATCTGGGCAGACGTCCTATGAGGGCATCGCCGCACAGCTTGCTGCGGCCGCTTCCGATCCGTCCGTCCGAGGCATCGCGCTGGAAATCGACAGCTTCGGCGGCGAGGTCGCAGGTGTCTTTGATCTGGCCGATGCGATCCGGGCAGCGCGCGCAGCCAAACCAGTCTGGGCGCTGATTGCCGAACACGCCTTCTCGGCGGGCTATGCGCTGGCGTCGCAAGCCGACCGGATTATCCTGCCGCGCACCGGGGCGGTGGGCAGTATTGGCGTCGTGGTGATGCATGCCGATCTGAGCGGCCAGCTTTCTGATGCAGGCGTCGCGGTCACGCTGATCCATTCCGGGGCGCACAAGGTCGATGGTAACCCTTACGCCCCTCTGCCCGCCCCGGTGCGCGACCGCATTCAGGCCGAAATCGACAGCATCCGTATGCTCTTCACTGAGACCGTCGCGGCCGGTCGCGGCCGCCGCTTGTCGGCAGAGGCAGCCCTGGCCACAGAAGCTGAATGTTACCGCGGCGCGGATGCCGTGGCGGCGGGGTTGGCCGATGAAGTGTCTGACCCCGCATCTGCCTTTGCCGCCTTCGCCGACGCCGTGCACGGACGCGGCAATGCCCAAAGCACCAAACGCCCCCAACTGACCAAGGAGTTGAAGATGAAACCCAACGCAATCATTGCGGCGGCGGACCCAGCTACCGATCAAATCGACGATCTGCCGGTGCCGGTGCCAGCAGCACCGTCGCCTGCACCCGCCAACCCAGCACCCGCATCCGCTCCGACCGAAACTGCCACTGCGGTGGCGGCAACTGCCGTGGCCCTCGTGCGCGCCGAGGCGGCAGAACTGGCGACCATCGGCGCGCAGGCGGCGCGGGACTCACGATCGACGTGGCCGAAGCCGTGCAGAAAGGCATCGCCCCCGATGCCCTGCGCGCTTCCATCCTGAACCAGTTGGCTGCGCGCAGCGATGCCGCAGCCATCGCCGTGGTGCCGCCGCCGAAATCCGCCGCACCGCAAAGCCCGATCATGGCTGCAGCACAGGCTGCCGCTGCCAAGGCGGGCAAATCTGCGTAAGCCCCCAAGGCCCCCAAACCCGAAAAGGAACTGACTCATGCCGACGCTCACCCAACTCCCCCTCCAAGGCGATCTCGTCAAATATGTGCTTGAACCCAACTTCAACCATGAATCCGTCGTCCTGCTGACCGGCACCAACTACCTGTTGGGCGCTGTTCTGGGCCTCATCACTGCCACCGGCAAATTCAAGATGGCCGAGGTTGGCGCTGTGGACGGCTCCGCCGTGGCGGTGGCGGTTCTGGCCTTTGCCAGCAACGCAACCGCAAGCGATACCACTGCCGTCATCATTCGCCGGGGTCCGGCCATCGTCTCGCGGGCCGCCCTCGTGTTCCACCCTTCGGTCACTGCCGGTGCGCTGACGACGACCAAGCTGAACGAACTGATCGCTGTCGGCATCGTGCCGCGCACTACCGCCTGATCCCCCAACCCCCGGAGACACCAGATGAACGCCATCATTCGCAACCCGTTCGACGCGGGCGGCTACTCGCT
>JBBRVJ010000042.1:0-22558 GCA_038246975.1 Rhodobacterales bacterium | reverse complement strand
CCATAGCACTGGCCTCGATCCCGGAAAGCTCGTTCCTGTTCGAGGCGATCACCCTCGCCATCGTCGGAACCCTGATCACGATCGCGGTCTACGGCACCGTGGCGCTGATCGTGAAGATGGACGACGTCGGCCTGTTCCTGTCCGTGCGCGGTCGCCTCGCCTCGACCCGCGCCGTGGGGCGCGGGCTGGTGCGGGGCATGCCGGGGTTGCTTGTGGTCCTGTCGACCGTCGGCACGGCGGCGATGTTGTGGGTCGGCGGGTCGATCATCCTGCACGGGGCAGACGAATTGGGCTGGGGCTGGCTTTACGACCAGATCCACCACATTGCCGAAGCCATCGCCCCTGTGATGCCATCGGGGATCAGCGAATTTTCCGCCTGGCTGGTGACGGCCTTCTTCGACGGGATCTTCGGTCTGGCGCTGGGAATGGCCCTGATCCCCATCGCGACCAAAGGCATCATCCCCCTCTGGACCACGATCACCGGCAAGAAAGACACGGCGCGCTAGGCACCACGCACCCCGTCGCACCCTCTCGCCGGCCCTCGCGGAAATGGAGGGGGCCGCCCTCACCGTTCGCGGCAAACTGCGCTAAAGCAGCGCCTTCGCCTTGGCGACCGCAGCCTCGGCAGTAATCCCGAACTCCTTGTAAAGCCGGTCGATCGGGGCCGATGCGCCAAAGCTCGACATGCCGACGAAGTCCGCCTTCGCCTCACGTCCCCGCTCGCCCAGCAGCCAGCGGTCCCAGCCCTGCCGAACCCCGGCCTCGATGCCAATCCGCACCGGGCCTGCGGGCAGCACGCGCCTGCGATACGCCTCATCCTGTGCGGCGAACAACTCCATGCAGGGCATCGACACCACCCGCGCCCCGATGCCCTCTGCTTCCAGCAGATCGCGGGCCTTCAGCGCGATTTCGACCTCGGACCCGGTCGCCATCAGGATCACCTGGCGCCCGGCCCCGGATTCGGCCAGCACATAAGCCCCCCTCGCGACCTTGTTCTCGCCCGAAAACACGGTGCGCACGGCAGGCAGGTTCTGACGGCTCAACGCCAGCACGGTCGGCGTGGTCCGCGAGGTCAACGCCACTTCCCACGCCTCGGCGGTTTCCACCAGATCGGCGGGGCGGATCACATAGGTATTCGGCGTGGCGCGCGAAATCGCCAGATGCTCGACCGGCTGATGGGTCGGTCCATCCTCGCCCAGACCGATGCTGTCATGCGTCATCACATAGATCACCGGCACGCCCATCAGCGCCGACAGGCGCATCGCGGGCCGCGCGTAATCGGTGAAACACATGAACGTGCCGCCATAGGGCCGCACCCCGCCATGCAGCGCCATGCCGTTCATCGCCGCCGCCATGCCATGCTCGCGGATGCCGTAATAGACGTAGCGGCCCTTGCGGTCCTCGGCCGAAAACACGCCCATATCCGCCGTCCTGGTGTTGTTCGATCCGGTCAGGTCGGCAGATCCGCCGATGGTTTCCACCATCACCGGATTGATCGCCGTCAGCACCTTTTCCGACGCGGCCCGCGTGGCCAGTTTGGGCGCATCCATGACCGCCTGTTTCTTGAACGCGCGGAAGGTGGCTGCCAGCCTGGCCGGCACCTCGCCCGCCATCACCCGCGCGAACGCCGCCTGCCGGGGCGCAGGCAGCGCCGCCATCCGCGCCGCCCATTCGGCATGGGCCGCAGCGCCCCGTGTGCCCTTCGCCTCCCACGCCGCCTTGATGTCGGCCGGAATCTCGAACGGGCCATGGGTCCAGCCGTAAACCTGCCGCGTATCGGCGATCAGCGTCTTGTCGGTCAGCGCGCCATGACCCTTGGAGGTGTCCTGCGCCGAGGATCCCAACGCGATATGCGTCTTGCACGCCACCAGCGCCGGGCGCCGGCTGCGCCTGGCCGCCGTCAGTGCGCGGTCGATGTCGTCGGGGTCATGGCCGTCGCACGAAAACACGTCCCAACCGCTGGCCGCGAACCGCGCCTGCTGATCGGTGATGTCCGACAGCGACACCTTGCCGTCGATGGTGATCCCGTTGTCATCCCACAGCACGATCAACCGTGACAGGGCTTGCCTGCCCGCCAGCGCGATCGCCTCCTGGCTGACCCCCTCCATCAGACAGCCGTCGCCCGCGATGACCCAGGTGTGGTGATCGACCACCCGCTTGCCCCAATGCGCCCGCAGCGATTCCTCGGCCATCGCAAAGCCCACCGCATTGCCGATCCCCTGACCCAACGGCCCGGTGGTCGTCTCCACCCCCGCCGCATGGCCATATTCCGGATGGCCCGCCGTGATCGCCCCCCATTGACGGAAATTCCTGATCTGCTCCAACGTCATGTCGGCATAACCCGTCAGGTGCAGCAGCGCATAGATCAGCATCGACCCATGCCCCGCCGACAGGATGAACCGGTCCCGGTCGGGCCAGCGCGGCGCTGCGGGGTCGAACTTCAGATGCCGGTCGAACAACACCGTCGCCACATCCGCCATGCCCATCGGCATCCCCGAATGCCCCGAATTTGCCGCAGCCACGGCGTCCATCGTCAACATGCGGATGGCAGCGGCCTGCATCCAGTGATCGGGGTGGCGGGCGCGCAACGTCTGAATGTCCATGGCCAATTCCTTTTGCAAAGGGGTCGCGCGGTGCATACCACCCCCGTCAGCAAGATCAAGCGCGCCCCGCAAGGCCTTGGTGCCAAAGGCGCGACGTTGCCTGCACACTTGCGCTAAGATGCCACTTGACGCACGCTTGTGCGATTCGCGACGCTGGGGTCAGACTCGGGCGCCGTCAGACCAACAAGCCGGAAGGGCAGGGGATGCAGGACATCGCAGAACTGGAACGGCGGATCACCGCCGCACTGGAACGCATCGCGCGCAGCGTCGAAGGCCTGCCCGCGCCGCCGACCGCAGGCGCGCCCGATCAATCCGCCGAAATCGCCCGCCTGTCGGACGATCTGGACGAAGAGCGCATGGCCAACGCCCAGCTTGCCGAACGCCTGCGGGTGGTCCGCGACAAGGAGGTGAAACTGCGCGACGGGCTGGAGGATCAGATTGCCCAACTGATGCGTCAGGTCGATGCGCAGGGGCTGGAATTGTCGCGCGCCCACCGCACCATGGTCCAGCAAGGCGGCCAGTTGCGCGCCCTGCGCGAAGCGGCCGAGGCTGGGATGGCCGAACCCCACCTGATCAACCGCACCATGCAGGCCGAGATGGAGGCGCTGCGCGCCACGCGCGGGGCCGAGGTCGCCGAACTCGACGATATTCTGGCCGCCCTCGACCCGCTGCTCGCCGATGCCCCGCCTGCCGACCGCCCGCTTGCCGATCGCCCGCTTGCCGAACGCCCGCTTGTCGAAGAAGGAGCCGCAGATGCCAGAGCTTGAGGTTTCCATCGGCGGGCGCACCTTCCACGTCGCCTGCCAACCCGGCGAAGAGCATTTCCTCTCCGCCGCCGCCGCCCTGCTGGATGCCGAGGCGCAGCCGCTGGTCGCCCAACTCGGTCGCCTGCCAGAGGCCCGGATGCTGCTGATGGCGGGCCTGCTGCTGGCCGACAAGGCTGCGGCGTCCGAAGACGAGTTGCGCCGCCTGCGCGAACAGGTGGCGCTGCTGGAGGCCCGCCCGGTGCCCGAACGCGAAAAAGTCGAAGTGGCGGTCATCCCGCCGCACGTCGCCGAAACCCTCGCCGAAATCGCCGCAAGGACCGAGGCGCTGGCCCTTCGGCTCGAAGATCGCGCAACAGCGCAGACGTGATCCGCGCCGCGCTGCTGTTGACCTTGATCCCGATGACCGGTCAGGCGGAAATGGCGGTGCAGGCCATCCGCTACACCTGTGATCGCGGTATCGAGGTGCCGCTGGTCACCGTCATCGGCTCGGCGGATGACGGCATCGCCGTGCTGACCGTCGATGGCCGCCAGATCCAGTTGTATCTGGAACCCGCCGCCTCGCGCGCGCGCTATGGCTGGCCGTCGGACGGATCGAACCATGTCTGGTGGACCAAAGGCACCGACGCGACCCTGCTGTGGAAAGACGGCGAAGCAAAGACCGAAACCCCGATCCTCGCCTGCACCGAAGCGCCTTGATCAGGCGTTCGCCTCACGGATTTTCGCAGCCGCCGCCTTGTCATAGGTCACGCCCTTGGCCTCGAACAACTGATCCAGCTCGCCCGACAGCGTCATCTCGGTGATGATGTCGCAGCCGCCGACAAACTCGCCCTTGACGTAAAGCTGCGGGATGGTGGGCCAGTCGCTGAAGTCCTTGATGCCCTGACGGACATCGGCATCGGCCAGCACGTTCACATCGGCGAATTCGACGCCCATGTAATTCAGCACCCCCGCCACACGGGACGAAAACCCGCATTGCGGCATCAATCTGGTGCCCTTCATGAACAGCACCACGTCGTTTGTCTGGATGGTGGTCTTGATCGTCTCAACGGCGCTCATCGCTCGCTCCTTCGTTTTGTCTGATGATTTCGACGGGCTGATCCTCGCGTGTGTCCCGCGACGCAAGATACGAGGCCATCCGACGTTCCATTTCCATCCGGTCGGCAAACCGCTGGTCCGCCACCGGGTCGGCCTGCGGTTTCTTGCGCCGCCGCCGCGCCTTCACCACGCTCACCAGTCCGAACAGGGCCAAAACCATGGCCCCCATGTTTCCAACTGCGGCTCCCGCCATGTCAGTCCATCGCTTTCGTTGTCAACGCCAAGGCATGCAACTGGCCATTGGCCCCATCCATCTTGCCCTTCAGACTGGCATAGACCGCGCGCTGTTGCTGCACCCGGTTCATCCCCTTGAAACTGGCGTCGATCACCTCGGCGGCCCAATGATTGCCGTCTCCCGCCAGATCGGTGATCGTGATCTTCGCCTGCGGGAAGCTTTCCCGGATCAGGTTCTCGATATCGCGGGCTTCCATCGCCATGGGTCATGATCCTTTGCGCTCTTCCGCCAAATCTAGGCGCACCGGGCACGACCTGCAAGCCAGACCGCAACCCTCATTTTCTGTCTACAAATATCCCACGGGGGTGTGGGGGTGTGAAACCCCCACTTCAACAGGGCCGTTCAGCCCACCGCCGCCGCGAAAGCGCCACGATACAGCGCCGACAAGTCCCTCAAGTCCGCAGCGTCCCCGCCAAACCGCACCCGATCTCCGCCGAACGACCCCACCACCGCCGCAGCAACCCCCGCCGCCGCCGCGGCCTCCATCAGCAACCCTGCCTCGACCGACCCGCAAGCCACCAGATACCGCGCCTGATCTTCGCCAAACAGCGCCGGAATGTCGCCATCGTCCAACCCGACGCCCACGCCCGCCCCCTCGGCCATCTCGAACGCCGCAAGCGCCAGCCCGCCGTCCGACAGATCGGTGCAGGCCCGGATCAGCGCCCGGTTCGCCAGGACGAAATCGCCGTGCAAACGCTCGGCCGCCAGATCGACAAACGGCGCGTCGCCGGCCTCGATGCCGAACGCCTCGGCCAGCAGCGCCGATTGCCCCAGATGCCCCGCCGTCACACCGATCACCACCGCCAGATCGCCCGCCTCGGGCATCCCGGCAATCAGATCGTCCAGACTGGCCAGCATCCCCACCGCGCCAATCGTCGGCGTGGGCAGGATGGCCGACCCGTCCGTCTCGTTGTAAAGACTGACGTTGCCCGACACGATGGGCATGTCCAGCGCGACACAAGCCGCCGCGATCCCCCTCACCGCGCCGACCAGCTGCCCCATGATCTCGGGCTTTTCGGGGTTGCCGAAGTTCAGGTTGTCGGTCGCGGCCAGCGGCGTGGCCCCCACGGCAATCAGGTTGCGATACGCCTCCGCTACCGCCTGCTTGCCGCCCTCGAACGGGTTCGCCTTGACGTAGCGCGGGGTGACATCCGACGTGAAGGCCAGCGCCTTGCCGGTCCCATGCACCCGCACCACCCCCGCCCCCATGCCGGGACTGCGCACGGTATCGGCCCCGACCTGACTGTCGTATTGCTCCCACACCCATGCCTTGTGCGCGTAAGACGGGCTGCCGATCAGCGCCCGCAGCCCCGCAATCGGCATAATCCCGGGCACATCGCCCAACGGCCCCGCCGCCGGAGTTTCCACCCAAGGCCGGTCATATTCAGGGGCACTGGATGAAAGTTTCGACAGCGGCAGATCGGCTTTCACAGCGTTGCCGTGCAGGATCAGGAACCGATCCTCGGCAATCGTCTCGCCCACGATCGCGAAATCCAGGTCCCACTTGGCGAAAATCGCCCGCGCCACAGCCTCCATCGACGGCTTCAACACCATCAGCATGCGTTCCTGAGATTCCGACAGCATCATTTCATAGGCCGTCATCCCCGTTTCGCGCTGCGGCACGGCGTCAAGCTGCAACCGGATGCCAAGCCCGCCCTTGTCGCCCATCTCGACCGCCGAACATGTCAGCCCCGCCGCCCCCATGTCCTGGATCGAGATCACCGCACCCGACGCCATCAACTCCAGACACGCCTCCAGCAGCCGCTTTTCGGTGAACGGATCGCCGACCTGCACCGTGGGGCGCTTTTCCTCGATGGTGTCGTCGAACTCGGCCGATGCCATCGTCGCCCCGCCCACCCCGTCGCGCCCTGTCTTGGCCCCAAGGTACACCACCGGCATTCCCACACCCGATGCCACCGAATAGAAAATCTTGTCCGCATCGGCCAGACCTGCCGCAAAGGCGTTCACCAGACAGTTGCCGTTGTAACTGCGGTGAAACCGCACTTCGCCGCCCACCGTCGGCACGCCAAAGGCGTTGCCGTAACCGCCCACCCCTTCGACCACACCCTTGACCAGAGCCCTGGTCCTGGGATGCGACGGCACCCCGAACGACAGCGCATTCATCGCCGCAATCGGCCGCGCCCCCATGGTGAACACATCGCGCAGGATGCCGCCGACCCCGGTCGCCGCACCCTGATACGGCTCGATGTAACTGGGATGATTGTGACTCTCCATCTTGAAGATCACCGCCAGTCTTGTGCCGTCGGGGCCGTCGCCAATGTCCACTACGCCCGCATTCTCACCCGGCCCGCAGATCACCTGCGGCCCCGTGGTCGGCAACGTCCGCAGCCACTTCTTCGACGACTTGTAGGAACAATGCTCGTTCCACATCGCCGAGAATATCCCCAACTCGGTGAAAGACGGCTCCCGCCCGATGATCCCCAGCAACCGCTGGTATTCATCCGGCTTCAACCCATGGGCGGCGACAAGGTCGGGCGTGATCGCGGGGTCGGACATGCGCAGTCTCCCATAGGCACGGCCCAAAGGCCCGGATGGCCGCCTGATAGGCCAAGCCCCCGGTTTCTGAAAGGCCCGACGCCGCGCCCGCCGGAATTTTTTCACACCCGCGAAGAAAAATTTGTGCGGCCTGTCGAAATCGGCGAAGTGTCGGCGTCCTTGGGTCACGAACACGAAACAACGAAGGAATACACTGAATGACTTTTCCGATCACGTCGCTTTACGTCCTGCCCCTGATCCCGATCTTCCTGTTCCTGTTCATCCGCGTCTCGTCGCGGCGGACCGAGCTTAAGGCGTCGATCGGGGATGCCAACGACACCGCCCTGCACGAACGCATCCGCCATCACGGCAACTTCGTCGAATGGGTGCCGTTCGCGCTGATCCTGATGCTGCTGGCCGAGGCGAATGGCGGCAACTCCATCGCCATCCATTCTGCCGGCGGTCTGCTGGTGCTGGGCCGGGTGCTGCACCCGATGGGCCTCAAGGCCGACAACCCCGCCCATCCTCTGCGCATTGCAGGCAACTCGACCAACCTGCTTGCCGTGGTGATCCTGACTGTCGTGATCGCCATGGCCCGCTTCGGTTTCTGACCCCTCAACCCAAGGACACAAGGACAATCATCATGCAATACATGCTTCTGATCTACGGCGCCCCGTCCGCCGAACCGCAATACGGCACTCCGGCCTTTGCCGAGATGATGCAAGGCTACGCCGCCGTCAGCGCCAAGATGACCGCCGATGGCACTCTGCGCAGCGGCGAAGGGCTGCAAGGCGTCGAAACCGCCACCTCGCTGCGGGTGCGCGGCGGCAAGGTCGAAACCATGGACGGGCCGTTTGCCGAAACCAAGGAACATCTCGGCGGCTACTATGTCATCGACGTGCCCGATCTGGATGCCGCACTGAAATACGCAGCACTGATCCCGTCGTCGGCCTATGGCACAGTCGAGGTGCGCCCGCTGATGACCTACAACCCGGCTGGCAACTGACGTGACAGCCGCCTCCGCCCTTGCCGTTTCCCGCGCGGTCGACGCGGTGATGCGCGAGGATCGGGGGCGGCTGCTGTCCGCCCTCATCGCGCGGTTTCGCGATTTCCAACTGGCCGAGGATGCGCTGCAGGATGCCGCCGCCTCGGCCCTTGTCCATTGGGGCCGCGCAGGCTTGCCCACTTCGCCGCAAGGCTGGCTCTTGCGGGTTGCTGGCACCAAGGCAATCGACCGCCTGCGCAGCCTGCGCCGCGACGGCGACCGCGCGCAGGCTCTGGCCGTCCTCGCCCCGGACGAGGCAGAGGCAGACCCCGAAATGATCCCCGACGACCGCCTGCGCCTGATTTTTACCTGTTGCCATCCGGCGCTTGACCCCAAAAGCCGCGTGGCCCTGACCCTGCGCACCATCGCGGGCCTGACCACCCCCGAAATCGCCCGCGCCTTTCTCGATACCGACACCACGATGGGCCAACGGCTCAGCCGGGCCAAGGCCAAGATCGCCGCCGCCGGCATCCCCTTTGCCGTGCCCGGCCCCGAGGATTGGCCTGACCGCCTGCAATCGGTGTTGGCCGTGGTCTATCTGATCTTCAACGCAGGCTACACGGCAGGGCCAACCGCCGACCGCGATCTGTGTGCCGAGGCGATTTTCCTCGCCCGCCTGCTGGACCGCCTGCGCCCCTCGGAACCCGAAACGCTGGGCTGCCTCGCGCTGATGCAGATCACCCACGCCCGCCGCGCCGCCCGGACCGACGCCGCAGGGGCTACCACCGCGTTGACCGATCAGGACCGGCGGCTGTGGGACCATGCCGCCATCGACGATGGGGTGACCCTGATCCACCGCGCAATGGCCTTTCGCGCCCCCGGCCCCTATCAGGTCAAAGCCGCGATTGCTGCCTGTCATGTGCAGGGCGAAAGCGCCGACTGGTTCCAGATCGCCGCCCTGTACGGCGCGCTGCTGATCCATGAACCAACCCCTGTGGTGCGCCTGAACCGCGCCGTGGCGCTGGCCGAAACCGGGGCGCTGCAAGTGGCACTGGCCGAGGTGGCAGCCCTGTCCGAAACGCTGGACGCCTATCAACCCTACCACGCCGCCCGCGCCGAATTTCTGGCCCGCGCCGGGCGCACCCGCGAATCGCGCGCGGCATTCGATCGGGCAATCGCCCTCGCCACCTCTTCCGCCGACGCCGCTTTCCTGACCATAAGGCGGGACGGACGGCTCGACTGACAGGCAGACGGAGAAAATCCGTCGGAACAAAAAAAGAGGCCGAGCATAAGCTCGGCCCAAGTCCAACAGGGAGGTATGAAGGAAACGAGAGAAGTCTCAATCGGTTCCTTCAACAACTGATTTAAGTTCCCAACCGATTGCCGGCAAGTCGAATGGTGCCGCTAACACGGCATTTCCGCTATGCGCTGGCTGCATGGCTGGAACTTACGCCTGCTGCCGTTTGCGAAAGGCGAAAATCTCGTCCGTCACAAAGTCGCGGAACGCCGCCACCCGTTTGGAATGGCGCAACTCTTCGGGATAGGCCAGGAACACCGGAACCTCGGTGCTTTCCGTCGTTGTCAACACCCGCACCAGATGGGGGAAATCTTCGGTGATGTAGTCGGGCAGAACCCCGACCCCCAGATGGTTCAGAACCCCCTGCAACACCCCGAAATAGTTGTTCACCGTCAAGGTCGACGGAATGTCGTGCGACATCAGGTCCGCCACCAGATTGGCCCCGGCCGCCACCTGCGCCGTCCCTGCATGCTGACAGATCAGCCGGTGCTGCGCGAAATCGTCCATCGTCTGCGGCGTGCCATGCGCGGCCAGATACTCCGCCGTCGCATAAAGCCGCATCCGGATGTTCATCAACCGCTTGCGGATCAGGTCGGCCTGCGTCGGCTCCTTCATCCGGATCGCCACATCCGCCTCGCGCATCGGCAGGTCCAGAACCCGCTCTTCCAGCATCAGGTCGATCTTCAGCGCGGGAAACTTCTGATACAACCGCGCCAGACGCGGTGCCAGCCACAACGTGCCAAAGCCGGTCGTCGTCGTCACCCGCAACTCGCCGAACACCTCGTCCTCGCTGTCCCTGATCCGCGCCGCCGTCGCGTCCAGCCGCTTGACCATCTGCTGCGTCGCGTCGAACAGCAATTCGCCCGGCTCGGTCAAGATCAATCCGCGCGCATGGCGGTGAAACAGCGTCACCGACAAAGTCTCTTCCAACGCGCGGATCTGCCGGCTGACCGCCGACTGCGACAGGCGCAGTACCTCGCCGGCATGCGTCAGGCTGCCCTTTTCAGCCACCGCATGAAAAATTCGCAGTTTATCCCAGTCCATCCCGTATCCCGGCCCAAAGTTGCTCGTCCCTATCACGCCCCGCTGTCTTGCGCGAAACCTTTCGCCTGTAAATGCCCGGGCCTGCGAAAAAATCGCAGCCCCCGCCGCAGCCGTGGCGCGCTTTCCCGATCTGTCATCATGCCGTCATCTTGTCTGGCCAGAACAGGGCTTTCCCGCTATGTATTGCGGAGAGATCACGGGGGCCCTGAATGCGCAAACATGACGTGACACGGGACATCAGCTATGCGTCCTCCGCCCGCACCAAAGGCGGGCGCGCCGTGATCCGCGTCATGGAGAATGTGACAGGTCGCCTGTCGTTGATCCGCCGCGCCAAAGGTTATGAACAGGACATCGCACGCGGTGCGAATTTCTGGGATGTGCTGATGACCCGCTACGGGCTGTCGCTTCAGGTGACGGGCGGTTCGCTGGCCAACATTCCCGCCAACGGCCCGCTGATCGTGATTGCCAATCATCCCTACGGCATCCTCGACGGGCTGATGATGGGCCATCTGCTTGACCGCGTCCGTGGCGATTTCCGTATCCTCGCCAACTCGGTGTTCCGCCGCGCCGAAGAGCTGAACCGGGTTATCCTGCCGATTTCCTTCGACAACACCCGCGAGGCGGTCAAGCAGAACATCGACACCCGTGCCAAGTCCCTGAAATATCTCGATGACGGCGGGGCCATCGGGGTGTTTCCCGGCGGCACTGTATCGACCTCGGCCAAACCGTTCTCGCGCCCGATGGACCCTGGGTGGCGCAACTTCACCGCCAAGATGATCGCCAAATCCGATGCAACGGTCGTGCCGGTGTTCTTTGAAGGCCACAATTCCCGCCTGTTCCAGATCGCCTCGCACACCTCGTCCACCCTGCGACTGGGTTTGTTGATCAAGGAATTCAAGTCGCGCATCGACGAACCTGTCCGCGTGGTGGTCGGCGAACCCATCGCCTCGGCGCAGTTGGAGCCGTTGAAATCCGACCCGAATGCGATGATGGATTTCCTGCGCCGCGCCACCTATCAGCTTTCCCCGACGCCGCTGCGGTCCTATGACTACGGGTTCGAGTTCGAGGACAAGTACAAGGCGAGGTAGCCCATGGCGGTAGGGATTTTCGACAGCGGTCTGGGGGGGCTGACCGTTCTGGATGCCGTCACCCGTCGACTGCCCGAGGTGCCCTTCGTCTATCTGGGCGACAATGCCCACGCCCCCTATGGCACCCGCACCCCCGATGACATTTTCAATCTGACCTGTGCGGCCACAGCGCGTCTGTGGGACGAAGGCTGCGATCTGGTGATCCTCGCCTGCAACACCGCCTCTGCCGCCGCGCTTAAACGGATGCAGGAAACCTGGGTCCCCGCCGACAAGCGGGTTCTGGGCGTGTTCGTGCCGCTGATCGAGGCGTTGACCGAACGGCAATGGGGCGACAACTCCCCCCCGCGCGAGGTGGCGGTGAAGCATGTGGCGCTGTTCGCCACCCCCGCCACCGTCGCCAGCCGGGCGTTTCAGCGCGAACTGGCCTTCCGCGCCATCGGCGTCGATGTCGAGGCGCAACCCTGCGGCGGCGTGGTCGATGCCATCGAGGCGGGGGACGAGATGCTGGCCGAAACGCTGGTCCGCGCCCATGTCGAGGCGCTCAGACGCCGAATGCCGCACCCGCAGGCCGCCGTGCTGGGCTGCACCCATTATCCCCTGATGGAAGCGGTCTTTGCCGAGGCGCTGGGGCCAAAGGTCAAGGTCTACTCGCAGGCGAACCTCGTGGCCGAATCATTGGCCGATTATCTGACGCGGCGACCCGAAATGCGGGGGCAGGGGGCGGTGTCCCGGTTCCTGACCACCGGCGATGCCCGCGCCGTCAGCGACCGCGCTACGCAGTTCCTGCGCAAGAAAGTGGTGTTCGAGGCGGCCTGAGCCGCGCGTTCTGTCTGCACAGGGGGTGTACAGGGGGTGCATATCAGGTGCATGGGCAGGACTTGCATCGGCGCCCGCCTGTCGCCACAAGGGGACAGCCGTTTGAGGGGTGAAAAATGACCGCCAAGATCGCCATTCTGGGGGCCTCGGGCTATACCGGGGCAGAGCTTGTCAGGCTCATCGCAACCCATCCAGGAATGCGGATCACCGCCCTTTCGGCAGATCGCAAGGCCGGCCAGACCATGACCGAAGTCTTCCCATTCCTGCGTCACCTCGACCTGCCACGCCTTGAAAAGATTGAGGAAATCGACTTTTCGGCCATCGACCTTGCGTTCTGCGCGCTGCCCCACGGGACGACGCAAGCGGTGATCGCCGCCCTGCCGCGCAGGCTGAAAATCGTCGATCTGTCGGCGGACTTCCGGCTGCGCGACCCTGCGGCCTATGCCAAGTGGTATGGCCAGCCCCACACCCAACCCGAATTGCAGGCCGAAGCCGTCTATGGCCTGACCGAGTTCTACCGCAATAAAATCCAACGATCCCGGCTAGTTGCAGGCACAGGCTGCAACGCCGCCGCAGGACAATTCGCTCTGCGCCCCCTGATTTCCGCAGGCGTGATCGACCTCGATTCCATCCTGATCGACCTGAAAGCCGGGGTGTCTGGCGCGGGCCGCAGCCTCAAGGAAAACCTGCTGCACGCCGAATTGTCAGGCGGCACCCACACCTATTCCGCTGGCGGCAAGCATCGCCACCTCGGCGAATTCGATCAGGAATTCAGCGCCTTGGCAGGTCGTCCTGTGCATGTCCAGTTCACCCCGCACCTGCTGCCGATGAACCGCGGCATCCTTGCGACCGTCTATGTTCAGGGCGATCCGCAGACCGTCCACCGGACCCTGTTCGACGCCTATGCCCCCGAACCCTTTGTCGAAGTGCTACCCTTTGGCACACTCCCCTCGACACGCGATATCGCAGGGTCCAATTTCTGTCATGTAGGGGTGATCGGTGACCGCATTCCGGGGCGGGCGGTGGTGGTATCGGTGCTGGACAATCTGACCAAAGGCTCGTCCGGTCAGGCCATCCAGAACGCCAACCTGATGCTGGGGCTGGACGAGACGACGGGCCTGATGCTGGCCCCGATTTTTCCATAGGGGGCGACATGGCAGGTCTGAAAAGTCTGAAAAAACAACGGCGTATTCAGGTGATCCTGCTGGCTTTCGCCGCATTGGCGGGGTCTACGGCGCTGATCGGCTATGGGTTGCAGGACGGGATCAACTTCTTCCGCTCGCCCAGCCAGATGGCCACCGATCCCCCGGCACCCGGCGAAATCTTTCGGCTTGGCGGTCTGGTCGAAGAAGGCAGCCTGCGACGCGGGCAGTCCGAAACGATCGAATTCAAGGTGACGGACACCAAAGAGAGTGTCCCGGTCCGCTTTACCGGCCTGCTGCCCGATCTGTTCGGCGAAGGCGAGGGCATGGTCGGCACCGGGCAGATGGTGGGCGACACTTTTGTTGCGACCGAAATTCTGGCAAGGCATGATGAAACCTACATGCCCGTGGAAGTCATGAACGCGCTGAAAGAGCAGGGCGTCTACCAGGAACCCGAAAGCTGACAGCGCGCGGAGGTGCTAAGGTTTCCTTAGCATTTTCAGACAGCATGTCCGGCGGGGGCGCTATCCTTGCCGGGGGTGCAGATGAAAAGCGTGACGGATATTGCCAAAGACATCGTAGCCCGCGAAGGCGGGTTCGTGAACGACCCGGACGATCCGGGAGGGGCGACCAACCACGGGGTGACGCTGGGCACCCTGCGCAGGCTGGGGATCGACACCACTGGCGACACCAGGATCGACGTCGCCGACGTGCGCCGTTTAACCCGGGCGCAAGCGGTTGATATCTATGTGGAACACTACTTTCGCCGTCCCGGTCTCGGCGCATTGCCAGACTGTCTTCAGGCTTCGGTGTTCGACATGTACGTCAACGCGGGCGGCAACGCGGTGAAGGTGTTGCAGCGTCTGCTGACCGATATGGGCTACCCTTGCAACCCCGACGGGGCGATCGGTCCGCAAACCATACGTGCGGCGCAAACGGCGGCAGAGGCGGCCCCGCACCATCTGGCAGACGCCTATGGCATCGCGCGGCGCAATTACTATTACAATCTGGCCGATGCCCGACCCGCCAGCCGCAAATTTGCGCGGCGTCGCAATGGCGGCAAAGGCGGCTGGATCACGCGGGCCGAAGAGTTCATGGCCCCGCGCTATCATCTGACCGAGGCGCAGCACAGGGCACGGGTGGCGAAATGGGTCTGATCGGCAATGTCCTGGGCGGCCCGGCGGCGGTGACGGCACTGGGCGATGCGGCGCGGGGGCTGGCGGAAACCTTTGTGCCGTCGGCCACCAAGCGGATGGAGTTGTCTGCCGAAGCGCAGATGGCCGCGCTGAACCAGTTGGGGGCGGAATACGAGAACCCCGGCCAAGGCTGGTTCGACGGTTTGGTGAACGGCATCAACCGCTTGCCGCGACCGATGCTGGCGTTCGGCACGATCGGGCTGTTCGTCTATGCCATGGTCGACCCCGCAAGGTTTGCCGACCGGATGGTCGGGCTGAACGCGGTGCCCGAACCGCTGTGGTGGCTGCTGGGCGCGGTGGTGGCGTTTTACTTTGGCGCGCGCGAGACGTATTACTTCCGCAACCGCACCACCACGCCGCCGCAGACAAAGGTGGGAACCGTGGCAGACGACAACTCTGCCCTGGCCGATTGGCGGGCGGGACAGGGGTAGCCCCCCCAACCGCAACCACCTGTCCTTGACCTGTCCCGTAGGCTCTGGCATTGCCGCGCCCATGGGACAGGATTTGATCATATGAACCTCTTTGCCGATATCCGCAGTCTGGTGACGGCGTCGGTCGATGCCATGGTGGCTGAAGGCGCGCTGCCCAGAGGGCTTGACCTCGCTTCGATCACCGTGGAGCCGCCGCGCGATCCGGCGCATGGCGACATGGCGACCAATGCGGCGATGGTGCTGGCGAAACCGGCAGGCCAGTCGCCGCGCGCGATTGCCGAAGGACTGGCCGCGCGTCTGGCCGCCGATCCCCGGATTGCCGGGGTGGATGTGGCGGGGCCGGGGTTCCTGAACCTGCGGCTCGCACCCGTCGTCTGGCAGGGCGTCGTCAAGGCGGCACTGACCGAAGGCACTGCGTTCGGGCGGTCCGATCTGGGCGGCGGCTTGCGGGTCAACGTCGAGTTTGTGTCCGCCAATCCCACCGGCCCGATGCATGTCGGCCATGTGCGGGGAGCCGTGGTCGGCGATGCGCTGGCGCGGCTTCTGGCCTTTGCGGGCTGGAACGTCACGCGGGAGTATTACATCAACGATGGTGGCGCGCAGGTCGATGTGCTGGCCCGCAGCGCCTATGAACGCTACCGCGAGGCGCATGGGCGGGAGCCTGAGATTCGCGAGGGTCTGTATCCCGGCGACTATCTGATCCCGGTGGGCGAGGCGTTGAAGGCGAAATTCGGCGACACCCTGCTGGACAAGGGCGAACACGTCTGGCTGGCCGAAATCCGCGACATTGCCAGCGCCATGATGATGGAGGAAATCAAGGGCGATCTGGCGCTGCTGGGCGTCAAGATGGACGTCTATTCGTCGGAAAAGGCGCTTTACGGCACCGGGCAGATCGAGGCGGCGATCCAGACGCTGCGCGACATGGGCCTGATCTATGAAGGCACGCTTGAACCGCCGAAGGGCAAGGAACCCGACGATTGGGAGCCGCGCGTGCAGACCCTGTTCCGGTCCACCGCGCACGGTGACGACGTGGACCGCCCGGTGCAGAAATCCGATGGCAGCTGGACTTATTTCGCCCCCGACATCGCCTATCATTACAACAAGGTACAGCGCGGGTTCGACGCGCTGATCGACATTCTCGGCGCCGATCACGGCGGCTATGTCAAGCGGATGAAGGCGGCGGTCTTGGCCCTGTCGGGCGGGCGGGTGCCGTTGGATATCAAGCTTATCCAACTGGTAAAGCTCTATAAAAACGGTGAGCCGTTCAAGATGAGCAAGCGCGCGGGGACCTTTGTCACTTTGCGCGATGTGGTCGAACAGGCGGGGGCCGATGTCACCCGCTTCATGATGCTGACCCGCAAGAACGACGTCACGCTGGATTTCGACTTTGCCAAGGTGCTGGAGCAGTCCAAGGACAATCCGGTGTTCTACGTCCAATACGCCAACGCCCGGATCAACTCGATCCTGCGAAAGGCGCGCGATGCGGGCCTTGCGGTCGACGACGCCACACTGGCTGCTGCTGACCTGACCCAGCTTTCCCATCCGGCGGAACTGAACCTTGCGGCGAAAATCGCCGAATGGCCGCGTCTGGTGGAAATCGCCGCGCGGGGGAACGAGCCGCACCGGATTGCCTTTTATCTCTATGAATTGGCGTCGGACTTCCATGGGTTGTGGAACCGCGGCAACGATGATCACGGCTTGCGCTTTCTGCAAGAGGGCAATGCGGCAACATCGCAGGCAAAAATTGCACTGGCGCGGGCCACGGGCGTTGTGATCGAGACAGCTTTGGGTATCTTGGGCGTGAACCCGGTCGAGGAAATGCGCTGATCAATTGCGCCCCGCCGGATCATGAGCAGGCAATGGACGCGAGGGTGGCATGCATCGCCCCGCGCGATGGGGGCAAACATGGCGGAAGTTGATTGCAATCAATTCGACAGCGGCTATCAGACGGGCATCCGCGCCGGTGGATTCAGCCATGCGATGAACATGGCCGGGGCTGTGTGTTCCGTGGCGTTGGTGGTGGGGCTGGGGGTCTGGGGCTATAACCTCGCGGTGCGCGATGTGACGGGTGTGCCGGTGATGCGCGCGCTGGCCGGGCCGATGCGCGTGGCCCCCGATCAGCCGGGCGGTGATATCGCCTCGCATCAGGGGTTGTCGGTCAACGCGGTGGCGGCAGTCGGCACGGCAGCGGCCCTGCCGGATCAGGTTGTGCTGGCCCCTCCGCCGGTCGCGCTGACGCTTGACGACGCCCCGGGGCTTTCCGGCCCGCAGATCAGCAATCCCGTGATTGTCGATCAACTGTCCGAAGTCCTGGACTTGCCGACGCTGCCCGCAGGGTACGGCACGGATGAAGCGATAGCCCTCGCGCTGGCCGATGTGCTGGCCGAAGGGGCCGTGCCTCTGACGGCGCTCGCCGATCAGCAAGCGCTGGCTCTGCTGCCAAACGGTCCGCTGGCCACTTCGCCCCGCCCGCAAGCCCGACCCGGCTCGCAACCTGTACCAAGTGACGTGCAATCGGTTGCCGCCGTGACGGTCCCGGTGTCCGAGATTGACCCGACCACGCTGGCTGTCGGGACGACGCTGGTCCAACTGGGCGCATTTGACGACGAGGCGGTGGCGCGGGCCGAATGGGCGCGCTTGCAAGTCAAGTTCGGCGATCTGATGGCGTCCAAATCGCTGGTCATCGAACCTGCCCAAAGCGGCGGATCCACCTTCTATCGCCTGCGAGCGCACGGATTTTCCAACGAGGATGACGCCCGCCGCTTCTGCGCCGCCCTGTTTGCCGAAGGGGCGGGTTGCATTCCGGCTGCGCAACGATGACAGCCATCGGGCGCGGCGCGGCGATCTTTGGCTGCGACGGCCCGGTTCTGGGGGCTGCAGAGGCCGCGTTCTTTCGCGACTACGACCCGTTCGGGTTCATCCTGTTTGCCCGAAATGTGGAAACGCCCGACCAACTTCGCCGCTTGACGGGAGATTTGCGGGCGGCGGTGGGGCGCGATGCCCCGGTGCTGGTCGATCAGGAAGGCGGGCGGGTGCAACGGCTGCGCGCCCCCCATTGGCGCGAATGGCTGCCGCCGCTCGATCTGGTAAAGGCGGCGGGCGACCGCGCCGCGCAGGCCATGGCGCTGCGCTATCGCATTCTGGCGGCGGAATTGCGCAGCGTGGGCATCGACGCCAATTGCGCGCCCTGTGCCGATGTGATCGGCCCCATGACGCATCCGTTCCTGCGCAACCGCTGCTATGGCGATGACCCGGGGCAGGTCACGCGGATCGCCCGCGCGGTGGCGGAGGCTCACCTCGCGATGGGGGTTCTGCCGATCGTCAAGCACATGCCGGGCCATGGACGGTCTGCGGTCGACACCCATCACGACCTGCCGACGGTGACGGTGGACCGGGCGACGCTGACCACCACCGACTTTGCTCCGTTTCGCGCATTGGCCGACCTGCCGATTGCGATGACGGCGCATCTGGTGTTCACCTCCTTTGACCCGGTGAACCCCGCGACCCAATCGCCCGCCATGATCCGGGCGATTCGCGATGAAATAGGCTTTCACGGCCTGTTGATGACTGACGATCTGAACATGCAGGCGCTGTCGGGGACCCTGGCCGAACGGGCGTCGCGCTCGATTGCGGCGGGCTGCGACATCGCCCTGCACTGCAAGGGCGATCTGGCGGAAAGGCAGGCGGTGGCGGTGGCGACGGGGAACATGGGGGAATTGACGCAGGCGCGCGCCAAGGCCGCTCTGGCCCGCCGAATTACCCCACAAGCCGTTGATATCCCTGAACTAATGGCTGAACTCGCGGCGCTGTTGCCGGAACTGGCCCATGCGTGATGCCGCCGATGAATGGTCCCGCGACGACAGGCTTACCGCCGAGGCTTTGATCGTCGATGTCGACGGTTTCGAGGGCCCGCTTGATCTGCTGCTGGTTCTGTCGCGCAGCCAGAAGGTCGATCTGCGTCGCATTTCGGTGCGCGATCTGGCGGATCAGTATCTGGCGTTCGTCGAGCAGGTCCGCGCGCTGCGCATCGAACTGGCCGCAGATTATCTGGTGATGGCGGCGTGGCTGGCCTATCTGAAATCCCGCCTTCTGTTGCCGCCCGACCCGCGAGATAAAGGCCCATCCGCCGAGGATCTGGCCGCCCATCTGGCGTTCCAGCTTGAACGGCTGGCGGCGATGCGCGATGCGGCGGGGCGGCTGATGGCGCGCGACAGGCTGGGGTTGCAGATTTTCGCGCGCGGCATCCCCGAGGACGTGACCCGCCGCCGCGATATCCGGTACGAAGTTTCGCTGCTCGACCTGATGCGCGCCTATGCCCGCATCCGAACCCGTGATGATTTTCGACCTTACGCGATGGATCGTGACCATGTGTTCACAATGGAACAGGCGCTGGACCGGATGCGCGGGCTGATCGGGCAAGCGGTGGTGTGGACCGACCTTCTGGCCTTCCTGCCCGACGGCTGGGATGGCTCCCCGATGCGCAGACGGTCTGCAACGGCGGCGCATTTCGCGGCTATGCTGGAACTGGCCAAGGCCGGGCAGATCACTCTGCGACAGGCCGATCTGTTCGGCGCTATCGAGCTGCGCAAGCGGGGGCCGATGTGACCTTGGACCCCATCGAGCGCATGCTGTTCGAGGCCCCGACGATGGGCGAACAGGAACGGATGGTCGAGGCGATCCTGTTCGCCTCTGCCGATCCGGTTACGCTGGCCGAACTTGTAAGTCGGATGCCGCATGGCGCGGACCCTGCCGAGGCGCTGGTGACGCTGCGCCGCAGGTATGACGGGCGGGGCGTCAATCTGGTCAGGGTCGGCGATGCCTATGCCATGCGCACCGCACCCGACCTTGGTCACCTGATGCACAAAGAGGTGAGGGAAACGCGGAAACTGTCGCGCGCGGCGGTCGAGACTTTGGCGATCGTCGCTTATCATCAACCTGTCACACGGGCAGAAATCGAAGAAATCCGGGGGGTTGCCGTCAGCCGTGGCACAGTGGACCAGTTGATGGAACTGGACTGGATCAGGCTGGGGCGCCGCCGGATGACGCCGGGGCGGCCGGTCACTTTTGTTGTCACGGATCGTTTTCTTGACCATTTCGGGTTAGAATCACCGCGCGACTTGCCGGGTCTCAAGGAACTGCGCGCCGCCGGTTTGCTGGATAGCCGGCCCTTGCCGGGGGCGATGCAGGATGATGGCGACGACGCTGCAACGGGACAGAGTGAATTGTTCGAGGACTGAGGAGAAGACGATGGATTTCGGACGGATCGTGCAGATGATCATCAACGTGTTGCTGCGCAAGGCGGTCAGCGGCGGCGTCAACGCGGCCATCCGGCAGGTCAGTCGCAAGGATGACCCTACGGCCCCGATCTCGCCAGAAGATCGCCAGCAGCAGCAAGCGGCGCGTCAAATGGCCAAACGAGCACGGCAGGCAATGAAGATCGGGCGCAAACTGTAATAAGCGATAGATCGTTCGCTTATCGTCAGTTAAGTGAACGAGTGTTCGCCTTTACTTGAACTGCTTGGCCAGTTTCAGTCCCTGGCCCTGATAGCTGGACGAAATTCCCGTGCCATACAGCGCGTCTGGCCGTTCTGCCATGCGTTCATAAACCAGCCGGCCAACGACTTGCGCATGTTCCAGCACAAAGGGCGCTTCATGGCAGCGCACCTCCAGCACGCCGCGCGATCCGGCTCCTCCTGCTGCCGAATGGCCGAAACCGGGGTCGAAAAACCCCGCGTAATGCACTCGGAATTCGCCGACCATCGCCAGATAGGGGGCCATTTCGGCGGCATAGTCGGGGGGAATTGTCACCGCCTCGCGGCTGACAAGAATATAGAACGCACCGGGGTCGAGGATGATCTGCCCGTCCTCAGACCGGATTTCCTCCCAAAAATCCCGCGCAGGGTAGTGGGCGATCCGGTCAAGGTCGATTACCCCGGCATGAGGTTTCGCACGGTATCCCAACAGGTCGCCCGCAGCGGGGCGCAGATCGACCGAGAATCCCAGCCCTTCGGAAATGACCGGCACCCCGTCGACCAGCGGATCGACGGCATGCAAAGCGGCAAGCTCGCTGTCCGACAGTACCGCTTGCCCGTCGCGAAACCTGATCTGGTTCAACCGTTGTCCGGCGCGGACCAGCACGGAAAAGCTGCGCGGGCAAACCTCTGCATACAACGGCCCGCTGTAACCCGCTGAAATGCGGTCAAATTCCACTCCGCCGTCGCTGATCGTGCGGGTCAGCAGATCCAGTCGCCCGGTAGAGGATTTCGCATTCGCCACCGCCGTCAGGCTGGCGGGCAAGGCCAGCCGCTCCATCAATGGCACGACATAGACGCAGCCTTTTTCCAGAACAGCCCCGTCGCGGAGGTCGACGCGGTGCATCTCGAACTCGGCCAGACGGTCAGCCACGCTGCGCCCGGCACCCGCCAGAAACGACGCCCGAACCCGGTAGGCCACGGTTCCCAATCGCAGATCGAGGCTGGCCGGCTGCACCTGTTCGGGCTGGATTGCCGCATCTGCTGCAATCGCCCCGTTTGCGATCAGGCGGCGCAGCGCTTGTCCAGGAAGCACCCCTGTCATCCGCGTCCCCGAACGAAAACGCCCGCGCAGCCGTAAGGCGGGCGGGCGGTTTCGATGTTGGTCGGGCCGGAGAGATTCGAACTCTCGACCTTCCGCCCCCCAGACGGACGCGCTAACCAGGCTGCGCTACGGCCCGAACGACGCGATACATAGCGGGTTTCCAAGCCGTCGCAAGCAGGAAAGCACATCGGGTCCGGCCTCATCGTCCGGTCTGGCGGGCAGCCTCGACCAGCCTGTCGCGCAACGATGCCAACTGGTTGCGCAGCGGCACAAGCCCCGCCAGCATCTCATTCGGCAAGGGGTGGGGCAGGGCGCGCAGCATTGCCCCGCGCGAGATAACGGGCAAGCGTTCAGGTTCGTCCGGCTCTACCAGCGTGTCCATGGGAGGCGGGGGTTCGGGCTCAACCGCCACGGTCAGCGTGTCAACCATGACCATGGGTTCGGGTTCGGTCTCGGAGGCGGGCCACACGTCGGGCGGCGTCAGATCATCCGCTGCGGGCGCGTCGATCACGGTGTCGTCGATATTCGCGAACAGATCACGAATCAGAGGCTCTGGCGCAGCAACAGGAACGGCCGCAGGAGGAGGGTCCCGGCGCAGCGCGGTTTCGAGGGCGATGATCTGGGCGGTTTCAACTTCAGCCAAGGCGGGTGGCACAACCGGAACGCCTTCGAACTGTTCTGCCATCGCCTCTTCGAGCGCGGATTCGGGGTCGAACGACAGCAGGTCTTCCTCTGATATTCCAGCGAGGCCCGACACATGCCGAACCCCTTGTTCGCGCAGAATTTT
>JBBRVJ010000041.1:0-23021 GCA_038246975.1 Rhodobacterales bacterium | reverse complement strand
GGCCGCCGCGGCCGGGTCTTCCTTTATTGTTCTCAAACCCTCCGCGGGGGGGGGGGGGGGTTCCCCCCCCCCCCCCTCTTCTTGACGGGTGCGGGGGTGTGAAACCCCCGCTCTTCTTGACGGGTGCGGGGGTGTGAAACCCCTGCTCTTCTTGATGGGTGCGGGGGGGGTCAAACCCTGCCCGGACCGATCACACCAAGACCGCCCCCTTGGCGCCAATCACCCCTTGAGTATCCGCATCGCCCAGCAACATCTCGTTGTGCGGCTTGCCGGACGGGATCATCGGGAAGCAGTTTTCGTGCTTTTCCACCCGGCAGTCGAAAATCACCGGGCCATTGAACGCCAGCATCTCGCGGATCGCCTCGTCCAGATCGGCGGGGTCATCGATGCGGATGCCTTTGCAACCGAAGGCTTCGGCCAGTTTCACGAAATCGGGCAGGCTTTCCGACCAGCTTTGCGAATACCGCTGGCCATGCAGCAGTTCCTGCCACTGGCGCACCATGCCGAGGCGTTCGTTGTTCAGGATGAATTGCTTGACCGGCGTGCGGAACTGCATCGCGGTGCCCATTTCCTGCATGTTCATCAGCCAGGACGCCTCGCCCGCCACGTTGATCACCAGCGCGTCGGGGTGTGCTACCTGCACGCCGATGGACGCAGGCAGGCCGTAGCCCATGGTGCCCAGACCGCCGGAGGTCATCCAGCGGTTCGGGTCTTCGAATCCCAGAAACTGCGCGGCCCACATCTGATGCTGGCCGACTTCGGTGGTGATGTAGCGGTCCATGCCCTTGGTCAGCGCTTCCAGCCGCTCCAGCGCGTATTGCGGTTTGATGACCTTATCGGAGTTCTTGTAGGTCAGGCACTTCACGGCCCGCCACTCGGTGATCCGGCCCCACCACTTGGCCAGACCTTCCGTGTTGGTCCGCCGCCCCCGCGCGCGCCACAGCTTCAGCGCCTCTTCCAGCACATGGGTCACGTCGCCGATGATCGGCACGTCGGCGCGGATCACCTTGTTGATCGACGAGGGGTCGATGTCGACGTGGATCTTCTTCGACCCCGGCGAGAAATCCTTGATCCGCCCGGTGATCCGGTCATCGAACCGCGCGCCGATGTTGATCATCAGATCGCAGCCGTGCATGGCCAGATTGGCCTCGTAAAGCCCGTGCATCCCCAGCATGCCCAGCCAGTTCTTGCCGGAGGCCGGATAGCAGCCCAGACCCATCAGGGTCGAGGTGATCGGGAAATCGGTTTCCGCCACGAACTCGCGCAGCAACTGGCTGGCGCGCGGGCCGGAGTTGATCACGCCCCCCCCGGTATAGAACAACGGGCGTTCGGCGGTTTCCATCATCTGGACCATCCGCAGGATCTGCTCGGGGTCGCCGATCACGCGCGGCTGGTAATGGGCGGTACGGGTTTTCTCCATGGTCGTGTAGGTGCCGGTGGCGAATTGCACGTCCTTCGGGATGTCGACCAGAACCGGGCCGGGGCGGCCGGATTTGGCGACGTGGAACGCCTGGTGGATGACTTCCGACAGCTTTTCGGTGTCCTTGACCAACCAGTTATGCTTGGTGCAGGGGCGGGTGATCCCGACGGTGTCGGCCTCTTGAAAACCATCGGTGCCGATCATGAAGGTGGGAACCTGCCCCGAGATCACAAGGATCGGGATGCTGTCCATCAGTGCGTCCGTCAGGCCCGTCACTGCGTTGGTCGCACCGGGACCGGAGGTCACCAGCGCCACGCCGACCTTGCCGGTCGAGCGGGCATAGCCTTCGGCCATGTGGACCGCACCCTGTTCGTGGCGCACCAGGATGTGCTGGATGTCGTTCTGCTGAAAGATCGCGTCATAGATCGGCAGGACGGCCCCGCCGGGATAGCCGAACACCACCTCTACGCCCTGATCCCTGAGGGCTTGCACGACCATGTCGGCTCCGGTCATCTGACGTGTCATTGGATCATCCTTCGTTCTGGTATCTGGCGGTTTGGCGGCAGGCATGTGGTCAACAAAAAGCCCCCGAAGGGGTCTCGGGGGCGCATGGGAACCTGTTATGGTCAAACCGTTACCGGCCCATGCCCCGCGTTCGTACAATTTCAGCTAGATCGGTCATCACCGGCTCCTCGGTACAGGCTGGCACACTATGGGGAGCATTTCGGGGCGTCAACTGCAAAACGGAGACAAAAGTGTCGCAGAGGGGTGGATTTCGGCACTTTTATTGCTTTAGGCAAGGGCAAAACGTAATATTCGGAAATCTGTTGAAGTTTGCACACTGGCTGCGCGCCTGTGAGTCGGGTTGGTGCTATCGGTGCGTCATCCGGGGCGGTACAACGGGCGCGCGATACCGGCAGTCCGCCGGTGATGGGTTCAAGGAGTATCAGATGAGGCTGTTCTATTCGCCGGGGGCCTGTTCGATGGCCAGCCATATCATGCTGCGCGAAGTGGGAGGCCCTTTCGCGATGGAACGCGTGGATATCCGCGCCAAGACCACGGAAAGCGGCGTCGATTATCGCACCATCAACCCCAAGGGGGCAGTGCCTGCGCTGATGCTCGACGATGGCACGGTTCTGACCGAGGGGGTCGCCATCATGCAATATGTCGCCGATGCGGCCGGGGCGACGGGTTTGGTTCCTGCCGCCGGTTTGGCGCGGGCGCGGGTGGCCGAGATGCTGAACTATGTGGCGTCGGAGGTTCATAAAAGCTATTCGCCGCTTTTCGGCCCGGGGGTGAGTGCCGAGGCCAAGGCCGAACAGCTTGGGGTGCTGGATACCAAGCTGGGATGGCTGGAAAGCGTGCTGAGCGACGGGCGGGTCTATCTGACGGGCGATGCGTTTTGTCCGGCGGACGGGTATCTGTTCACCGTGACCAACTGGTCAAAGTCGTTGGGGCACGACCTGTCTGGCTTTCCGCTGATCGAGGCGCTGCGGGGGCGGGTCGCGGCACGTCCTGCCGTGCAGGCGGCGATGAAGGCGGAAGGATTGATCTGAGGGCGGGCCCCAGGAATTTTCGACGAAATTTTCTGGGGCTGGCGCTTGGGTCAGGGACGCTGGATCAGATCCCAACGATTGCCGAACGGGTCTTGCCACACGGCGACTTTGCCGTAGGGCTCGACGCGGGGTTCTTCTTCGAAAACCCCGCCGGCGGCGGTAATGATGGCCGCATCACGGGCAAAATCATCGGTTTCCAGAAACAGCCATACTCTGCCGCCACATTGGTTGCCAATGGCGGCGGTCTGGGTAGGGTTTTCGGCGCGTGACAGCACGAGAAGCGGGCCACCAGCAGGAGCGCGGATCGTGACCCAGCATTTGAGGCCTTGATCGACGTTGTCGATCAGGGTGAAGCCAAGCCGGGTGCAAAAGAACTGAAGGCCCGCCTGATAGTCGGGGACGACCAAGGAAAGCGCCGCTAGTTTCACTCGCGGACCGTTCGTGCCTCGGGCAGGTTGATGCGGGCGACCTGTTCGGCGATGGGATCGACCGAAAGTGGGTGCAATTCGGCCCGGTGGTCGGCGGGGTCGCCGATGGGTTGCCACAGACCGCCCTTGTAAATTTCCAGCGCCGAGAAACTGGCCTTGTAGCCCATCTTGCGGCTGCCGGGCACCCAGTAGCCGAGGTAGACGTAAGGCAGACCCGACTCTTGGGCGATGGCGATGTGGTCCAGAATCGCAAAGGTGCCCAGGCTGAGATGGATCAGGTCGGGGTCGTAAAAGGAATAGACCATCGACAGCCCGTCATCGAGCACATCGGTCAGGCTGACACAGGCCAGAGGGCGACCCGCCTCGCCGGTTCCGGGAGGGCGGGTGTATTCGATCACGCGGCTTTTGATCGGGGTTTCCTCGATCATCGCGGCGAATTCGAACACGTCCATGTCGGCCATGCCCCCATCGGCGTGGCGGGCATCGAGGTAGCGGCGGAACAGGCCGAACTGATCTTCGGTGGCCCAGGGCGAGGTTGCGTTGCGGCGCAGGTGTTCGGTCGCTTTCATAACTTTGCGCTGGGTGCGGTTTGGTGTGAAATCGGCCACCCGTATGCGTGCCGACATACAGGCCGAGCATTCGGCGCAGGAAGGGCGATACAGCACGTTCTGGCTGCGCCTGAAGCCCTGTTTCGACAGGGTATCGTTCAGCCGCTGCGCATGTTCGCCTTGCAGGGCGGTAAACAGTTTCCGCTCCATGCGCCCATCGAGATAGGGGCAGGGTTGCGGGGCCGTCACATAGAATTGCGGCGCGATGGGAAGGGTATGGCGCATTGGCAGCTTTTTCCGGCATAAGCCGCTACGTTAGCAAGGCATTTGGCTGTCGCCAAGGCCGTCTTTTGTCGAAACCGCGACGATGGGGTGCGACCCCCGGTTGAACGGGGGTCGCAAGAGGTTGGATCAATACTCGCCGCCGCGTGGGGACTCTTCGATCGGCGCCGGGCGGTTGGCGCGGGCGCGGTCATCCATGAACGTGTCGAATTCTGATTTGTCCTTGGCTTCGCGCAGGCGCTGCAGAAAGGATTCGAACGCGGCCTGTTCTTCTTCCAGTCGGCGCAGGGTGTCGGATTTGTAGGCGTCGAAGGCCGAGTTGCCGGACGAGCGATAGCCTTGCGAGCGGTCCGAATGGCGCTGGTGTCCGCAGGGGGACGCGCGAGTGAACATGCGTTTGCTCCAGATCAGATAGGCCAGAAGGGCGAGGCCAACCGGCCAGACAAAGATGAATCCCAGCACCATGGCGGCGATCCAGGCCCATTTGCCACGGTCGTCAAGCCAGGCTTCGCCTCGGCGCAGCGCGGAGATGAGGCCGCCGGTGGGGGTGCGGGCGGTAGGGGATGCGGTGGTCATCGGCGGAAACTCTCCCGTGTTGGCGTTGATGTGAATATCTTTCACATGATGGAAGATGCGCGCGGTTTGCCTTTGGTGCAAGGGGGTATGTTAAGATAATTTACATCAGGCGAAAGAACGCCGATCACCATGAAAAAGGGCTGCACCGGGGTGCAGCCCTTCTTGTCACGTCAGCCCCGGTCAGTCGCAGCAGGGCATCGGTTCTTCACAGCATGGCCCGCCGTCGCAGCAACTTGCGGCGTAGGCTGCCCCACCAAGACCAAGCGCAAAGACGCAGCCGATCAGAAAGGTTCTCATGGTCATTCTCCAGAACAAGGTTTCGATTTTCAGATGTCAGAGGTCCGTCACGTCGCTGGCTCGGGGCGGGGGCAACAGCGGAGCGCGGGTGATGCCGGGTCGGATCAGGGTGGCCATATCGGGTTCAGTAGAAGCCCCGCACGGCAGCGTTGATCTCGCGAAGATCGGCTGCGGGGCGGTGATCTGACAGACACAGCCGGTCTGACATGTTCCCGTCTGCTGCGCAGGGCAATCCATGGAATGCTCAATGGCGATGCAGCAGCCCCATCCGACATTGGCCTGAGCTAGGCCAGTCGCAGCCGTCCCAAAAAGCAGAAGCAACGCCAGAAGGCGGAGGGCTGCGATCAAGGACTGGAAATAAACGGCCATAACGTAAACATTGCCAGCATTCTGGTTTGGTTGCCAGTCAACTTTCAGCGACAGGGGGCGGCTTATTGACCCTGCCGTTCGCCGCGCCCATGTTCCCGTCATGTCAGATCTGTTTGCCGCCCGAATGACCCGCTGTCCCATCGCGCACGATACCGATGCTGCGGCGGGAGTTTTTCTCGTGTTTTCCGATCTGTCGCCCGAGGTTGCAGGTCTGCTGTCCGCGACGGCCGGGTGCAGCCCTTACTTGCGCGGTTTGATGTTGCGCGAGGCGGCGTGGTTGCGCGGGGCTTTGGTGCAGTCGCCCGAGGCTGTCTTTGCGGAGGTGTTGGGTGGGCTGGCGAGTGGGGGGCCGGACACGATCGGGACTGCCCTGCGGCAGGCCAAATCGCGGGTGGCGCTGTTGGTCGCCTTGGCCGATCTGGGCGGGGTCTGGCAGTTGGAGGCGGTGACAGGTGCCTTGACGGCATTGGCGGATCAGGCGGTGGAAGTGTCGGTTCGGGCGCTGGTGGCCGATGAAATCCGGCGGGGCAAGTTGCCGGGGGCGGTGGCGAGTGACGCCGCGACGGCGGGGGGGCTGGTCGTGCTGGCCATGGGCAAGATGGGGGCGGGGGAACTCAACTATTCCTCGGACATCGACCTTGTCTGTCTGTTCGATCAGGACCGCTATCCGGGGGTCGAGGCCGAGGCGCGGGCCAGTTTCATCCGCGTGGTGCGGCGGATGACGGAGCTGCTCGGCAAAGTGACTGTCGGCGGCTATGTGTTCCGCACCGATCTGCGGTTGCGGCCCGATGCGGCGGTAACACCAGTCTGCCTGTCGATGGCGGCGGCGGAATCCTACTACGAAAGCGCGGGGCGGACATGGGAGCGGGCGGCCTATATCAAGGCGCGGCCCTGTGCAGGCGATCTGGCGGCGGGGGAGCGGTTCTTGCGGACCTTGATCCCGTTCGTCTGGCGCAAGCATCTGGATTTCGCGGCAATTCAGGATGCGCATGACATGCGGCTGCGCATCCGGGACCACCGCCGTCTGCATGGCCCGATCAGCGTCGAAAGCCACAACATCAAATTGGGCGTAGGGGGCATCCGCGAGATCGAGTTCTTCACCCAGACCCGGCAGTTGATTGCAGGGGGGCGGGACCCCGACTTGCGCGACCGCACGACGGTCGGGGCGTTGGGGGCACTCGCGCGCAAGGGTTGGCTGCCAGATACGGTAGCAGAAGAGTTGACCACGTTGTACCGCGCGCACCGAGAGGTCGAGCATCGGCTGCAGATGGTGGGCGATTCGCAGACCCACGACTTGCCCGCGACGCCCGAAGGCATCGCCCGGATTGCCGCGTTTTGTGGGCAGGATGAGGCCGCGTTTCGCGCGGGGCTGATCGACCGGCTGACCTGCACCGACCGGTTGACCGAGGATTTCTTTGCCCCGGCCGCCGCCGAACCGGTGCCCGAATTGTCGGACAAGGCGCGGAGCATCGTTGCAGGGTGGTCGCGCTATCCGGCGTTGCGGTCGGAACGGGCGCAGGGGATTTTCCGGCGTTTGGCCCCGGCGCTGTTGCAACGGCTGAACCGGGCGCGAAACCCCGACGAGGCTTTGGTGGCGCTGGACGGATTTCTTGCGGGGTTGCCGGGGGGCGTGCAGATATTTTCGCTGTTCGAGGCGAACCCCAGTCTGGTGGACCTGATCATCGACATCGCGGCCACGGCACCTGCTCTGGCCCGCCATCTGGCGAGGAATGCCGCCGTGCTGGATGCGGTGATCGGCGGCAGTTTCTTTGCGGTCTGGCCGGGGGCAGAGGGCTTGGCGGCGGACCTGTCGGCGCGGCTGGCGGAAGGGACGGATTACGAGGGGCGGCTGGATGCGGCGCGGCGCTGGAACCGGGAATGGCATTTCCGGATCGGTGTGCATCACCTGCGCGGGCTGATCGACGCGTTCGAGGCGGGACGGCAATATGCCGATCTGGCGGGGGCAGTGGTGGAGGCGCTGTGGCCGGTGGTGGTGGTGGCGTTCGAGGCCAAACACGGGCCGCAGCCGGGGCACGGGGCGGTGGTGCTGGGCATGGGGTCGCTGGGCGCGGGGCAGTTGAATGCACAGTCGGACGTCGATTTGATCGTGATTTATGATGCGGACGGGGTCGAGGCGTCGGTCGGCCCGCGCCCCCTGGCAACCCGTGCCTATTTCGCGCGGCTGACCCAGGGGTTGGTCACGGCGCTGACCGCCCCGATGGCCGAGGGCCGGCTTTATGATGTGGACATGCGACTGCGCCCGTCGGGGCGGCAGGGGCCGGTTGCCACCTCGCTGCCGTCGTTCCAAGCGTATCAGATGGGGGAGGCGTGGACGTGGGAGCATTTGGCGTTGACCCGCGCGCGGGTGCTGGCGGGGGATACGGGACTGGCGCGGGATGTCGAGGCGCTGCGCTGTGCGGTGCTGGCGGCCAAGGGGCCGGGGGCGGGGGTGCGCGCCGATGTGGCCGAAATGCGAGCCCGGCTTGAGGTTGCGCGCCCCGAGGGTGACGGCTGGCAGGCGAGGGGCGGCGTCGGGCGGCTGCTCGACATCGAGTTGTTCGCTCAGATGCTGGCGTTGCAGGCAGGGGATGGCAGTCAGGTGGTTGGGGCCCAGATCGGCGCAGGGGTACGCGCGGGATTGGTGACACGGGGGCAGGCCGAGACGCTGATTGGAACGCATGACCTGTGCTGGCGGGTGCAGGCGGCGACGCGGTTGCTGTCGGACAAGGCGCTGGACCCGGCGACCATGGGCGAGGGGGGACGGGCTTTTGTGCTGCGCGAAACCGGGTCGGCGGACATGAATGACCTGCGGATACGGCTGGCGGATGCGGCGGGGCTTGCCGGGGCGGTGATTTCGGCGCAGCTTGGCAGATGACGTAGGGGGAGATCGCTTGGTGGATTTAGTCGAGGCGGATCCGAAAGGGTTGATCCGGGAAAGCTATCAGATCGACGGGATCACACCCGGCGAATGTCGGTCGGTGTTCATGGACTGGGCATTGAGCCTGCCCGTGGGGGCAGGGTTCAAAGCGGGACTGGAAAAGCTGATCGCAACCTATGCCGACCGCGAACCGGACCACCCGATGAGCGCGGTTCTGCATGAAGGGCTGACGATGCCGGAGGCACAGGCCCGCCGTCGCGGCGGGCGTGCGGCACGGGTGCCGCAGGATTATGGGCCGGCAGACTGACGCAAGGCGCGGGCTTCGGCGGCCAGTGTCGTGATCGCCGCCCAGTCGCCGCGCGCCATGGCGTCTTTGGGGGCGACCCAGCTTCCTCCGACACACAGGATATTAGACAGGCTCAGATAATCGCGAGCATTTTTCAAGCTGATGCCGCCCGTAGGGCAAAAGCTGACCTGCGGAATGGGCGACCCGATGGATTTGAGAAACGCCGCACCGCCGGATTGTTCCGCCGGAAAGAACTTCATTGCAGTATAACCCTTTTCCAGAAGCGCCATGATTTCCGACGCAGTCGCCGCCCCGGCGAGCAACGGCAGGTCATGTTCGGCGCAGGCGTCGATCAGGCGTTCGGTGGCCCCCGGCGAGACGCCAAAGGTCGCCCCCGCCGCCTTGGCAGCTTTCACATCGGCAGGTGTCAGCAACGTACCAGCTCCAACCGCGCCGCCCGGAACCTCGGCCATGATGCGGATGGCGTCGAGCGCCACCGGAGTGCGCAACGTCACCTCCAGCGCGGGCAGGCCGCCTGCGACCAAGGCTTCGGCAAGGGGTCTGGCGTGGGCCAGATCGTCGATTACCAGAACCGGCACGACCGGGGCAAGGCGGCAGATGGCGATGGCGCGGGTGGATTGCTGGGCGGGGGTCATCGGCGGCTCCTGAGATTGCAGCGGCGGTGCTGCGGGGGGTGCAAGAGCCTCCGGCGGGGATATTTAGTCCAGCTGGAATGGGACAAGGGGGGGGTGTCCGGCACCCCGCCTCGGGCCGCGAGAGCGGGGGCTGCGGGGTGCCTTCCACCTGGACGGTCATCGGCGTCCCCGCCTGTACCGTGATCGCAGATTTGCCCCTTGTTCCTTTCCAGCTGGTTAAAATATCCTCGCCGAAGGCAAAAAGTTTTTCGTTTTCTGCAAATGCTGCGGAATTCGAAAGGAGTTCCGTCAGACCACCACGCCGGCCCCTTCGGTCGATGCGCCGACTGTGCGGCGGAAGGCTTCGAACATTTCGCGGCCCGTGCCCCACTGGTTGTCGGACAGGTCAGCGATCATTGGGGTGCGCTGGTCGAACTCGGGAACGAGGGCAGTCAGGGTGCCTGCCGCCGCGTCCAATCGCACGATGTCGCCGTCGCGCAGGCGCGACAGGGGGCCACCAACGGCGGCTTCGGGCGAGACGTGGATGGCGGCAGGCACTTTACCGGACGCGCCGGACATGCGGCCATCTGTCACCAGCGCCACGCGCAGGCCGCGATCCTGCAATACTGACAGGGTGGGGGTGAGCGAGTGCAGTTCGGGCATCCCATTGGCCTGCGGGCCCTGAAAGCGGACGACGATAATGGTGTCGGACGTGAATTCGCCCGCCTTGAACGCCTCTTTCACCGAGGGTTGGTCATGGAAGATGCGGACCGGGGCCTCGATGACATGGCGGTCGGGGGCGACGGCCGAGACCTTGATCACGCCGCGCCCGAGGTTGCCGGTCAGTTGTTTAAGCCCGCCTGTAGGTTGGAACGGGTCGGTGGCGGGGCGCAGGATTTTCTCGTTCAGGCTGGTCGGGGTGCCGGGTTCCCACGCCAGTCGGCCGTCGCGGATTTTGGGCTCGTGACGGTAAAGATCAAGACCGTCGCCCGCAACCGTCTTGGCATCGGGGTGCAGCAGACCAGCGTCCAGCAGTTGGCCGATCATGTAGCCAAGGCCCCCGGCGGCGTGGAAGTGGTTCACGTCGGCCAGACCGTTGGGATAGACCTTGGCCATTAGAGGCACGACTTCTGACAGGTCGGCGAAGTCCTGCAGGTCGATCAGCACGCCGGCCGCACGCGCCATTGCGGGCAGGTGCAGCACGAGGTTGGTCGACCCGCCCGTCGCCATCAGCCCGACCAGACCGTTCACAAAGGCGCGTTCGTCCAGCACTTCGCCCGCCGGGCGGTAGTCGTTGCCAAGCGCGGTGATGGTCGCGATACGCTCGACTGCGGCGTTGGTCAGCGCCTCGCGCAAGGGAGTGCCGGGGTTCACGAAAGAGGCACCGGGCAGGTGCAGGCCCATGAATTCCATCAGCATCTGGTTGGTGTTGGCCGTGCCGTAGAAGGTGCAGGTGCCCGGGCCGTGGTAGCTGGCCATTTCGGCCGTCATCAGATCGTCGCGGGTCAGTTTGCCTTCGGCATAGGCGTTACGGACTTTGGACTTTTCGTCGTTGGGCAGGCCGGAGGTCATCGGGCCTGCGGGCACGAACACCGCCGGGATGTGGCCGAAGCTGGCGGCGGCAATGATCAGGCCGGGCACGATCTTGTCGCAGACCCCCAGATAGATCGCGGCGTCGAAGGTGTTGTGCGACAGGCCGATGCCAGCCGCCAGCGCGATCACATCGCGGGAGAACAGCGACAACTCCATTCCCGGCTGGCCTTGGGTGACGCCATCGCACATCGCGGGCACGCCGCCTGCGACTTGAGCGGTGGCACCGACGCGGCGGGCGGCTTCGCGGATCCGTTTGGGGTAATCCTCATACGGCTGGTGGGCCGAGAGCATGTCGTTATAGGCGGTGATGATGCCGATGTTGGGGCTGCGGGCGGCGGCAAGAGCGTCTTTGTCCGGTCCGCTGGCCGCATAGGCATGGGCCTGATTGCCGCAGTTTAAATGCCCGCGTGCCGGTCCCGCTGCTGCCGCGCGCGCCAGTCGGGCGAGGTAGGTCGAGCGGGTGTCGGCCGAGCGTTCGCGGATCCGGTCGGTCACGCGGTCGATCGTGGTATTGAGGGCCATGGCTGTCTCCTCCGGTTGACTTGTAAGAGTATAACAGGTTGCGTTAGCGCTAACAACCGACGGTGCCGCAGGAGGCGATTGGCTTGTCGGATTTGTCATCGGGCGGTAGGTGTGCAGTTCGGATGCGAACCTGGCGACGATGCCATGATTTGGGTGTCTGCCGCAATGATTGGCTGTGGGGAGAAGCGTTAAGGGCGCGTTTGCGGGGCTGAGCACTGATCGCTGGCTGGGGCGTATCGGGCAATGAGGGGTGCGCCTTCCCCGCAAGATGACCTTCGTCGGGTTGTGCGCCCGGACTGCGACGAAATTGGGTAGGAAATCGGTCAATTGTTGCCCAAACGACAACAAAGTCGCTGTGTTACCCTGTTAACCCCCTGTTGACCCCGCAATTCGGCCACATTCGGCTGGCATTTCTTAACCATGAAATGAACGGGTTCCCGCTCGAAGGATGGCATGATGACGATGATCCGCAAGTTGATGATGCTCGTGATGGCGCTGGGCCTTGGGGCCTGTGCTTCGGTTGAACCTGCGAGCCGGGGGGCCGCCGGGCCGCAACCGCAGTTTGCGCTGGTGGGCGCTGCGTCGGCGCAACCGGGTGTTCAGGTCATGCAATCGCAGTATCGCGTGGCGGAGGTTCGGGTGTCGGTGCCGCGCACGTTGAAAGCGTCGGAGGCGAACACGTTTTATCCCAACGCAGATATCGTGTGGCGCGGCGATGGAAAGGGTGACCGGCATACGCAGGTCAGCGCGATCGTTAACGAGGCGATGCTGGCGGGCACGGCGGGAATGGCGTCCGGGCCAGAGGTGATTGTCGAGGTGGTGATCACGCGGTTCCACTGCCTGACCGAAAAGACCCGCTACACGGTTGGCGGGGTCCATTCGATGAAGTTCGACCTGACGGTGCGCGATGCGGCGACCGGGGCCGTGCTGGACGGCCCGCGCCTGGTGGTGGCGGATGTGAAGGCCGCCGGGGGGGCTGCGGCGCTGGCCGAGGATCAGGCCGGACGCACACAGCGTGTGGTCGTGACAGAGCGTTTGGCCGAGGTGATCCGGCGCGAATTGTCGGGGCCTGCCAGCGGACCGGCTGCCGAGGCGGCATTGGTGGCGCGGGCGGCGAATACCACGATTGTCACGCAGACGGGTCTGTGACGGCGGGTTGGTGAGACCGGGCCAGTGTCTTCGACAGTGTCGTGACCCTTTCCTGTGCTGCTTGAAACGGCTAAAGCGATGGGATGGACACATCCCCGCTTTCTGCATCCGACGATGCCCCGCTGCATGGCCGCCCTGTCGTCCGGTTGAAACCCAAGGCCGAGGCGCGGGCGATCCGGCATGGTTTCCCTTGGGTTTATGCGGATGAACTGGTCACTGACCGGCGCACGCAATCCCTGCCGCATGGCGCGCTGGCGGTGCTGGAGGATGGCGACCGCCGCCCCTTGGGGCTGGTAACGGTCAACACGAAATCCAAGATCATTTGCCGGATGCTGGACCGCGATCCGATGGCAGTAATCGACGAAAACTGGTTTGTGGCGCGGTTGACACGGGCCCATGCGATGCGGGCGCGGTTGTACGATCAGCCTTTTTACCGCCTGGTTCATGCCGAGGCGGATGGGTTGCCGGGGGTGGTGATCGACTTGTTCGGCGATGTGGCGGTCATTCAACCCAATGCCGCCTGGGCCGAGGCGCATCTGGAGATGCTGGAGGCGGCGCTGGTCCGTGTGACGGGGGTGCGCCATATCGTCAAGAACGGCACTGGGCGGTCGCGCGGGCTGGAAGGGTTGACCGAGGACAGCGCCGTGCTGCGCGGCACGGTTGCCGGGCCGATTGCGGTGCCGATGAATGGCGCGGTTTACTTGGCCGATGTGACGGGCGGGCAGAAAACCGGGTTGTTCTTTGATCAGCGGCCCAATCATGCCTTTGTCGCCAGTCTGGCCGAGGGTATGCGGGTACTGGACATGTTTGCGCATGTCGGCGGGTTCGGGTTGGCGGCATTGGCGGGCGGGGCTGCGTCCGTGTTGGCGGGAGATGCGTCGGCGGCGGCGCTGTCGCTGGCCGTGCGGGGGGCGGAGGCATCCGGAGTGGCCGACCGATTTGCCGTGCGGCAGGGCGATGCGTTCGAAATGCTGGAGGCGCTGGGTGTCGAAGGCGGGGTGTTTGATCTGGTGATCTGCGATCCGCCCGCCTTTGCCCCGGCCAAACCGGCGCTGGAGGCGGGGTTGCGCGCGTATGAGCGGATTGCGCGGCTGGCAGCCCTGTTGGTTGCGCCGGGGGGCTATCTGGTGCTGTGTTCGTGCAGCCACGCGGCGGACCTTGCGTCGTTCCGCAATGCCTGTGCGCGGGGCATCGGGCGGGGTGGGCGGCGGTCGCAACTGATCCACACCGGGCAGGCGGGGCCGGATCATCCGATGTTGCCGCAACTGGCCGAAAGCGGCTATCTGAAGGCGCTGTTCTTTCGGCTGGACGGATGAAGGCGGTTCTGGACGCCTGCGTGATTTATCCGCCGGTGTTGCGGGGAATATTGCTCGGGGTGGCGGCGCGGGGGCTTTACACCGCGCTTTGGTCGGACCGCATCCTGCGGGAATGGGTGCGCGCCACGGCCAAGCTGGGACCGGACGTGCAGGCCGCCGCCGAGGCCGAGGCGGGGCGGGTGCGGGCGGCGTTTCCGGGGGCCATCGTGCGAGAACAGCCGGGCATCGAGGCACGCCTGATGCTGCCCGATCCGAATGACGTGCATGTGCTGGCGGTGGCCATTGCGGGTCATGCCGACTGCATCGTGACGTTCAACGCAGTTGATTTCCCCAGGCATGTGCTGGCCGAGGAAGGGCTGGAGCGGCGCGACCCGGATGGGTTCCTGTGGCAGTTGTGGTCGCATCATCGCGGTGAAGTGGGTGCGGTCATCGCAGGCGTTCATGCACAGGCCGAGGCGATCGCTGGGGCGCCTGTGTCGCGCAAGGCGCTGTTGAAGCGGGCGAGGTTGGGGCGGTTGGCCAAGGCGGTAGAACTGGGCTGATCTTTGGCCGGGGGTGCGTGGCGACACGCACCCCTGTCAGTCATTCGGCGGCTTGCAACGTACTTGGTCCACGGCGCTGGTTGTCGATCATCGTGAGGCGGTCGCGCAGGCTGGATTGTTCGGCGGCCAGCAGGGCGATGCGTTCGGCAAGAATATGCGCCTCGGGTTGTTCGGGTTCGTCTTCTTTCGGGCCGATCAGGCGGCTGAAGGCCCAGCTTAACAGACGGTTGAGGTCGTCCATGATCAGATAGAACGACGGCACGATCACAAGGCTGAGGACGGTCGACACGATGATGCCGCCGATCACGGCGGTGGCCATGGGGGCGCGGAACGCCCCGCCTTCGCCAACACCAAGCGCCGAGGGCAACATGCCTGCCGACATCGCGATCGAGGTCATCACGATGGGACGCGCGCGTTTGTGGCCCGCTTCCATCACCGCCTTCACACGCTCCATGCCGCGCGCCCGCATTTCGATGGCGAAGTCGATCAGCAGGATTGCGTTTTTGGTCACGATGCCCATCAGCATCAGGATCCCGATCAGCACCGGCATCGACAGGGCCGCGTTGGTCAGGATCAGGGCTGCGGCCACCCCTCCGATGGCGAGAGGCAGGGAGAGCAGGATGGTGAAGGGTTGCAGGACGGAACGGAACAGCAGGATCAGCACGGTCAGCACCAGCATCAGGCCCAAGATCATCGCCTTGCCAAAGCTGGCGAACAGTTCCTGCTGCACTTCGGCATCGCCCGCCTCGACCAGACGGGCCGAGCCGGGAAGGGTGGTGGCGTCGGCGAGTTCCTTGAAGCGGGTGGTGGCAGTTCCCAGCGCCACGCCAACCGGCAGGTTCGCCCCGATCGTGGCGACGCGTTCGCGGTTCTTGCGGCTGACGGTTGACGGCCCTTCGGCGATGCGCACGTCCGCCACCGTAGACAGTGGCACCTGCGCGCCCGATGAAGTGGTGATTTTCAGATTGGCGATGCGGTCGAGGTTTTCCCGCGAAGCATCACTCAACCGGACGCGGACCGGGATCAGCCGGTTTTCGATGGACAGTTTTGCAAGGGCTGCATCCACGTCGCCGATGGTGGCTACGCGGACGACGCTTGCGATTTGTTGGGTCGTGATACCCAACCTTGCGGCTTCGTCCATTCGCGGCGTGATCTGGATTTCCGGGCGGGGCAAGGCACCTTCGGAGGTGACGTTGGCCAGCAGCGGGTCGCCGCGCAGCGCCTTTTCAAGGGCGACGATGGCGCCGTTCAGATCGGCCTCGTTTGCGGCGAGCACCGAATAGGATATGTCGCGTTCGCCCCGGTCATTCAGCTTGAACGCGCGGATGTCGGGGATCGGTTCGAAGCGCTTGAAGATCTCGGCCTCGATCATGTTTTGCGTGATGGTTCTGCCCTTGTTTTCGACGCGCGGGATCAGGGCGCCGATGACGGGGATCTGGCGGCCGACCTCGGACAGTTTGAGGAACAGGCCGTGGTCGAGTTTGGTCAGCATGATCGTGATTGTGGCGCGGCGCACCTCCAGCGTGCCCATCGGGGACGAGCCGCCGAGGACAAAGATGTTGTCGACGCCTTCCATGCCCGTAATGGCGTTGACCATCTGGGTCGTGGTGCGGTCGGTTTCGTCCAGCGTGGTGCCGGGGGGAAGTTCGACCGAGATCGAGACGCGGCTGACGTCCTCGGGCGGCAGAAAGGCTCCCGGCACTTTCAGCATGTAGAATATTGACACGATCAGGATGCCGATCGCACCGACCAGCGTCAGATAATACATCGGAAAGCGGAGGCGACTGGTGATTCGGGGGCTGGAGGTCGTGAAGGCCACAAAGCGCAGGTAGCCACGCATGATCCAGCCGTCGCGGTGGTCTTCTTCGGTGCCGCCGTCTTTGGCCGACATGAGGTAGGCGGCCATCATCGGCGTGATCAGGCGGGCGACCAGCAGCGAGAACAGCACCGCGATGGCCACCGTCAGGCCGAATTGTCGGAAATACTGCCCCGGAATTCCCGCCATGAACGACACGGGCACAAAAACCGCGACGATGGTGAAAGTGGTGGCGACCACGGCGAGGCCGATTTCATCTGCCGCATCGATCGCCGCGCGGTAGGGGGTTTTGCCCATGCGGATGTGACGGGCGATATTCTCGATTTCAACAATCGCATCGTCGACGAGGATGCCGGTTGCAAGCGTCAGGGCGAGGAAGGATACGAGGTTGAGCGAGAAGCCCAGCATATCCATCGCCCAGAAGGTCGGGATGGCGGACAGCGGCAGGGCGACGGCGGTAATCAGCGTGGCGCGCCAGTTGCGCAGGAACAGCATGACCACGATGATCGCCAGCAGCGCGCCTTCGAGCAGGGTGTGAATCGCGGCTTTGTAATTGCCGTAGGTATAGAAGACGGTTTCGTCGACCAGATCAATCGCGACGTCGGGGTTGACCGCGCGGATTTCGTCAAGCGCGGTGCTGACGGTTTCGGCGACCGACACTTCGGATGCGCCTTTGGAGCGGTAGACAGAGAAACTGACGACCTGATCGCCGTTGAGGCGGCTGAACGAGCGCAGTTCCTCGTAAGTGTCCACTACGTTGCCAAGGTCGGACAACACGACGTGGCGGCCCGACGGCAGGGCGATGGTTGTCGCGGCGAGGGATGCCACGGTCGAGGCGTCGCCCAAGGTGCGGATCGCCTGTTCGGTGAAGCCGATCTCGGAACGCCCGCCGCCGAGGTTGGTGTTGGTCGCGGCGAGTTGAACGTTGACCGATTGGGCGGTGATCCCGTGGCTGGCCAGTTTTACCGGGTCGAGTTCGACGCGAATCTCGCGGTCGGCCCCGCCGTAACGGTCGACACGGCCCACCCCGGGGCGACCCTGCAGGGCGCGTGTGATCTTGTCGTCGACGAACCACGAAATCTCTTCCAGCGTCATGTTGGGCGCGGAGACCGCGAAGGACATGATCGCCTGACCTTCGACGTCGATCCGGGTGACGATGGGGGCTTCGACATCGCCGGGCAGGTCGCCGCGTATCTGGTCGATGGCGTCTTTCACATCCTGCACGGCCTTGTCGGTCGGGATTTCCATGCGGAATTCGATGGCTGTCGTCGAGGCTCCGTCGGTTACGGTGGAGGTGATGTTCTTCACCCCGTTGATGCCTGCGACGGCATCTTCGATCTCTTTCGTAACCTGAGTTTCAAGTTCGGCGGGGGCGGCGCCCGATTGTCCGACCGACACGGCGACGATGGGCACGTCGATGTTGGGAAAGCGGGTGATCGGCAGGGCATTGAACGACTGCCAGCCCAGGATCATCAGGATGAAGAAAGCCAGCAGCGGGGCTACGGGATTGCGGATCGCCCAGGCGGAAAAGTTCATCGCGGTGGCCCCTTCAGTTCGTCTCGGCCGCAGCCGGAACGGGATTGATCTTGTCGCCTTCGCGCACGAAAGCCCCGGCCTTGGTAACGATCTGGTCGCCTTCGGCCAGACCTTCCAGGATTTGAACCCAAGCGCCTTCGCGGATGCCGGTCTTGACGAAAACCAGTTCGACGACGTTGCCGTTGACCCGCATCACGGTCGAATTGATGCCTGTAGCCCCGATGGCGGATACCGGGACGGCGAGGGTGGTGCGTTCGGCGACCAGAATCTCGGCCTGCACGAACATGCCGGCCCGGACCTGCGAGGAGTCGTCGATTTCAATGCGGGCACGGCCAAGGCGGGTGGTGTCGTCGATCGTGGGTTCGACGAGTCGGATGCGGCCGGTCAGGGTCTGGGTGCCGCCTGCCATGGTCAACGTGGCGGTTTGATCGGGGGCGAGGCGCACGAGGTCGCCTTCGGCAATGTCGGCGCGCAACTCCAACGCACCGTCGCGGATCATCGTGAACATCGGAGTGCCGGATGCCGAGGCGATGGAACCGAGTTGCGCGTTGCGGGCGGTGATTTTACCGGCGACCGGGGCTACGACTTGCGTGCGGGTGAGTTGCAGGTCCACGTTGGCCATTTGCGCATCGACAAGGGCGACCTGCGCCTTTGCCGCCTCCAGCGATTGCTGGGCGACGGTGACGCGGGCATTCGCGGTCAGCGTGGCGGCCTGCGCCTGATCATAGGCGGCCTGGCTGACGTTGCCCTGTTGTTTCAGCGCGGCGGATCGGGTGGCGGCGCTGGTCGCCTCGTCTGCGTTGGCCTGGGCTTCGAGCACCGAGGCGTCGGCCTGCGCGATGCTGGCGCGGGCGGCGGCGAGGGAGGCGGTGAACTGGCTTTTCTGCAACTGAAGCGTGGTTTTCGACAGGGTGGCAAGCGGTTGGCCTGCGCTGACCACATCGCCCACATCGGCCAGCAGGGATTCAATCGGCTGGCCTTCGATCAAGGGCTGAACCTGCACGGTTTCAACCGGGCCTACAAGGCCCGCGGCGATCACGCGGTCAGACATGTCGCGCATGGTGACAGTTGAAACGGTGATGGCGGGCAGGCTGGGAGTCGGCGCGGCTGCCGTCAAGGCTTCGGTCTGGGCCGCGATCGGGGCTGCGGTCGACAGGGTCGCAAGAAGGACAAACAGCAGGGCAACGCGCATCGGGTCAGACTTTCGGGGTCATGCTGGCGATTTCATCCAGCGTTTTGTCTATTGTACGAAAGATGAGTTCATTCAGATGCTCAAGATGGGGTCCGATATCGCGATTGATCGCCGCAGAGGATTTGACCAGCATGATCAGGAACACGGCGTGAGCCTGACATCGCGTCTGCACTTCGGTCAGAGAAAGGCCGGTGGCGGCGGCAAAGATCCTGCACAGGTGCCCGGTGATTTCGACTTCCATCCGGCAGGCGGCGGCACCGATTTCGGGTTTGCGCAGGGCGGCGGCGGTGATTTCGGCCCAAAGCTGGCCGTCTTGATTGCATTGATGTTCCGGGATGATCCGGCGCATCTGTTCGCGAAGTGCATTCATCGGGCTGGGCGACTGCATGATTTCGGCAAAGTCGCGTTCCATTTCGGCCAGATCGAGAGCAATCAACGCTTCGACGATCGCCGCTTTGGAGGGGAAATAGCGGTAAAAGCTGCCGACCGAAATGCCTGCGGCGCGGGCGAGGTCCTGCATCGACGCCCCGTCAAAGCCTTTTTCGGCAAAGGCCTGCCGTACAGAGCCCAGAATCTCGGCACTGCGTTGGTCGGCGGTTGGGACGACGGCAAGTTGCATGGACACTTTCGGTTGGCCTGAATGAACGTTCATTCCGCACTTAGCAAACTGGTTCGCAACGTCAAGTGTAGTCGGTCGATTGCAGGCAGATATCCCGTTTGCCGAAGCAGAAATGTAGAACCCTGTGGGTTTTTGGGCGGCGCAAGAACGCTGTTCAGCGGTGAGGGTTGGTTGCGCGGGTGGAATGGGGCGTGTATCAGGCGGCTGGTGGACTGGTCAGAATGGGGCTGCGGATGCGTCGAGTGGTGGTCACGGGTCTGGGGATGGTCACTCCGCTGGCGTGCGGGGTCGAGGCAACCTGGGCGCGGCTGTTGGCGGGGCAATCTGGGGCAGGTCCGATCACCCGGTTCGATGCGTCAGGGTTGGTGACGCAATATGCCTGCGAGATACCGTTGGGCGACGGGACGGACGGTACGTTCCGGGCCGACGACTGGATGGAACACAAGGACCGCCGCAAGGTGGACGACTTCATTCTATATGGAATGACGGCTGCGGTGCAGGCGGTGCGGGACTCGGGCTGGGAGCCTGTGACCGAAGAAGAACGGTGCCGGACGGGCGTGATGATCGGGTCGGGGATCGGGGGGTTGACCTCGATTGCCGAGACGGCCGTGCTGATCAAGGAAAAGGGTCCGCGCCGGGTGTCGCCGTTCTTTATTCCGGGGGCGCTGATCAACCTGATTTCGGGGCAGGTTTCGATCCGCTTCGGATTCAAGGGCCCGAACCATGCCGTTGTCACCGCCTGTTCGACCGGAGCCCATGCGATTGGCGACGCGGCGCGGTTGATCCAGTGGGGCGATGCGGATGTGATGGTGGCGGGTGGGGCCGAGGCCCCGATTTCCGAGATCGGGATCGCCGGGTTCAATGCCTGCAAAGCGCTGTCGACCAGGCGGGGCGATGATCCGACCAAGGCGAGCAGGCCGTATGACGCGGATCGCGACGGGTTTGTGATGGGCGAGGGCGCGGGGGTTGTCGTGCTGGAAGCCTATGACCACGCAGTGGCGCGTGGAGCCAGGATTTATGCCGAAGTTCTGGGATACGGGATGTCGGGCGATGCCTACCACATCACCGCCCCTGCCGAGGATGGCGACGGCGGCTATCGCAGCATGGCGATGGCCTTGAAGCGGGCCGGATTGCGGCCAGATCAGGTGGACTACATCAATGCGCACGGCACATCGACCATGGCCGACACCATCGAGTTGGGCGCGGTCGAACGGTTGCTGGGCGATGCAGCCGAGGCCACGACCATGAGTTCGACAAAATCGAGCATCGGGCATCTGTTGGGGGCCGCAGGGGCGGTAGAGGCGATTTTCTGCATGCTGTCCTTGCGCGATCAGGTGGCACCGCCGACGATCAATCTGGACAATCCGGCAGTGCAGCCCCGGCTGGACCTGTGCGCCAACAGGGCGGTCCATCGGCGGATCGACGTAGTTCTGTCGAATTCGTTCGGGTTTGGCGGAACGAACGCTTCGCTGGTTCTGGGCAAGGTGGTGAGCTGATGTGGCGCTCGATCGCCTCGAATGCACTGACGCTGTTCATCGTGCTGCTGGTGGTTGCGGCCGGATTGTTGGCATGGGGCCGCGAGACGTTCACCGGGCCGGGGCCGCTGGCGGAGCCGATCTGTTTCCGGGTGGAACGCGGGGCGTCGCTGAGTGCGGTCAGCCGGTCGCTGTCCGAGGAGGGGGCGGTCGAGGATCCGCGGATTTTCCGTATCGGCGCAGATTATTCGGAGCAGGCCGACAGCCTGAAGTTCGGGTCTTATCTGATCCCGCCCAGGTCTTCGATGGTGCAGATTCTGGAGATTCTGACGGCGGGCGGGCAGTCGACCTGTGGGCGCGAGGTCAACTTTCGCATCGGGATTGTCAATGCCGAGGTCGTGCTGAGCGAGTTGGACCCGGTGACCAACCGCTATGTCGAGGTGGTCGAGTTCGATCCGGCGGTCGATGCGGTGCCTGCGGCTTATGTCGAGGTGGCCAATGAGCCCGATCTGCGGTGGCGGGTGACGCTGGCCGAGGGGGTGACCAGTTGGCAGGTGGTCGAGGCGTTGAAGCGGGCGGATTTCCTGACGGGCGAGATTGCAGAGGTGCCTGCCGAGGGCACGTTGTCGCCGGTCAGCTACGAGGTGGACAAGGGGAGTGCGCGGGCCGATCTGATTGCAGAGATGGCGGCAGGACAGGTGCGTGTGCTGGCCGACCTGTGGGCTTCGCGCGCGGCCGATCTGCCGTATGATACGCCCGAGCAGGCTTTGATCATGGCGTCGATTGTCGAAAAGGAAACCGGGGTTGCCGAGGAACGGCGGCAGGTCGCCAGCGTCTTCGTCAATCGGATGCGGCTGGGGATGAAGTTGCAGACCGACCCCACGGTAATTTACGGGATCACCAAGGGCGAAGGCATTCTGGGGCGCGGTTTGCGGCAAAGCGAATTGCGGCGCGAAACCCCTTGGAACACTTATGTGATAGACGGGCTGCCGCCGACCCCGATTGCCAATCCAGGCGCGCTGTCGATCGAGGCGTCGCTGAACCCGGACACGACGGACTATCTGTTCTTTGTGGCGGACGGGTCGGGCGGTCATGCCTTTGCCAAAACGCTGGCGGACCATAACGAGAACGTGGCGCGCTGGCGGATCATCGAGGCGCAGCAAGGGGCTGAAGGCGCGACCGGCGTGCAAGGGGACTAAACAGTGTCACGTTCAGCAGATACACCGCGACGTTCAAGATTTTCGTCGATCTCGTGCTCGACCTGGTGCGTCTCATCGGCAGCCAAATCATTGTGAAGTGTGGTGAGGCGCGCTTTGCGCTTGAACTGGTCCACCTCGCGAAAGCCATTGACCAGGAGGAAGTCATTCGAGGCATCAAGCATGGCCAAATCTTCGGGCGTGATCTCACGAGTGGCTTCATGCCTTCTAGCGCCGATGTGTAACGGCCCCAGACAACACGCTTGAAGTCAGCAGTCGTGATCGGGTTGCGTGGTAAAATGGGCTCACACGATGCACAATTGCCTGGGTTTGCCTTTTGTCCGGCCAGTCCGATTTTGTGCCGCAAATTTGCAACCGCAGCAGGATGAAGTCGAAGCGCAACACGCCGATTTCCCCCAATGGCTCGAGAAGTTCACTGCGCGGGCGATCCAAGAACGGTCGCAGCCTTGCAGGAACGGCAATTCTTGCCCAGAATCGACCGTCTTTCTCTTTCCAGCATCGCAGCTTTCCAGCTATGCTCCGCCCAAATTCCGGCGCCCGATCTGCCACCAAAAACGGCACAAGTAAGAGGAATGCAAGGGTTTTCTTTGGTATCAAAGCGTTACGTTGGTAGGCCCGGAGGGACTCGAACCCCCAACCAAGGCGTTATGAGCGCCCTGCTCTAACCACTGAGCTAACCCCCCGACAGGCAGGAAAGCTCGGTTATAAACGCGGGTGCACGCGGATACAAGCTAAGAAATAGCATTTTAAAACATGAGATTAGCCTCTG
>JBBRVJ010000040.1:0-23073 GCA_038246975.1 Rhodobacterales bacterium | reverse complement strand
TGGACGGTTTTGGTCGGCGCGAATTCCTCGAAGATGCCTTGGATCACCGGTTGGACGGCGGCAAAGACGTCTTCCTGCTCAACAAAACTCATCTCGATATCAAGCTGGTAGAAGTCGGTGGGCGAGCGGTCGGCGCGCGGGTCCTCATCGCGAAAACAGGGCGCTATCTGGAAGTAACGGTCGAACCCCGCCACCATGATCAGTTGCTTGAACTGCTGGGGGGCCTGCGGCAGGGCGTAGAACTTGCCGGGATGCAGGCGCGAGGGCACCAGAAAATCGCGCGCGCCTTCGGGCGACGAGGCGGTGATGATCGGCGTCTGAAACTCGTTGAAGCCCTGATCCCACATCCGGTTACGCATCGAGCGCACCACGTTGGACCGCAGCATCATGTTGCGGTGCAGCTTCTCGCGCCGCAGGTCGAGGAAGCGGTAGGTCAGCCGGGTTTCCTCGGGGTAGTCCACGTCGCCGAACACCGGGACCGGCAATTCTTCGGCCGCGCCCAGAACCGTCAGGCCGGTGGCGTAAACCTCGATCGTCCCGGTCGCCAGTTTGGGGTTCACCAACGACGCATCGCGGGCCTTGACCCAGCCGTCGATGCACACCACCCATTCGGCGCGCAGCGCGTTGATGGCGGCGAAGGCGGGGCTGTCGCTGTCGGCGATCACCTGCGTGATGCCGTAGTGGTCGCGCAGGTCAAGGAACAGCACGCCGCCATGGTCGCGCACCCGGTGGACCCAACCCGACAGGCGGACGGTTTCCCCGACATTTGCGGTATTCAGCGCGTCACAGGTATGGCTGCGGTAGGCGTGCATGGGTGTCCCCCTTGGCGAGGCAATCTGGTTTCGCGCCGATACACTCCGCACGGCGGGCGCTGTCAAGGGCGGGGCGCGGGATTGCACAGATTCCGTGCGCACACGCAGAGTTGTCTGTGGCGGCAGATACGCCATCTTGGCTCCATGCAACGACCCCATGAGGTCAAGACACAGGAACACATGATGAAACACATTCCCGGCCTGCACCACGTCACCGCGATTTCCGGCGCGCCCCAAGCCAACGTCGATTTCTATACCGGCGTGCTGCGGCAGCGGTTGATCAAGAAGACGGTGAACTTCGACGCGCCCGACACGTATCATCTGTATTACGGCGACCAGACGGGGCGTCCGGGCACAGTGCTGACGTTCTTTCCGTTTGTCGATGCGGGTCCGGGGCGGGCGGGGCCGGGGATGGCGTCGGCCTATGCCTATGCGGTGCCGACAGCGGGGTTTGATGGTCTGATGGCGGAACTGGCCGACGCAGGGGTAGCCTTTGCCGGACCGGTCGAACGGTTCGGGGCACGGGTCATTACCCTGCGCGACCCGGACGGCGCGCCTGTGGAACTGGTGGAAAGTGCGACGGCCCCCGATGCCCACGGGTTTCATTCCGTCACCCTGTGGCTGCGCGACCCGACAAGGACCGCGCGATTGATGACCGACGTGATGGGCTATGAGGCACAGGGCAGCGAAGTGTCGGGCGGGTTTGAACGGTTGCGTCTGATGGCACCCGGCGGGGCCGAGGCAACCATCGTCGATCTGATCCGCAGCGATGTCCCCGCGCAGGGTCAAGCCGGCAAGGGCACCATCCACCACATAGCGTTCCGCGCGCCGACCGATGCGGCACAGCGCGATTGGCAGGATCGGCTGGCGACCGCAGGGCATCCCACCACCCCCGTCATCGACCGGCAGTATTTCAATGCGATCTATTTTCGCGAACCCGGCGGGGTGCTGTTCGAGATTGCCACCGACGCGCCGGGCTTTGCGGTCGACGAACCTGTGGCGACGCTGGGTCAGGCGCTGAAGCTGCCGCCGCAACATGAACGCCTGCGCAAGCAGTTGGAGCGGGTGCTGCCGCCCTTGACGGTGGCGGCTTGAAGCGGGCAGGTCCTGCGACAGGGGCGGCGAGCGCCCTTGTCTTGCTGCACGGACGCGGCGGGTCTGCGGCGGACATTCTGGGGCTGGTGGACAGGGCGGGCCTGACCCGCACCGCCGCGATTGCCCCAGAGGCCCCCGGCAATTCGTGGTGGCCGACGTCGTTTCTGGCCCCGATGGGACAGATGGCCCCGCATCTGGACGCGGGTCTTGGGACGGTTGCCGCAGCCGTCGCGACCCTGCAGGCCGAGGGGATGGCGCGCGACCGCATCTGGCTCGCGGGGTTCAGTCAGGGGGCCTGTCTCGCACTGGAGGCCTTTGCGCGGCAGGGTCAGGGGTTGGCCGGGGTGCTGGCGTTTTCGGGCGGTCTGGTGGGGACAAGCGACGACCCGGGGGGCGACGGGCTATACGGGCATGGGGCGAAACGGCTGGATTATCCGGGCGATCTGACGGGGGGGAAGGCCTGGATTTCGGTCCACGAACGCGACCCGCATATTCCGTTGGCGCGCGCCTTGGACAGTGCAAGGGCGTTGACCGGGATGGGGGCGGCGGTGAAATCCCGCACTTACCCCGGTGCAGGTCATGCGGTGATGCGGGACGATCTGGCGACGCTGCGGGCGTGGGTGAACCAGGGGGCGTGAGGGGAAAAGCCTTGCCGACGGCGCACCTGACCGTATCGCGCCCGCACCGATCAGGAAATCGTCCGGGATGAGCTTTCTTCAAACCCGCCCCTTATCCCCGGTATCCTCTGCCCCCGACCAAAGCCCCCAGCGCCCCATCCAAAGCCGCCGCGCCGCCGTCGACCTCCAGCCGCACCGGCAAAGTCAGAACCTGCGTGCGGAAGGCCAGCGGCAGGCGCACCGCGTCCTTTTCGGTGGTCACGAGTTGCGCGCCCAGCAGGCGGGCCTCGGACGACAGGCGCATCATCAGCGCGTCGGACAGCGGTTGGTGGTCGGCCAGCGCCTCGGCCCGCAGCACGTCGGCCCCCGCCGCGCGCAAGGTGGCAAAGAACTTGGCGGGACGGCCGATCCCGGCAAAGGCCAGAACGCGCGCGCCGGTCCAGTCCATCCCCATCGCCAGCGGGCGCAACTGCCCGGTGACCAGCGGCACCGGCAGCGGCCCCCAGTCGCGCTGAAACCGCTGTTGCGCCGCGTCAGGCCCGATCGACAGCACCAGATCGGCCCGCGCCAGCCCGATCGCCACCGGCTCGCGCAGGGGGCCGGCAGGCAGGCTACGACCGTTGCCGAAACCGACCTCGGCATCGACGACCACGATGGACAGGTCCTTGATTACTGAAGGGTTTTGAAAACCGTCGTCCAGCACGACCATCCCCGCCCCTGCCGTCACCGCCGCGCGCACCCCCGCCGCACGGTCGCGGGCGATCCACGCAGGCGCGAAGGCCGCGAGCAGCAACGGCTCGTCTCCCACATCCGCCGATCTGTGGCGCGCAGGATCGACCTGCACCGGACCCTTCAGCCGCCCGCCATGGCCCCGGCTGACCACATGCACCGCCACACCCAAAGCCAGCAACCTCTGCACCAGCAGGATAACCGTCGGCGTCTTGCCGGTGCCGCCCGCGTTCAGATTGCCGACGCAGATCACGGGAACCCCGGCGTGCGACCCCTGCCCCCGCAGCCGCCGCGCTGTCGCCGCCGCATAAACCGCCCCCAACGGCGACAGCAGACGGGCTGCCAAGGCGGGGTTGTCCGGCGGGGTGAACCAGAACGCGGGCGGGCGCATCAGGCGTCGCCCTCCAGGATGGCGCGGATCAGGCCGACGACCCTGACTGTCACCTCCGCCCCTTCGGACGCCACGGCCCATGCCGCCTGTGCCGCGCGGGCCGCACGGTCCGGTGACAAAAGGTCGCCCAGCGCCTGCACCAGATCGTCGCCCGACCCCACCATCCGCGCCGCCCGCGCCGCCCCCAGCCGCCCGAACACCCCCGCGTACACACCGGGACGCGGGCCGTAGATGATCGCCGACCCCAGCGCCGCAGGCTCCAGCGGGTTGCGGGCACAACCCGACCCCAGCAGACTGCCGCCCATGAAGGTGACCGGAGCCAGCCGATACCACAGCCCGTATTCCGCCGCCTGATCGGGCAGATAAACTTCGGTTTCGGCATCGGGCTCTTGCTGCAACCCGCGCTGTGCCACGGACCAGCCTTCGGTTTCCTCCATTCGCGCCGTCAGAATTTGGGCGCGGGCCGGGTCGGCCGGCACAAGAATCAGTAACAGGCGGTGCGACAGGCGCAGTGCCTCGCGGTGGGCGGCGATCACGGCGGGTTCCTCGACCTCGGCCACGTCAACCGCCAGCCACACGGGCCGGGTCGCAAAGACCCCGGCCAGTGCCGCGCGGTCAGCCTCGACATAAGGCAGGGCTGCACTTTCCTCTTCCATCCGGCCTACCGCCTCGACCTGTGCCGCCCCCGCCTTGCGAAACGCCCGCGCCGCGTGTTCATCCTGCGCCAGCACATGGCGGAAGCCTGAAACGGCGCTGCGGATCAGCCCCGGATACCACCCCGTCCGGCCGGGTGGCAGAACAGGAGCACTGGCATCGACCATCAGCACCGGCAGGCCGAGGCTGGCCGCCTCGTGCAATATGGCGGGCCGCATTTCGCCGTCCGAGAATACCGCCAGCTCCGGCTGCCAATGCGCCAGAAACGCCTGCGCCTCGGTCGGCGTGTCAGCGGGGGGGGCCACGATCAGGATGCCGGGTTGCGACGGTGCGGGGTCGGGCAGAGTGATCAGCACCGGCAAGCCGTCCTCGTCGACCAGACGCCGCGCCAACGCCATCAGCGCCCCCAATGCCTCGGCCATCGGCGCATGCAGCCAGACCAGACGCCCGCGCGGACGGTCGGGCCAAGCGTCGCGCACCACCGGGTCACGTCGCCCGGCAAGATTGTAAAGGGTCAGGCCAAAGCTGTAGTTCATGGAGGCAGCGGATTAGAGCGGAACAGGAGCCAATACAACCTTGCTTCTGCGCCTTGCGTTGCGCGACCAGCCTTCGCTTTGGCCCGGGCTTGCGCAGCACTGGCGCGGGGCGTGATTTCCTGCAAGGTTGCCAGAAAAAATCAGGGTGAAGGGACAGCCACAGATGACCGCCAAACGAAATATCGCCCTTGTAGGCATCGGCAAGATCGCCCGGGATCAGCATGTGCCCACCCTTGCCGCCAGCCCCGATTGGGAATTGTCCGCCACCGTCAGCCGGTCGGGCACCATCGACGGCGTTGAGAGCCACACCGATCTTGCGGCGATGCTGGCCGCACGGCCCGATATCGGCACCGTATCGTTGTGCATGCCGCCGATGCCCCGCTATGCCTATGCCGAGGCGGCGTTGTTGGCGGGTCGCCATGTGATGCTGGAAAAGCCGCCCGGTGCGACGCTGGCCGAAGTCCATGCCCTGCAAGATCTTGCGGTCCGGCGGGGCGTGACGCTGTTTGCCACCTGGCACAGCCGGATGGCCGAAGCCGTGGCCCCGGCCAAGGCATGGCTGGCCGACAAGACCGTTCTGCGCGCACATATAACCTGGCGCGAAGATGTGCGAAAATGGCATCCCGGTCAGGACTGGGTGTTCGAACCGGGCGGCATGGGGGTGTTCGATCCCGGCAGTAACGCCCTGTCGATCCTGACCGACATCCTGCCCAAACCGGTTCACCTGACTGCAGCGACCCTGTCGTTCCCTGCCAACCGCGATACTCCCATCGCCGCCGAATTGACCTTTTCGGGCGGGGTCACCGCCGATTTCGACTGGCGTCAGACCGGCCCGCAAACCTGGGATATCCGGGTCGAAACCGACAGGGGCACCCTAGACCTGAGGATGGGCGGCAACCGGATGTCTGTCGACGGAACAGAGGTTGCCGGGGAAAACTCGATCATGGGTGAATATCCGGCGCTGTATGCACGGATGGCTTTGCTTGTGGCCACCGGTCAGTCAGACGTCGACCTTGCTCCGATGGTGCATGTGGCCGACGCGCTGACGCTGGGGCGGCGCGTCATTGTGGACGCTTTCGACTTTTAGGGTCACAGGGTAGCGACCCGCTTATTTGCCGCGAGCGGCGAGCCACGCCGTCATCTGCGCGATCTCGGTCTCTTGCGCCACGATGACCGCTTCGGCCAAGGCGCGGACTTCGGGGTCCTTGCCGTGTTCCAGAGCGATTTTCGCCATGTCGACGGCGGCTTGATGGTGCGGGATCATGCCTTGCATGAAGTCCACATCCGGGTCGCCAGTGAAGGGAATCATCATTCCGGCCATCATGTCATTCATCGCCTTGGCATAGGCCAGCGTGGCGGGGTCTTCGGCAAACTCCGGCGGAATGAGCGTTGTATGGTCCATCCCCCCCATTGCCCCCATGTCCATCTTCATCCCCGAGTGGTCCATGCCTTCCATCGTGGTCGTCTGGGCTATAGCCAAGCCACCCACCACTGCAACGGCGGCGGCAATCAAGGCAAGCGAGCGCTTGTTCATTGGAATTCTCCTGTCTGGTGTTCAGTTTGTGGCGAAACCGGCGTCTGCCAGCACGGATTCAAGGGCGGTGCGCGGGGCTGTCGTGACGACATCTACTTTGTGTGTCGCGGGGTCCGCAGTAATCTCTGCCATCGGATCGACCGAATGGATTGCCTTGGTCACGCCGCGCACGCAGCCGCCGCAGGTCATGGTCTGGATATGAAATTGCATAAGGCCTCCTCGATTTTTGTCTGGTATTTTGCAAGATAGGGCTTCCCACCGTTGGAAGGTCAAGGGGCAAATCGGACATTTTTTTCGGCGCTTCCCCTTGACCTTCCCATGATTGGAAGGCCTATGTGATCAATCGGACGCAAAACCGATCAGGAAGGTCACAGCGATGAACGCCCCGTTGAAACCAGTTGCTGCATTAACCCCCGTAACGCTGACCCTGCCCGTCGAAGGCATGACCTGCGCCTCTTGCGTGACCCGCGTCGAACGGGCGCTGCGGGCTGTGCCGGGGGTGACGGGCGCAAATGTCAACCTCGCAACCGAACGGGCAGAGGTCATCACCACAGGCGCCGCAAACCGGGGCAGCCTTGTCGCGGCGATTGCGGGGGCGGGGTATGACGTTCCGTCCGAGCCTGTCGAGCTGATGATCGAGGGGATGACCTGCGCGTCTTGCGTGTCGCGGGTCGAGCGGGCCCTGAAAGCGGTTCCGGGAGTAACTTCGGCGGTTGTCAATCTAGCGACGGAACGGGCGACGATCATCGGGGCGTCCGAGCCAGATTTGCTGATCAAGGCGGTGGAGGATGCAGGCTATGACGCCCGCCCTGCCCTGCAATCGGGCTTGGGCGATCCTGATGCCATCGCGCGCAAGGCGGATGAACAGGCGCATCTGAAACGCGACCTGACACTGGCTGCCGTGCTGGCCCTGCCGGTGTTCGGGCTGGAAATGGGCGCGCATCTGTTCACGCCGGTGCATGATCTGCTCATGCGCACCATCGGGATGCAGGCCAGTTGGCTGATGCAGTTCGTGCTGACGACGCTGGTGCTGATCGGCCCCGGTCGGCGGTTCTACCTCAAAGGCTACCCGGCGCTTTGGCGTTTGGCCCCTGACATGAACAGCCTGGTCGCGGTTGGCACCACCGCCGCCTATGGCTATTCGCTGGTCGCGACGTTTGCGCCGCAGCTTCTGCCGCCGGGCACGATCAACGTTTATTACGAGGCGGCGGCGGTCATCGTGACGCTGATCCTGCTGGGCCGGTTTCTCGAGGCGCGGGCCAAGGGCCGGACTTCAGGGGCAATTCAGCGGTTGATCGGACTGCAGGCCAAAACCGCCCATGTGCGGCGGGACGGAGTGACGACTGAAATGCCGATCGCCGAGGTTCGCCCCGGCGATGTGGTGGACGTGCGTCCGGGCGAGCGGATTCCGGTGGATGGCATCGTCATCGAAGGCGATAGCTGGATCGACGAAAGCATGATCTCGGGCGAACCGGTACCGGTCGCCAAGACCGCAGGCGCACGGGTCACAGGCGGCACGGTCAACCAGACCGGGGCGCTGGCGTTTCGCGCGACAGCGGTGGGCGAGGCCACGATGCTGGCCCAGATCATCCGCATGGTCGAAGCGGCGCAGGGCGGCAAACTGCCCATACAGGCGCTGGTGGACCGTATCACGATGTGGTTCGTGCCGGTGGTGATGGGGCTGTCCGCGCTGACCTTTGCGGTGTGGCTGATCCTTGGCCCCGACCCCGCGCTGACCTTGGGGCTGGTGAACGCGGTGGCGGTTCTGATCATCGCCTGCCCTTGCGCGATGGGGCTGGCCACGCCCACCTCGATCATGGTCGGCACCGGGCGCGGCGCAGAGTTGGGGGTGCTGTTCCGCAAGGGCGAGGCGTTGCAGGCGTTGCAAGGGGTGGCCGTGGTGGCGCTGGACAAGACCGGCACGCTGACCGAAGGCAAACCGGTGTTGACCGACCTGACCTTGTCCCCCGGATTTGCGCGGGCTGACGTGCTGGCCGCCGTGGCGGCGGTCGAGGCGAAGTCGGAACACCCCATTGCGCGGGCAATCGTGCAGGCGGCACAGGCAGAAGGGCTGGTACTGCCCGCCGTCACCGGGTTCAGTTCGTTGACCGGGTTTGGTGTTGTGGCCGAAGTTGCAGGACGCCGGGTTCAGATCGGGGCAGATCGGTACATGGCGCAACTTGGGCTGGAGGTGGCGCCTTTTGCGGTTGAGGCCGCAAGGTTGGCGCAAGACGGCAAGACCCCGCTTTATGCCGCAATCGGCGGAAGTTTGGCGGCGATCATTGCGGTGGCGGACCGGGTGAAAGAAACCACCCCTGCTGCAATCCATGCACTGCATGCGCTTGGCCTCAAGGTCGTGATGATCACGGGCGACAATCAGCGCACAGCGGATGCGATTGCCCGCAGTCTGGAAATCGACGAGGTGGTGGCCGAGGTGTTGCCGGGCGACAAGGTGGCGGCGGTCAAGCGTTTGAAATCGCTTGGCAAGCTGGCTTATGTCGGTGACGGGATCAACGATGCCCCGGCACTGGCCGAGGCGGACGTAGGCATCGCCGTGGGCACCGGCACCGACATTGCGATTGAGGCAGCGGATGTGGTGCTGATGACGGGGCGGCTGACCGCGATCCCCGATGCCATTGCCCTTAGCCGGGCGACGATGCGCAATATCCGGCAGAACCTGTTCTGGGCCTTTGCCTATAACGCCGCGCTGATCCCCGTGGCGGCGGGGGCGCTTTATCCGGCTTATGGTGTGCTGTTATCCCCGGTATTCGCCGCAGGGGCCATGGCGCTGTCGAGTGTGTTCGTTCTGGGCAATGCGTTGCGGTTGCGCCGCTTCAAGCCTGCGAAACCGTGAGGAAGTTGCAATGAACATCGGGGAGGCCGCCAAAGCCTCGGGCGTATCGGCCAAGATGATCCGCTATTACGAGCAGACCGGATTGATCCCCGAAGCGGGCCGCACTGCCGCAGGCTATCGGACCTACACAACGACCGAAGTGCAGATGCTGCGCTTTGTGCGCCGTGCGCGGGATCTTGGCTTTGCGGTCGAGCGGATTGCCGAACTGCTGGCGCTATGGCGCGACCGGTCGCGCCATAGCGCGGACGTCAAGCACCTGGCACTGGCGCAGGTCGAAGGGCTGCGGCGGCGGATCCGGGAGATGGAGGATATGGTCGCCACCCTTGAACACCTCGCCCATGGCTGCAACGGCGACCACCGCCCCGACTGCCCGATCCTGGCCGATCTGGAGGGGGAGACATCTGTGGTGTTGCCGCACGGTCCAACAGGGACGGGGTTCGGACGGCATTGAGCGCCGTCACGGTCGGAATGCCCGAACCTGAAACGTGGTCGGCCCGTTGAACCGGCATCTGGCCGGGCGCTGGGGCATCTGCGCCTTGGTGAGGTGGAGCAGGCCGCCGAATGACGGGGGGGGGTCGTGCGATTCGGACAAAGCCGATCATTTAATGGCCATTCGCGTCGTCGGGGCTGACGTCAATCGCCCCGCGCAAATCGTGAAGACACCTGTCCGGGTCGCCGTTCAGCAACAAGGCGTGTCCCTAGGCCCACAGCACGGCGGGGTTCGTTCCGTCGAGGTTCATCGTGTCCTTCGCGGCCCGCAGCGCGGCCTCGACCAAAGTCCGGCGGTCAGGACCATCGTTGATGAAGGCGCCCGGATAGTGACAGAACGATTGCCCGGCAAAGGCGCGGGCAAAGCCGGGGTCGAGACGGGCCGATTGTTGAAACCGCTGCAAAGCTTGCGACATGCGATTCGATGCAAACCGCATCGCCTCGCGGACACCCACATGGTAAGCCTGTCAAGCATCGAGGTTCTGTGCGGGGATCGCCAGCGCACGGCGCGCCTCGGCCGCAGTGACCTCCATCTGGACGGACTGGACGATCTGGTTGGTCAGGCTGCCGATCAGGTCAGGGAAATCAGAGCGGTTTTGAACGAACGCCTCGGCCCAGACCAAAGCGCCGTTCGCCGCCTCTACCAGTTCAACGCCCACAGGAATTGAATGATCGTTGGTTGAAGATATTACGTGTCTGACATCCCCAATGGTCCTTCGCCGTGAAGGCAGCATGAATTTCGGCGCAAAGCGGCTTCGGACGCGACCGTTGCCCGTATTTCAACAAACTTTCACGGATGTTTCAGGACTGCGGGGGATGGCCCGGTCGTATTTGCTCGCACGGGTCGCAGGGTCCGGTCGGCTTTGCGGGATGCGATTCGCGGGCAGTGAGGGGGTGCAGGATGAAAAACAGGTCCGACATTGGTACGGAGGGCGACTTGCGCTCTCGTCACGCCGTCTGCGCGGCTGCCATGTTGCGGGCGGGGGTCGTGGCGCTTGGCCTTCTGACGCTTTCGGTGGGTCCGGTGCGGGCCGAGTGTGCCGATCTGGCAATCGTTCTGGCCATTGACGCCTCCGGCAGCGTCGACCCGCCAGAGTTCCTGTTGCAACAGCAGGGGTATGCGCGTGCTTTCCGGGCGCAAAAGGTGCAGTCGGCACTGGCGGCTGCCGGGGTCGTCGACGTCGCCGTCGTGCTGTGGGGCGATACCGAGGTTGCACCACAGGTCCTGCCCTGGCAAAGGCTTGAGGATACGGCGGATACCGAGCAGTTGGCGGGACGTATCGCCGGGATGCCGCGTATCGTGTTCGGCAATACCGGGATCGGGCAAGGCGTCGCAACGGCAATCGACTTGTTGGAAGACCCCGAACGCTGCGCCTGGCGAAAGATCGTGAATGTCTCGGGCGACGGCGTCGAATCCGTGACGCCCCGGCGGAGCAGTTTCGTGCCTTTGCGCATCACCCAAGCCCGCGCCGACCCCGCAGGCATCACGATCAACGCGCTTGCCATCGAGACGGACGAGCAGCACCTCTCCGACTGGTACCGGGACCATCTGATTGCGGGGCCCGGCGCTTTCGTGATGGAGGTGCGCGGGTTTGAAACCTTTGCCGCTGCGATCGTGGAAAAACTTGCGCGCGAAATCGCCCCGCCGATGGTCGCGGCCCTGCTTCCGCCTGTTGGCCCGGGCCGCATCCAGAACTGAGGGGGGCCGCTCCTCAGATTTCAGAAGTCTTTCAGCCGCCTTTCCGGACTTTGCGGCCCGACAAGGCGCAACCTTGAGCCAATTCGAATTAAACGACCCCCCCATTTGACCGCCGCCATGAAAGTGAACGATCATGTCCAGATCACAGGCTAATTTCCTTCTTCTTGTTGCGGCGGCGTTCTGGGGGTTCGGGAATGTTGCACAAAAGACGGTTCTGGAACATCTCGATCCGTTCAGCGCGGTGGGCTTGCGCTGTCTGATCGGGGGCGTGCTGATCCTGCCGCTGTTGCGGCTTGACCGAAGTGGGATGGTGGCACCGGGATAGTGGCCGAGTGTGATCCGCGTCGCGGTCATCTTTGCGGCCGCGTTGCTGGCACAGCAGGCGGCCTATCTGTCGACCACCGTCACGAATGCGGGTTTCCTCGTCAACACAGCCGCTATCTTGACCCCCATTCTGGCCTGGATCGTGTACCGCGAGCGGCCCAGTCTGCATGTCTGGGGGGCCGCAGGCGCGACGCTGATCGGGGTGTTCCTGCTGTGCGGCGGGATGCAGGGTTTTGGGAAGGGTGACTTTGTCGCCCTGTTCTCGGCGCTGCCATACGCGGTCTGGATGATCGATCTGGGACGCCACATGCAGACTTTCGGCCATCCCGTGCGCACTGCCTGCACGCAGTTTCTGGTCGCCGCCGCGATTGCGCTGCCGATCGGCGGTCTGTGGGGGTCGCTGTCGGCTGGCGCGGCTTTGGCGGCTGGCCCTGAGTTGCTGTTGCTGGGTGTCGGATCTACAGCGTTGGCGTTCGGATTGCAGACGCTGGCACAGCGGTACACGCCTGCCTCTTATGCTGCCGTGATCGTCAGTGCCGAAGGGGTGTTCGGTGCGATGGCTGCGGCATTGTTTCTTGGCGAGCGGATCACGTTGGTGGCGATGCTTGGTGCCGCACTGATGCTGGCGGCCATCGTCCATCTTGCCTTCGGCAGCGCACCAAAACCGGTCAGGGTCAGGACTGCAGCGCGGGCGTGACAAAAGGGGCTGACCCGGTGAGAGGTCGAACAACCGTGTCGGCAGAGCCACCTGCAAACTCTGGCCGGTCAGTTCGACCAACCGACGTGACGGAAACCCGCCATATCAGGTGTTTCACGGGCCTGCCAATACGATGATCTCATCCGGCCTGACCGTCATGACCCCATCCAGAAAGACCGCCAGCGACGCGATTTCCGCGCGGGCGCCAGTCTTGTCGCCCGCCTCGGCAGTGGTTTCGATCTTGGAACCTATTGCCGAAATCCGGGGAAACCCGAAGGATGAGCCCGACCCGGCCAGATTGTGCCCAAGCGTCGCGACAGTCACAAGATCCGACACATCGAGGGCTGTCAGCATCTTGACCGCGTTCTCACGGCAATTCGCCAGATATTGCGGTGACCGCAGCGCGAGTCTTTCGGCAGAGCGGCTCGACCGGATCGGGTCCGGATTGACGTCACTGTTCGACGCAATACCAACCGTGGCGGTATGTTCGCGAATGGCTTGCAGCAAAACGGCCTGCCGGATGGGTTTGGTCAGAAATGCCGTACAGCCTGCGGCAAGACACATCTCCCGGTCGCCTTTCAAGGCTGACGCCGTCAGGGCGATGATCGGGGTCGGATTGAGGCCATTCAAATCCTCCCATGCGCGAATGATGCGCGTGGCCTCTAGTCCGTCCATTATCGGCATCTGTCGGTCCATCAGGACTAGATCATACTTCGCCGCACGGAACATTTCGCAAGCCAAAGCTCCGTTTTCGGCAACCTCTACGGTATATGGCGTGCCTTCCAGATAGGCCAAAGTGATTGTGCAATTGTCTGGCGAATCCTCGGTCAGCAGAATCCGCAACGGGGCCAGGGGCAGTTCCGAACTTGCGCGCTCGGTAACTGCATCCGTGCGCGGACTGTTGGTTTCCACCTCGAGGGGCAGGGCAAAACTGAACGTGCTGCCCATTGCAACCTTGCTGTCGACCCAGATGCGCCCACCCATCAACTCGACCAACCGCTTGGAGATTGTAAGCCCAAGGCCGGACCCGCCAAAGCGTCTGGTGGTGGAACTGTCGGCTTGGGTAAACCGTTCGAACACCCGTGCCTGCTTTTCATCCGGAATGCCAATGCCGGTATCCTGCACGGAGAAGCGCAGCGACGTCGGCGACGATGGATCGCCAGCATTCGCGACCCGCAAGGAAACTGTCCCTGATGCGGTGAACTTGATCGCGTTGCCTAAAAGATTCATCAGGACCTGCCGCAACCGGGTAGGGTCGCCGATCACGTTATCCGGCACATCGGCTGCGATGTCGCATGACAAGGTCAGCCCTTTTTCCTGCGCCCGGGCGGTAACCATTTCAATGGCGATTTCCGTTTGTTCTTTCAGGCTGAAACCGGTCCGTTCCAGTTCCAGTTGCGACGCCTCGACCTTTGACAGATCAAGGATGTCGTTGATCAGGTTCAGAAGATTCTCGCCCGCTCGACGAAAGATCTGGACGTATTTGTCCTGCGTTGCAGAAAGCTGGGTTTGTGCCAACAAATCGGCAATGCCCATGATGGCATTCATCGGTGTGCGGATTTCATGGCTCATGGATGCGAGAAAATCCGATTTGGTCTGACTGGCGCTTTCGGCGACCGCGCGGGCCTCGTTCAATTCCAGTTCCACGCGCTTTTGTTCGGTCACGTCGCGGGCGGCCGCAAAGACGCCTTGCAGGGTGCGGCTGCGGTCATAGAACGTTGTGGCGTTATAAGATACGACCGTCTGTTTGCCGTCGCGCGCCCGGGCCGTCAGTTCGTAATCCGTCACGGATTTCTCGCTCAACACCAGTTTGATGGCAGCTTCGGCACGGTCCCGTTCGGTGAAGCAATCCTTGAACGGGGCGCCGATCAACTCGTCACGGGTAGAACCGGTCAAAGCTTCCATCTGTTTGTTCACATCGGTGATGATGCCCGACGGGTCCGTGGTCATCAAAGCGTCGATGTTGGATTCGATCAGGCTGCGGGTGTAGAATTGTTGGTCGCGCAGGCGCTGGTCGGACTTCTTCTGCTCTTCCTCGACCACTTTACGCGCGGTGTTGTCGGTGCCGATCAGCAGATAGCCGATGATCAGATCCTGCGCATCGCGCAGAGCCGTGACCGAAACCACGGCTGGAAAGCGGCTGCCGTCTTTGCGGATATAGGTCAGTTCATAGATATCCTCGATCCCGCGCGACGCCTTGAACACCAGCGCCTCGAAGCCCGGTGTGATTGCGGTGGACAATTCTGAGCTCAGCGACCTGGCCCGCACGATCAGTTCCAGCGGATCAGAGATATCGGCGGGCGTGATCTTGTTCATCACCTCTGCCGCCGTGTAACCGAGCATCCGTTCCGCGCCGACGTTGAAAATCTGGATGACGCCTTTGGCATCGGTGGCGATGCTGGAAAAGTTGGCAGAATTGAAGATCGCCCGTTGCAAGGCACCCGACTTCAACTGGTCACTTTGCGACAAGGTCCGCTCTGTATCGACAAAGCCGACCGAGTAGGCCTGACCTTCGCTGACAATCGGCATCGAGTTGGTTTGAATCCAGCGATACGCGCCCTCTTTTGCACGGCATCGGTTGGCAACCGAGACCATTGGCACGCCCAGCGATAGCGCCTTAATGGCGTCGCGCGTTGCGTCTTTATCATCCGGGTGCACCAGATCGAGCAAAGGTTGGCCGATCAGTTCGGCGCGGCTGTACCCAAGAACATGTTCCCAAACCGGGTTCACGTCGCGCAACAGGCCGTCGAACCCCAGAACGCTGATCATGTCGCGCGAAAGCGCCAGAATGCCCCGATCCGCTGCCGTGGGAGCTTTGGCCGGCCCGCCGGGCTGTTCGGCGGTGGACGTCTCGACGGCTATGATGCAGGTCTTGTCGGTCATCGGGCAACTCCTGAAGACGGATTGAAGCGTCGGTCTAGACCATCGGGCGCCGCGCCGGAGCAGCCTGAAGCGCCGCTGCAAGGGACGCCTGAAGCTGCGTGTCGCCATAGGGTTTTGGCAGGAAGTGCGAGCCGTCCAGAACCAGCCCCGCCGCGGGTCCTACGGGATCGCCGCCGGTGGTGTACAACACGCAAATCTCTGCGCGAAGATCGACGGCGCGGATGGCCAACTCATAGCCGCCATAGCGACGCTCTTTCAGCCGGATGTCAGTGAACAGCAGATCAATATCCCCCTCTGCCTGCAAGATCTCCAGAGCCTGATCGACATCATAGGCACTCAGCGTGACATGTCCCAACTCTTTGATGATGAAAATAGCCTCCATGTTGACGAAAACATCGTCCTCGACAATCAAAACGGTCGCCATTGTGTTCCTTTACTCTACCGATCTGAAATGGACCAGTTTTTATCTTACCCAAGTCGCAAAGTACCCCTGTACTGCTCTTTAACGCCGTTGAGGTCGATCGGTTCCCATGATTTCTGGCTTTCTTTGCCGGACCGTCGAAAAAAAGAATTCGGTGCAGAACATCCTCGAAAGGCGCTCGGGTCCCGGCCTGTCATATTTCGGTGATGTGACCGTAACGCGACCGTCATTTAAGCTTGATAGCTCGCACCAGCGTTCACCAAACCGGAGCCACCGACATGAAGCAATTTCTCGCCTCCAGCCTTCTGGCCATGGGCCTTCTTTCCGCAGCACCTGTGATGGCGCAGGACACCATCCGCTTTGCCGTGACCGACATTGACGGCATGGAAGCGGTCCAGCGCGAAATGGGTCCGTTCAAGGACGCCTTCGAGGCCGTCTCGGGTCTGAAGGTCGAATTCTTCCCGGTGTCGGGCCGCACTGTCGCGGTCGAAGCGATGGCCGCCGAGCAGGTGGATTTCGTACTGACCGGACCGGCTGAATACGTGGTGTTCAACGCGCGTCTGGGTGCGCAGCCCGTCGTCGTCTGGGAGCGCCCCGAGTATTATTCCAACCTCGTCGTTCTGGACGCCAGCCCGGTGCAGACGCCTGCCGACCTCAAGGGTCAGAAGATCTCGTTCGGCGACATCGGGTCAACCTCGCAGCACCTTGGCCCGGTCAAGCTGCTGACCGAAGCCGGTCTGGTCTATTCCACCGATTATGAGCCGGTCTTCCTGAACCGCAACGTCGCCGTCGAGGCGCTGATTGCCGGTGACATCGGGGCCATCGGCCTGAACCGCACCCACATCGAAAGCATCACCAAGAAGTTCCCCGACCAGAAGTTCCGCGTGATCGCCAAGGGCGAGGCGCTGCCGAGCGATCTGCTGTTGGTGTCGTCCAAGGTTTCGCCGGAAGTGGTGGAAAAAGTTCGCAACACCTTCATCGAGCATGGCGCCGACATGCTTGCGGCCGTGATCGCGACCGAAGCGAATGAAAAGTTCGTGGGCGGCGGCTTCACCACCAACGTCACGGATGCCGACTACGACAGCGTCCGCAACATGTTCGCCAACATCGGCGTAACCGAGTTCCAGCAGTTCGTCGGTGAATAAGCCCTCGCGGCAGGAGAGCGGCCGGTGAATCAGCCGCTGACGCCGTCCCATGCCATAACAGGCGCCACTTCGGTGGCGCCTGTTCTTGTGGTGGCAAGACTCGAAAAATCCTTCGGTGACCGGGCGATCTTGCGCGGTCTCGACTTTGCAATTTCCGCGAACCAGTCCACCGCACTGATCGGGGCGAACGGGTCGGGGAAATCGACTTTGCTAAAGTGCCTCGTCCGTCTGGTGGAACCCACAGCGGGCCGGATCGAGATGCTGGGCCGCGATGTCCGCGCCCTGACTTCGCGCGATCTGCGCAGGTTCCGCGCGCAGGTCGGCATCGTGTGGCAGCGCCATAATCTGGTGCCGCGCATTTCCGCCCTGTCGAACGTGGTCCATGGTGTGCAGGCGCGGATATCGGGGCCGCAGTCGTGGTTTCAGGCGCTGGCCCCGGCAGCGGTACGGGCCGAAGCGATGAGTTGCCTTGACCGTGTAGGCCTTGCCGACCGCGCGATGACGCGGGTCGACAGCCTGTCGGGCGGCCAACAGCAGCGCATCGCCATCGCACGGATGCTGATGCAGCGCCCTGTATTCATTCTGGCTGACGAGCCAGACGCAAGCCTTGATCCGCAAACCGGAGAAGAGGTGATGGAACTGCTGTTGGGCCTTGTGCGGCAGGACGGGTTGTCGCTGTTGATGATCTCGCACCGGCTGGAACATACCTTGCGCTTTTCCGACCGTATCCTTGGCCTGTCGCAGGGCCGCATTGCGCTGGACATGCCGACGGCGCAGGCGAACGCGCCCGAGTTACGGCGCTTTTTCGACCATCCGGAGGGAGGATGACCACGTTCCCCGTGCCCCCGCCCCCGCGTTTTCGACAGATGGGCCTTGTCAATTATGCAGCACTTTTGCTAATGCTGGGGTTGGTTGCGTCCTCGCTGATCGCGACCGCCCCGGCGCTGGACAAGCTGAGCCGGGGCGTCGGCCGGCTGTTCGCGCCCTCGGGTCTGTTGACCAACATGTTCCCGCCGGATTTCACCCGGATCGTGCCGATCGGCTGGAAACTGCTGGAAACCCTGCAAATGGCGGTGGCGGGCTGTTTTCTGGGCCTTATTCTGGCCATTCCCTTTGCCATTCTGGCGACCGACCGGCTGTCGCCGCACCCCATCGTGCGTCACGTGGCGCGCGCGGTGATCGCGCTGTTCCGCACCGTGCCCGATCTGGTCTGGGCGATCATCTTCATCATCATCGTGGGCCTTGGCCCTGCGGCAGGGGTGATGGCGATCATGATCGACAAGATCGGGTTTGCGGGCCGGTTCTTCGCCGAGGCGATGGAGGAAACCGATCCCGGCCCGCAAGACGCCCTGCGCGCCATCGGGGCCAGCAAGCTGGGCCTGATCGCATCGGCGGTGTTCCCGGCCTGCCTGCCGTCGTTCACCGCCACCTCGTTGTTCGCGCTGGAAAAATCGGTGCGCGGGTCGGCGGCTTTGGGGCTGGTCGGCGCGGGGGGGATCGGGGTTGACCTGAAAGTTGCCTTCGATTTGTTCAACTATGACGAGGCGCTGGCGATCATCCTCTTGATGCTGGTGCTGGTCGTGGCGGTCGAACAGGGCTCGGGCTGGATCAGAAGGAAGCTGATATGACAACCGACACCGCACATCGCTATTGGAACGCCGAATGGCAGACCGTCGATGCTAATAGCCCTTGGGCCAAGCCAGAGCCATGGGTGATGGAACACGCCGCCACCCTTGCCCCCGGAAGCCGCATTCTGGACCTTGGCGCCGGGATCGGTCGGCATGCGCTGGCTTTGGCGGCGATGGGGCATCACGTGACGGCGCTCGACGCTTCCGAAGCCTCGGTGGCGGCCATCAACGCCGCTGCTGCCGCGCAAAGCCTGAGCGTCGAGACGCATCTGGCCCCGATGACCGACCTGCCCTTTGCCACCACCAGTTTCGACCATGTGCTGGCGTGGAACGTGATCTATCACGGCGACGAGGCCATCGTGCGCCGCTCGCTGCAGGAAATCGCCCGCGTCGCCCGCCCCGGCGCCAGCTTCATGGCGACCATGCTGTCGGCCCGCCGTCTGCCGGTGGAACAGGCCAAAGCCGCAGGGCGCGAGATCAGCCGCAACACATGGATCTTTGACGGACCCGGCGACAAGATGCATCCGCACTACTTCTGTACCGCGCCTGCGCTTTTGGCGCTGATGCCAGAGTTCGAGGTCACCACCCTGTTCGACCGCCCGCATGACAAACCGGGATCCTGGCACTGGCACCTTTTGGCCGAGCGGTTGGCATAACGGGGACCTGATCAGAGGCGGAAGAACCGTTTTTGCCATTCAGATCGAAACAACTCGGTCCGCGTCGATCGTCGGCCGGATCACTCGGGATGGAACAGTCGAGCTGCAAAGGCCACGCATCTGCCGTGCACTTTCTACAATGACTTCAGTCACCTGAGCGGCCCGCAAACAGCTTGTAGTGCTCCGCAATTCCGGACACTCGTTGCAGAATAATGAGAGACACTTCGCTGGTCATAAATATCCCTCGGGGTGCGGGGGAGGCAGCCCCCCTGTCCTTTGCGCCGAACACGTCCCACCTGCGCCCGCCGCCAATGACCACAGCGCGGCGTTGCATGACGGGGCGGGCTGCCCTAGCCTGTCCGTCATGGCTCCGCGTTCGCGCATCACCGTCACCCAGACTCAGCGCCTGCAACTGAACACCAGCTTGCAGGCGGCGATCCAGATGCTGCGCGCCGATGCGGCGGGGCTTACGCGGTATCTGGAGGAGCAGGCCGATCAAAATCCGCATCTGCGGTTGGACCCTGCGGCGGCACCGGCCCCCGGCGAGTGGCTGCCCCGGTGGTCGGGGGTGATCGGCGGCGTGGATGCCGGGGACAAAGCCGCGCAGACCGAAGGTCCCGCAGCCAGTCTGATGGCCCATGTCATCAGCGAAATCCGGCGTCTGGTCACGTCGCCGCGCGACCGCGCGATCGCGCTGGGTCTGGCAGAGGCGTTGGAGCCTTCGGGTTGGCTGGGCCGCGATCTGTCCGCGATCGCGGCAGAGGTCGGCGCGTCGTTGGCCGAGGTCGAGGCGGTGCTGACTCAGGTGCAGCGGATCGACCCGGCGGGGCTGTTTGCGCGCAATCTGGCGGAATGTCTGGCGCTGCAACTGACCGAAGCCGGGGCGATGGATGGCACGATGGCCGTTATTCTGTCGCATCTGGGGCTGTTGGGCAGCGGCGGCATGGGCCGGCTGGCGCGGCTGGCCCGTACCACCGAGGCCGATATTACCATGCGGTTCCGGGTGATCCGGGGGCTGGACCCGAAGCCCGGCACGCGGTTCGCAGGCTTTGCCGCGCCTCCGGTGCGTGAACCTGATCTGCTGGCGCGGCGCGAGGATGGGGGGGCGTGGACGTTCTCGCTGAACCGGTCCAGCCTGCCGTCGCTGCGGATCGTGGACGAAGGCGCGCGCGATCCGGCGGGGTTGGCGGCGGCGCGGGCGGTGGCGCGGATGGTGGTGACGCGCAACCAGACCCTGCTGCGGGTCGGGCGCGAGGTGTTGACCCGGCAGCGCGCGGCGCTGGAGCAGGGCCCGCAGGCTTTGATGCCGATGACGATGGCCGAGGTGGCCGAGACGCTGGGCCTGCACGAAAGCACGATCAGCCGGGTGGTGGCCGGAGTGTCGGTCGACACCCCGCGCGGCACTTGGTGGCTGCGGCGGCTGTTTTCCGGTCGGCTGGGGGTCGAGGGCGGGCCGCAGTTCGCAGGTGCTGCAGTGCAGGCGCGGCTGGAGCGGTTGGTGGCGGCGGAGGCCGCCAACGCGCCGTTGTCCGATGCCGCCCTTGCCGCTGCGCTGGCCGAGGGTGGCCCCGAGATTGCCCGCCGCACCGTGGCCAAATACCGCGCGGTGCTGAACATCCCCCCCGCGCATCGCCGCAGGCGGCGGGGCGAACCGCCCCCAGAAACCCGGCGCAAGGCCGACAACGGGGCGTGACCCCGCCCGCCGTTCGGCCTATGTCGGGGCCGGGGCAACAGGCGGGGCGGCATGGCATATTTTCTGGGGGTCGATACCGGGGGCACCTATACCGATGCCGTGATCGTCGACGAGGCCGCCGACCGGGTGATCGGCCATGCCAAAAGCCTGACGACGCGCGGCGATCTGGCTTTGGGGATCGGGCGGGCGGTGGATGCAGCCTTGGCGGGGGCGGGGGTGGCTGCGTCGGACGTGGCGCTGGTCTCGCTGTCTACCACACTCGCTACCAATGCGCTGGTCGAAGGACAGGGGGGCCGCGTCGCGCTGATCTTCATCGGGTTCGATCAGGGTGATCTGGACCGGGGCGGTTTGGTCGAGGCGCTGAAGGGCGATCCGGTGATCCGTTTGGCGGGGGGGCACAATCACGCTGGTATCGAGGCCGCCGCGCTGGATCTGGCGGCGCTGGAGGCGGCGGTGGCGGGGCTGGCCGATCAGGTGATGGGCTTTGCCGTGGCCGCCCAGTTTGCCACGCGCAATCCCGCCCATGAGGTTGCGGCGCGCGCGGTGATCCGGCGGGTGACGGGGCGGCCGGTGACCTGTTCGCATGAACTGTCCGCACAGTTGAACGGGCCAAAGCGGGCGCTGACGGCCGTGCTGAACGCGCGGCTGATCGGGATGATCGACCGGCTGGTGGCGGCGTGCGAGCGGCACTTGCTGACCATCGGCATTGCGGCCCCGCTGATGGTGGTGCGGGGCGATGGCGCGCTGATTTCGGCGGCGATGGTGCGGGAACGGCCGATCGAGACCATCCTGTCCGGTCCTGCCGCCAGCATTGTGGGCGCGCGGTGGCTGACGGGGGCGTCGGATGCGCTGGTGTCGGACATCGGCGGGACGACCACCGACGTGGCCCTTCTGCGCGGTGGTCTTCCCGAGATCGACCCGCAGGGCGCGCGGGTCGGCGGGTTCCGCACCATGGTCGAGGCGGTGGCGATGCGGACCACGGGTCTGGGCGGGGACAGCGAGGTGCATCTGATCACCGCAGGACTGGATGGCGGGCTGAGGTTAGGTCCGCGCCGGTTGCTGCCGGTGTCGCTGCTGGCCGTGGATCATGGGGCGATGGTGCATGCGGCCCTTGACCGCGCGCTTCACCTCGATGCGGTGGGCGAGTTTGACGGCCGGTTCGTGGTGCCGATGGGCGGGCAGACCGGGGGTCTGACCCCGCGAGAGGCGGCAGTGCTGGCGCGGATCACCGAGCCGATGCCGGTGACAAAGGCGCTGACCAGCAGGCTGGAGGCGGCGGCGCTGGAGCGGTTGGTGGCACGCGGTCTGGTGATGGTGGCGGGGGCAACGCCGTCGGATGCGTCACATGTGCTGGGTCGGCTGGACGTGTGGGATGGGGCTGCGGCGGAAAAGGCGGTGCGCCTGCTGGCGCGGCGGCGCAACGGCAGCGGCGAAAGGTTCGCGCCTGATGCCGCAACGCTGGCTGTGGCCATCGTCGATCAGGTCACGGCGCAGACGGTGGACTGCCTGCTGGAGGCGGCTTTTGGCGAGGATGCCGGGTTTGCGGGGCAATCGACCGAGGCTTTGGCCCGCCATCCCCTGACCAGTGCGGGTTTGTCTGCGTACCGGGGGGTCATCGAAGTGTCGGTCAGGCTGGGGGTCCCTGTCATCGGGCTGGGGGCGTCGGCTGCGGCCTATTACGGCGCGGTCGGCGCACGGCTGGGGTGCGAGATGATCCTGCCCGAACACGCCGGGGTCGCCAATGCCATCGGGGCGGTGGTGGGGCAAGTCAGCCAACGGGTGCAGGGGCTGGTATCTTCACCGTCCGAGGGGCGGTTCGTGGCCCATCTGGCAACCGGGCTGGTTGCCTTCGCCGACCGTGATGCCGCCCTGAACGCGATGGAGGCGGGACTGGTCGCCGAGGCCGTGGCACGGGCCAAAGCTGCGGGTGCCGTGGACGCGCGGGTTGTGGTGACCCGCGATCTGCGCGAGGCGGCGGTCGAGGGGCGGGTGATGTTCATCGAGGCGACGGTGACCGCCACAGCCTCGGGCCGGCCCCGCGTTGCCCATGCCGAGCGTTCAGCGTCTGGCGTTTTGGGCTTGACGCCAAAACCCAACGATCCTACTCACCCGTCCAGTGGCTAGGTAGCTCAGCTGGTTAGAGCACGTGACTCATAATCACGGGGTCGGGGGTTCGAGTCCCCCCCTCGCCACCACTTTTGTATGCGAAGTTGGCC
>JBBRVJ010000039.1:0-23172 GCA_038246975.1 Rhodobacterales bacterium | reverse complement strand
GTTGATCCACCCGCAATTCCATATCCCAGCCCTACCCCAACCGCATGCCCACGAAAAGGCCCGCGCAGTCTGGCCCTTGCGACACAGAACCGCTACCCTGCGCCAGCATCAGACAGGAGAAACCCATGCTCGCCCCCCGCCCCTTTGGCCCGACCGGGCGCAGCGTCACCCCGATAGGCTTTGGTGCCTGGGCTATCGGCGGCACCTGGGGCGAGGTGACCGAAGCGGATGCCGCAGCCGCCCTGAATGCCGCCCTCGATGCCGGGGTCGATTTCCTCGACACGGCGGATGTCTATGGCGACGGGCGGTCCGAGCGGATCATCGCGAAAGTGCTGTCCACCCGCAGCGGCCCCCGCCCCTATGTGGCGACCAAGGCAGGCCGCCGGATCACGCCCCACATCGCCGAAAACTATACGCGCGCGACGCTGGAGGCGCATATCGACCGCAGCCGCGCCAACCTGCAGATGGACTGCCTCGACCTCGTGCAACTGCATTGTCCGCCCTCGCCGGTCTATGACAGCGCAAGGGTGTTCGACGCGATGACCGCGATTAGCGACACAGGCAAGATCGCGAACTTCGGCGTGTCGGTCGAGCGGATCGACGAGGCGGAAAAGGCGATCCGGTATCCCGGCGTTATCTCGGTACAAATCATCTACAACCTGTTCCGCCAGCGGCCCGCCGAGACGTTCTTCGCCGCCGCCGCCGCCCGGAACGTGGCCATCATCGCCCGCGTCCCGCTCGCCTCGGGCCTGCTGACCGGCAAGATGACGGCGGAGACCGCCTTTGCCGCCGACGATCACCGCAGCTTCAACCGCGACGGGGCGGCCTTCGACAAGGGCGAAACCTTCTCGGGCGTGCCCTATGACGCAGCGTTGGAGGCGGTCGAGGCGCTTCGTCCGCTGATCCCGCAAGGCACCGCGATGGCCGCCTTCGCCCTGCGCTGGATCTTGATGGAACAAGCGGTGACCGTGGTCATTCCCGGCGCGAGGAACGCGGCCCAGGCCACCGGCAACGCCGCCGCCCTGTCCGTGCCGCCCCTTACGGCAAAGACGCTGGAGGCCGCCCGCACCATCTATGCCCGCCTGATCGCCCCCCACGTTCACAGTTCGTGGTAGGGCGCTCAAGCCAAACCCTTCTTCATTTTCTGTCTCTGGATACCCCACATGGGTTGGGGTATGAAACCCTTGGTCGCTTCCAGAAACGAACCGCCAAAAGGCAAAACCCCGCTAAACTCAATGGCTCAGTCCGCAAACACCTCTACCTCCGGCAAATCCGTCAGCCCCAGACCCAGCGCCCGAAACGCCGCCAGCGACAGCAGCGCCCCCCCGGTGCCCGGCCGCAAATCGACCGCAACCGTCGCGCCGCCAGCCGTCACGACCCGCCCCTTGCCCGCGATCGCCACCTTGTCGGACCGCAGCCAGAACCCCTGCTCGGTCGGGCTGCCCAAGGCCACCACCACCGCCCCCAGCGAAGCCCCGCCGGCCGCAGGCACAACCGCCGCCGCCCGCTCTGCCGCAGTCGAGGTGTCCAGCGCCGCCGCCGTCTGCCCCACCCCCAGCACGGGCGCCGCGACAGGTGCTACCGCCACCACGGGCGCAGGCGTACGCGGGCCGCCGACCATGCCGCACCCGGCCAAACTTGCGCCCATCAGGACCAAAAGAAACATACGCTGCGTCATGCAGCAACGATAGTCGCCCCCGTGTCGTCCCGCAACCACGCGTTTGCCGCTTGCGACACCCCCGCCCAACCCCTACCTTGATCCCATGAACGCGCCTCTGATCGACCCCTTCGCCCGCGCCATTTCGTATCTGCGCGTCTCGGTCACCGACCGCTGCGATTTTCGTTGCACCTATTGCATGGCCGAACAGATGACGTTCCTGCCCAAGGCGCATCTTCTGACGCTGGAGGAGCTGGACCGCCTCTGTTCCACCTTCATCCGGATGGGCGTCCAGAAGCTGCGCATCACCGGGGGAGAGCCGTTGGTGCGCAAGGGGATCCTCACGTTCTTCGAGGCGATGTCGCGGCACTTGCAAACCGGCGCGCTGAAGGAACTGACCCTGACCACCAACGGCAGCCAACTTCGCAAATACGCAGCCGACCTGGCGGCTTGCGGTGTCAGACGGATCAACGTGTCGCTCGACACGCTGGACGATGCGAAATTCGCCCGGATCACCCGCTGGGGCCGCCTGCCTCAGGTTCTGGATGGCATCGCAGCGGCCAAAGAGGCGGGATTGCAGGTCAAGATCAACGCCGTGGCGTTGAAAGGCTTCAACGAGGATGAACTGTTCACCCTCGCCCACTGGTGCGCCCGCGAAGGCCACGACCTGACCTTCATCGAAGTCATGCCGATGGGCGAGTTGGGCGAGCCGCAAAGGCTTGACCAATACTGGAGCCTCAAGGACCTCCGCCGCCGTCTGGCCGAACGCTTTGCCCTGATCGACCTTGCCGATCAGACAGGCGGCCCGGCCCGCTATGTGAGGCTGGCCGAAACCGGACAGCGGATCGGCTTCATCACCCCCCTGACCCACAACTTCTGCGAAAGCTGCAACCGCGTGCGCCTGACCTGCACGGGCGAGTTGTACATGTGCCTCGGCCAGGAAGACATGGCCGACCTGCGCGCCCCCTTGCGTGCCCACCCCGAGGACGCACCCTTGGAACAGGCAATCCGCGCCGCAATCGCGCGCAAGCCCAAAGGCCACGACTTCGACTATTCCCGCCAGAAAGTCGCAGGCCAGATGACCCGCCACATGAGCCACACTGGCGGGTAAGCTTTCGCGGTTCGGTTGCCGCCCTGAGGGTCGTACCTGCGGCCATTTCTGAACTCTTCTTCGGCGAATTTGATTTCGATCGGATCAGGCCACGCCTGCCTGCCTCCCGGCAGCCGCTGACTATGCGCTTCCTCTGTCACACCCCTGTCAACTTCGCACGTCATCCCGACAGAACCCGAACGGAGCGTGACCTTGGACCAATTACCCTACATTCTGCGCCTCGGCTGGGAAGAATGGCTTGCGCTGCCCGCCCTAGGCCTGCCCGCCCTGACGGCCAAGGTCGACACCGGCGCGCGCACCTCGGCGCTGCACGCCTTCGATATCGAGGCGTTCGGACCGAACAACGCGCCCCATGTCCGCTTCAACGTCCACCCGATACCGGGCCGTACCGATGTCACCATCGCCTGTTCCGCCCCAATTCTGGACCGACGCGAGGTCACCTCGTCCAACGGCGAATCAGAGATGCGCTTTGTCATCCGGACCGACGTCCAGATCGGCCCGCGCCGCTGGCCGATCGAAGTCACCCTGACCGACCGCGCCAACATGGCCAACCGGATGCTGCTGGGCCGTCAGGCGCTGGGTGAGGGCGCCGTGATCAGCCCGACCGATTCCTATCTGCAACCGGCACTCGGCTTTGACAGCTATTTCTCGCCCGGCGTGCTGGCCCGGATGCCGACCCGCACCCTGCGCATCGCCATCCTGTCACGCGAAGGCGGAGCCTATTCGACCCGCCGCATCGTGGACGAGGCCGCCAAACGCGGCCATGTCACCGAAGTCATCGACACCTCGCGCTGCTATATGGCGATCAACTCGCTGGCCCCCGAAATCCACTATGACGGTGCGCGCCTGCCGCATTTCGACGCGATCATCCCGCGCATCGGGGTGTCCGTCACCGCCTACGGCGCCGCCGTCCTGCGCCAGTTTCAGGCGCGCGGCACCTTCACCATCAACGGGGCCGAAGGCATCGTGGCCAGCCGTGACAAACTCCATGCCCACCAGATCCTGGCGCGCCACCGCATCGGAATGCCGACCACCGCCTTCGCGTCCTCCCCCAAAGACACCGACAACCTGATCGGCCTGGTCGGCGGCGTTCCGTTGGTCGTGAAACTGCTGGAAAGCAGCCAGGGCAAAGGCGTCGTCCTCGCAGAAACCCCGTCCGCCGCGCAGTCGCTGATCTCGGCGTTCCGGGGTCTGCGCGCCAACTTTCTGGTGCAGGATTTCGTCGCCGAAGCCAAAGGCATCGACATCCGCCTGTTCGTGATCGACGGTCGCGTGGTCGCCGCGATGCGCAGACGGGCGGCCCCCGGCGAGTTCCGGTCCAACCTGCATCAGGGCGGCACCGCGGAACCCGTCCGCATCTCGCCGCTGGAACGGGACTGCGCCGTGCGCGCCGCCCATGCGTTTCGGCTTGGGCTGGCAGGGGTCGATATCCTGCGGTCGTCCGATGGTCCCAAAGTGCTGGAGGTGAACTCGTCCCCCGGCTTTCAGGGCATCGAACAGGCGACGGGCAAGAACCTCGCAGGCCTGCTGCTGGACGCCATCGAACGCAAGGTGCGCCCCTTGCCGGCCCGGCAAAGCCGGTCGCGGAAAAAGACGTAAGCCGCACGAACATCTCCAGATCGAACCGCGGCAGCGTCACCAACACGCCCTTTGCCCCTAGAAACAGGTTCATCAGCACCGTCATGCCTGGAAATGAAAGAACGGCCGAAAGCCCACCGTCACGGACAGGTAGAAAGTTCGTACGCCGCGCGATCCAGACCAGCCGCGACTTTCGGACCGTTCAAACCGCAGGCATCCGCGCCTCGACCATCCCGGCGTACCAACTCGACCCGAAGGGAATGGCCGCATCGTCGAAGTCATACGCAGGGTTATGGACATCCGCCGTGTCGCCGTTGCCCAGAAAGATATAGGCGCCGGGGCGTTCCATCAGCATGAAGCTGAAATCCTCGGCCCCCATCAACGGCGGGGTATCGGCGTTGACATGCCCCGACACCGCCTGCGCCACCTCAGTCGCATAGACCGTATTGTCGGGCGCATTCACCGTCACCGGATAGCCGCGCTGGTAATTGACCACCGCCACAGCCCCCAAGGCTTGCGCCGTGCCCTCGGCAATCCCGACCACCCGGCGTTCGACATAATCCTGCACGGCGAAATCCATGGTCCGCACCGTGCCCTTCATCCTGACGACCTGCGGAATGACGTTGTGGGCCGTGCTGTCGGTCTGCACGGTACAGACGGACACCACCACCTGCTTCAAGGGGTCCACCCCGCGCGACGCAATGGTCTGCAGCGCCACGATAATGTGGGCCGCCACCACAGTGGTGTCGATGCAGTCGTGCGGCTTGGCGGCATGGCCCCCCTTGCCCGTCACCACGATTTCGAACTGATCGGCCGCAGCCATCATGGCACCAGGCCTGATCGCGAAATGCCCGACCGGAATGCCGGGCATGTTGTGCATGCCGTACACCTCCTGAATTCCCCAGCGCGCCATCATCCCGTCGGCGCACATCTCGCGCCCGCCGCCGCCGCCTTCTTCGGCGGGTTGAAAGATCACGACCGTCGTTCCGTCGAAATTCCGCGTCTCCGCCAGATACCTCGCTGCCCCCAGCAGCATCGTGGTGTGCCCGTCATGCCCGCAGGCATGCATCTTGCCGGCGGTTTTCGACGCATAAGGCATACCTGTCTGTTCATGAATCGGCAGCGCATCCATGTCGGCGCGCAACCCCACCACCCGGCCCGAAGCAGACGACCGCCCCCGGATCACCCCGATCACCCCGGTCCGCCCGATGCCCTCGACCACCTCGTCACAGCCATACTCGCGGAGCAATTCGGCCACCCGCGCCGCCGTACGGTGGACGTCGAACAACAACTCGGGGTGTTCGTGAAAATCCTGCCGGATCGCAGCGAGTTCGGGCAGCATGTCGGCAATGCGGTTCTTGACGGGCATGGGATAACTCCTGTTGCCCCCAACCTGCGCCAGTCAGCCGCCCCCCGCAACCCCATCCCTCCCCGCTCGACCGAATTCCAACTGGCCCAAATATCCCCGCCGGAGGCTCTTTTTGCCCCACCGTTTAGCCAAAGCGCCGCACGGCATCGAGCGCCAGCCCCGTCCCCACCGACCCCAGCATATCGCCCGTCGCAATCGGCACCCCAGGCAGCACGGCCCCGACCAGGGCCTGCAACGCAGGCAGTCCCGACGACCCGCCCGTCATGAACACCGTCCCGATCTGATCCGCCCGCAAGCCCGCCTGCACCAGCAGCCCCTGCATCGTCGTGGCAATCCGTGCCAGTGGGGCCTCCACCGCCGTCTCGAACCGGGCGCGGGTGGCCATCGGGTTGGCCCCCCCGGTCAGCGGCGACAGCGACAAACGCGCCACATCGGCCCCCGACAGCGCGATCTTCGCCGCCTCGACCGCCATCGCAACCCCATGACCCGCGCGCGCATCGACGACCCGGCGCAGGCGTACGATGCGGTCGGGGTGATCGGCCACGGCCTGCAACGCCTTGAGATCGCTGGCCGTCCGCCCGGTGTACAGCATGTTGATCCGGTGCCAGGTCGCAAGGTCCAGAAAGTAGTGGCGCGGCATGATGCCCTTGCCACCTCCGGTGGGCGACAGATAGCCCAGATGCGGCATGACTTCGGACAGGCTCAGCAGCCGGTCAAAATCGGTGCCGCCGACCCTGATGCCGTCATTGGCCAGAATATCCGCCGCCCGGTCCGCCACCCGCGCGCGCGCAGGCGACACCCGGACGATGGAAAAGTCCGACGTCCCCCCCCCGATATCGACGATCAGCACCAGCTCCTCGGCGGCAATCCCCGCCTCGTACTGCAAGGCCGCCGCAATCGGCTCATATTGAAACCCGATCTCGCGGAACCCCACGGCGCGGGCGATCTCGTCCAGCACCGACTGCGCCAGCGCATCGCCCTCGGCATCGCCATCGACGAAATGCACAGGCCGCCCCAGCACGACCCGCGTCGTGCCCGGCTGCACCGCGTCCAGCCGGTCCTTCAGATGCGCAAAGAACCGCTGCACGATGTCGCGGAACGACACCGCCCGGTTGCCGACGCGGGTTTTCTCGGAAATCAGCGACGACCCCAGCGTGCTTTTCAGCCCCCGCATCAGCCGGCCTTCTTCGCCCCGCACATAGGCCTCGATCGCGGCGCGACCGAACTCCGGCGGCTCGTCGGAATGCCAGAACACCGCTGACGGCAGCGTGACCTGCGCGCCCTCCAGCGGGATCAACCGTGCGGCATCGCCATCCGCCACCGACACGGTCGAATTCGACGTGCCAAAGTCGATGCCGCAGGTCTGGGTCGTCATGGCGGCACTCCGGTTTCGGCAAGGCGCGTTGCCTAACCGCCCGCCCGGTTCGCCGCAAGCCCTTACGCGAACCGCGCCAGACGGAAGGCCGTCAAGTCATGCCCCACGGCGCGGCCCGTCACCAGATCGGCCACCACCCGCCCCAACCCCGGCCCAAGCCCGAACCCGTGCCCCGACAGCCCCGTGGCGATCACCAATCCCGGCACGGCGGCAACCCGGTCGATCACCGGCACAAGATCGGGCATCGAATCGATCATGCCCGCCCAGGTGCTCGCCCATTCGGGCCGCCCCTGCCCCGGAAAGCTCGCGGCAAAGTTGCGCTGCACATGGGCCATGATCGGCGCACTGGCGGCAGGGTCCAGCACCCGCATCGCCTCGAACGGCGAGGCGCGGTCCATGTCCCAGGTGCGCGGCGTCGACCACGCATCGGGATAGCCACGCGGGGCGCGGGCGTGAAACCGGGTCGCGCGCAACGTGTTGAACGCGATCCCCGCAAAGCGCCGCAGGTGGCGAAACGCATCGGGGCCGATGTAGAAATCCCGCTCGGCCCCCGGCGTCACGGTATAGGCACCGTCCGCCCGGCGGCGCAGGGCGATCCGGTCATCACTTGCCGCCCCGCTGTGGAAATCGGCGACAGGTCCGGTCACTCCGACCGATTCCCGCACCGAAAGCTGCGGGATATCCACCCCGAACCGCCGCAGGAACAATGACGACCACGCGCCGCCTGCTACTACCACCTGATCGCAGGCGATCCGGCCCTGTTCGGTCATCACCCCCGCCACCTTGCCCGCCGCAAGATCCAACCCCCGCACCGCGCAGTTCTCGACGATCACCGCTCCGCGCCGCACGGCATCCTGCGCCAGCACAGGCACCGCCGTGGCAGGTTCGGCGCGGGCGTCCGAAGGCGTGGTCATGCCCCCGACCCAAGCCGTCGCATGGCCCGGAAACATCGCGTCCACCTCGGCCCGCGACAACAGCCGCGTGTCCACCCCGTTGGCCGTTGCATGGCGCATCCAACCGGCATAGCCCGCCTGCTCCTTCTGCGTCCGCGCCAGATAGGTGACGCCCGTCTGCCTGAACCCCAATCCGTCGCCCAGATCCGCTGCCAACTGCTTCCACAGCGCCAGACTTTCCACCATGATCGGCAGTTCCGCCGGATCGCGGCCCTGCTGACGCACCCAGCCCCAGTTGCGACTGCTTTGTTCCGCCGCGACACGGCCTTTTTCGCACAGCACGACGCGCTGCCCCTGTCCCGCCAGATGCCAAGCCGTCATCACCCCGGCAACCCCGCCCCCCACCACCACAACATCACAGGCCGCAGGCAAGACGGCATGAAACCGGATCGGCGTGAACAGACCCAGCGGCGCGGTCATGCCAGCGCACTCAGCAGCCGGCGCATGAAGACTTGTCCCGCCTGAAACTGCGACACCTCAAGAAATTCGTTGGGCTGATGGGCCTGGGCGATGTCGCCGGGGCCGCAGACGACGGCGGAATACCCGGCCTCCTGGAATTGCCCCGCTTCGGTGCCGTAACTGACCACGCCGCTGGCGTTATCTCCGGTCAGCGCCCGCACCAGCGCCTCTGCAGCACCTTGGGTTTCGGGCACCAGAGGCGGTACGCTGAAAAACCGTTCCAGATGGACCCCCGCCTCGGGACGCACCGCCTGCAACCCGGCGGCAATCCGCGCGGCCTCGGCCTTCAGCGCCAGAGACCAGCCTTCGACGCTTTCCCCCGGAACCACGCGAAACTCCATCACGAACCGGCAATCGGCGGCGGTGATGTTGTGCGCGGTGCCGCCGGTGATCATGCCGGAATGCAGCGTGGTGAAGGGCGGGCGAAACGCGGCGGCCAGTGCAGTCACCGGCTTGGCCTCGTTTCCGGCGTTCTGGTCGTTCATCCAGCCGATCAGCCGCGCTGCCTCCATGATCGCCGAGACGCCCTCGGGCAGCAGCGAGGAATGAACCTCGAACCCTTTGACATGCACGCGATACCCGGTGCCGCCCTTATGCCCGTTGATCAGCGCCATGCTTGACGGCTCGCCGATCAGCGCGACCTCGGCCTGCGGCAACGCCTCCTGCATCGCGGCAATCATCGGCGGCGCGCCGGTGCAGCCGATCTCTTCGTCATAGGAAATCGCAATCTGCAAGGGGCGCGACACGCCCTGCCGATTGGCCTCGACCATGGCCCAGATCGCCAGCGCCAGATAGCCCTTCATGTCGCAGGTGCCGCGCCCGTAAAGCCGCCCGTCGCGTTCGGTGACCACCCAAGGGTCGCTGATCCAGGCCTGCCCGTCCACCGGGACCACATCGGAATGCCCCGACAACACGACCCCCCCCGCAACCATCGGCCCGACATGGGCGAACAGCGCGGCCTTCTGATGATCTTCGTTCCAATGGCGGTGCGCTGCGATGCCGTGCGCTGCAAGATAGCCCTCGACCCAGTCGATCAGAGGCAGGTTGCTGTCCCGGCTGACAGTCGGAAAGGCGACCAGACGGTCAAGCACCTGTCGCGGGTTCAGGGTTTCGGCGATGTTCATGACGTGTGGTTCCCATATCTGGTGGCGCAGGGTGGCCCCGGCTACCGCCCGTGTCAACACGGTGCGAACCGATGCGCGCGGCAGGCTCGAACCCCGGATGCCGCAGCGGAAAGCGGCAAAGATTCGGGATTGATAGGTTGTCGAAAATAGACAAGACTTGCCCGATCAACCGGGGGCGGTACAGATCGCAACCCAATAATCAAAAGACTATCAACGACTTGGGAGCCTTATATGCCCGATGGGGGCGACGCCGTCCTTGATGTCAGGGACCTCAAGACCGTATTCCGCACCCGCGGCGGCGAGGTGCATGCCGTCAACTCCGTCAGCTTCCATTTGCGCGCCGGTGAATTGCTGGGCGTGGTGGGGGAAAGCGGGTCGGGCAAGTCGGTCACCATGATGTCGCTGATCGGCCTGCTGCCGTCCCCTCCCGCCGATGTGCGCGGAGGCGAAGTCTGGCTCGGCGGGCGGGACATTCTGAAGATCGGCGATGAGGAGTTGCGCAACCTGCGCGGGGCCAGGATCGGCTTCGTGTTTCAGGACCCGATGACCTCGCTCAACCCGGTGTTCAAGGTCGGCAATCAGATCATGGAACCCCTGACCCGCCACATGGGCCTGTCAAGGGCGCAGGCGCGGGTCCGGGCGGCGGAACTGCTGGACCTTGTCGGCATTTCCGACGCCACCAAACGCCTGTCGTCCTATCCCCACCAGTTTTCGGGGGGCATGCGGCAACGGGTGATGATTGCGATTGCCCTCGCCTGCGACCCCGAGGTGCTGATCGCGGATGAACCCACCACCGCGCTGGACGTGACGATTCAGGCGCAAATCCTGGAACTGATCAAGGGTCTGCGTCAGAAACTGGGGATGGCGATCATCTGGATCACCCATGACCTTGGCGTGATTGCAGGGATCGCCGACCGCGTGATGGTCATGTACGGCGGCCAGATCGTGGAACAGGCCCCGGTCAAAGAGCTGTTCGGCAACCCCGCCCACCCCTATACCCGCGCCCTTCTGCAAACCATCCCCGCCATTTCCGGCCCGCGCGAAGACCGCCTGCAAGTCATCCCCGGTCAGCCCGCGATCATGGGGGCGGAACCGACGGCCTGTTCCTTCCGCACCCGCTGCGCTCATGCCTTTGACCGCTGCCACCGCGAAAATCCGCTGCGCCGCCCGCTGGACGGTCGGCCCTTGGGCACGGGGCACGACGTGGCTTGCCACTGGACGCCGGAGGAGGCCCATGCTTGACGCAACCCCGCCCCGCGCGCTGGTGCAGGTTCGTGATCTGAAGATGTATTTCCCGATCTACAGCGGTATCCTGCGGCGTCACACCGGCGATGTGAAAGCGGTGGACGGCGTCAGTTTCGACATCCTGCAAGGCGAAACGCTTGGGCTGGTCGGCGAATCAGGCTGTGGCAAATCCACCGTGGGCCGGGCTTTGCTGCGGCTTTACGAGGTGACGGGCGGGTCGGTGATCATCGACGGCGACGATGTGGCACATCTGTCGCCCGAAAAGCTGCGCCTGAAACGCCCGACGATGCAGATGGTGTTTCAGGATCCGCAGGCCAGCCTGAATCCCCGCATGACCGTCGCACAGATCATCGGCGAGCCGTTGGTCGAACATACCGACTGGGACACCGACAAGCGTCTGGCGCGGATTTATGACCTGATGGACAAGGTCGGCCTGAACCACCGCTTCGCCAACCGCTTTCCGCACGAGTTTTCGGGCGGCCAGCGCCAACGCATCGGCATCGCCCGCGCGCTGGCCCTGAATCCCAAATTCATCGTCTGTGACGAGCCGATTGCAGCATTGGATGTGTCGATCCAGGCGCAGGTCGTCAACCTGCTGGAAGACCTGCAATCGCAACTGGGGCTGACCTACCTGTTCATCAGCCACGATCTGTCGATGGTCCGCCACATCGCCGACCGTGTGGCGGTGATGTATCTGGGCCGCATCGCCGAAATCAGCCCGCGCGACGCACTCTATGCCCGCCCCCTGCACCCCTATGCCGAGGCGCTGCTGTCCGCCGTCCCCGAACCCGACCCCAACGTCGAATCGACGCGGACAAGGATCATCCTCAAGGGCGATGTGCCGTCCCCGGCCAACCCGCCCAAAGGGTGCAACTTCAACACCCGCTGCCCGCGCGTCTTCGACCGCTGCCGGGTGGAAAAACCCGACCTTGTTCAGGTGGAACCGGGGCGACACGTCGCCTGCCACCTGTACCCCGCCCAAAACACCTCTGCCGGATCAACCGGCAGGACCGAGGCTTCCGAGCACTATCAACAAGGAGCAATGCAATGAAACTTAAAACCGCCCTTCTGGGCGCGGCTGCTGCGTTTGCGTTGGCGCCTGTCGCCTATGCCGAACGCGGCACGGACGGCGCGCTGAGGCTTACCTTCCCGCAAGCCGTGTCGATCATGAACCCCTACCTGTCGTCGGGCACGAAGGATGTCATCGCCGCGTCGATGGTCCTTGATCCGATGGCGGCAATTGACGATCAGGGCACTTTGGTGCCCAAACTCGCGGTTGAAATCCCGACGCTGGAAAACGGTGGCGTGTCGGCCGACCTGACCTCCATCACCTGGAAACTGCAGCCCGGCCTGCTGTGGTCCGACGGCACGCCCGTCACGGCCGACGACGCGGTGTTCACTGCCGCCTATTGCATGGACCCCGTTGGCGGCTGCGCACAGGCGACAAAGTATGATGGCGTGGCTTCGGTCGAAGCTGTCGATGCCACCACCGTCAAGGTCACCTTTACCGGACCGAAGCCGAACCCCTATACGGCCTTCGTCGGATCGCTGGCGCCCCTTTTGCAAAAGGCGCAGTTCGAAGCCTGCACGGGTGTCGCAGCCCCGACCTGCACCGACCAGAACAACATGCCGATCGGCACCGGCCCGTTCCGGGTCACCGGCTTTACCGTGAACGACACGGTTTCGCTGGAAGCCAACCCGAATTACCGCGATCCTGCCAAGCCCGCCTTCGCGACCGCGATGATCAAGGGCGGCGGCGATGCCGAAAGCTCGGCCCGCGCCGTGATGGAAACCGGCGAGTTCGACTATGCGTGGAACACCCAGATCCCGCCCGACAGCCAGGCGGCAATGGCCGCTGCCGGCAAGGGTCAATTCGTGGTGGCCTTCGGCACGCTGGTCGAGCGGATCGAGATGAACATGACCGACCCGTCGCCCGATCTGCCGGCCGACGAGCGTGCAACGGCCAAGCATCCCCACCCGTTCCTGTCGGACGTCAAGGTGCGGTTGGCGCTGTCCAAGGCGATCGACCGGAACATTCTGGTCGAAGTCGGCTATGGTGCGGGCGGTCGTCCCACCTGCAACATAATCCCGGGGCCTGAAGCCTGGGCCTCGGACAACACCGACTGCCTGACACAGGACATGGCCGGTGCGATGGCTTTGTTGGACGAAGCCGGCTGGACCGACACAGATAGTGACGGCATCCGCGACAAGGACGGCAAGAAACTGTCGATCCTGTATCAGACCACCGTCAACCCGATCCGCCAGGACTTCCAGGCGCTGATCAAGGATTGGTGGACCGAACTGGGTGTCGAGGTCGAACTGAAAGCCATCGATCCGGGCGTGTTCTTCGGTGGGGACCCCGGCTCGCCGGACACTTTCCAGAAGTTCTATGCCGATGTCGAGATGTATGCCAACAACTCGGACAGCCCGGACCCGGAAACCTATCTGTCGCAATACCAGTGCAAGAACGCCCCCAGCCCGGAAAACGGCTGGCAAGGCGAGAACATGAACCGGTACTGCGACCCGGCTTATGACGCCAAGGTCGCCGAATTCGCGACAACGACCGACCTTGCGGCGCGTCAGGCAATCGCCAAGGAGTTGAACGACATGGTCACCAAGACATCGATGACCGTCGTTCCGCTGGTGCACCGCGGCACGCTGTCGGCGCATTCGGTGACGTTGGGCGGCGTGATCATGAACGCCTGGGACAGCGAATTGTGGAACTCGGCGGACTGGTTCCGCGTGAAGTGACCTGAACCTGCGGTGGGGCCGTCACAGCCCCACCGCATCCCTTTCCCGAACAACTGAACCGAGGCGTTGCCGCGCATGCTCACGTTTACGCTCCGCAGGCTTTTGATTGCGATTCCAACGCTTCTGTTCATCAGTCTGATTATTTTTCTGCTGGTCGATCTCGCGCCCGGATCGCCGATGTCCGAAATACCGCTGACCGTTCCGCCCGAGGTGCGCCAGAAAATGATGGCGGCGCTTGGGGCGGATCAGCCGGTCTTCGTGCGGTATCTGTTGTGGCTTCGGCAGTTCTTCATCGTCGAGCCTGCCTATCTGCTGGATGGCTGGTTCGGAACCGATCTGGCAGGTGACCAGCAGCGCATCCTGTCGTGGCAGTCCCGCGCGCCGGTGTTTACCGTCATCGGTCAACGGCTGCCGCAAACCCTGACCGTCATCGGCACCGCTTATCTGGTCGGCGTGCTGATCGCCCTGCCCATCGGGATCTATTCGGCCTATCGGCAGTATTCGGCGTTCGACCAGTTGGGGACCCTGTTCGCGATGATCGGCTTTTCGGTGCCGACGTTCTTTTCGGGCACGCTCTTCATCATCATCTTTGCCGTTTGGCTCGGCTGGTTCCCGACCAAATACGACACACAGTTGCAGGTCACGGACTGGGCAAGTTTCCTGGAACAGTTGCGCCAGATGGCGCTGCCGGTGATGACGCTGGGGCTGGCCAATGCCGCTGTGATCAGCCGCTACATGCGCTCGTCGATGCTCGAAAACATGACGCAGGATTACGTCCGCACCGCGCGGGCCAAGGGCATGTCGGAACGCACCGTCGTGCTGAAACACGTCCTTCGCAATTCGTTGATCCCGGTCGTCACGGTGATTGCGCTTGGCATCCCGTCGATCTTTGGCGGAGCGATCATCACCGAAAACCTGTTCGGAGTGAATGGCATCGGGGCCGCGCTGATCCTTGCGATCAATGCCAGCGACCTGCCGATGGTGCAGACGCTGGCCTTCATCTTTGCCGTGCTGATCGTGCTGTTCAACCTGATTGCCGACGTTCTTTATGGCCTGCTTGACCCGAGGATCCGCTATGACTGACGCGCCCCTGCAAGCTGTCGCAAAGCCCGAAAGACCCGCCAGCGCCTGGCGCGCGATCTGGAGCCAGTTCCGCACCCACAAGGGGGCGGTGTTCGGGCTGGTGATCCTGACCCTGCTTGTGCTGGCGGTAGTGATCGGCCCCTATCTGTGGAACCCGGAAAAGCTGACGGTCGCCAAAGCCATGGCGGTGCGCAACCGGCCGCCCTCGCTGCAATTCCCGCTGGGCACCGACCAGTTGGGCCGCGACATGCTGCAACGGATGATGCAGGCGGGCAAGGTGTCGCTGGCGGTGGGCTTTGTCGCCATGGCCATCGCGATCGTGTTCGGCACCTTCGTCGGCGTGGTCGCGGGCTATTACAAGCGGCTCGACGGCCCGCTGATGCGGCTGACCGACATGTTTCTGGCCCTGCCGCTGATCCCGCTGCTGCTGGTCATGGTCATGCTGTTCCGCGACAGGATCGCCGGCGTGATGGGGCCGGAACTGGGAGCGTTTACCCTGATCGTCTTCGCCATCGGCATCACGTCGTGGATGCAGGCCGCCCGCGTCGTGCGGGGCGAGGTGCTGGCGCTGAAGGAACGCGAATACGTTCTGGCCGCGCGATCCATCGGGGCCGCTCCGCACCGCATCATCCTGCGCCACATCCTGCCCAACGTGGTTTCGCCCGTCATGGTCGCCGCCACGTTGGGCGTGGCCGAGGCGATCATCACCGAATCCGTGCTGTCCTTCCTCGGCCTCGGCTTCCCTCCCGATTTCCCGACCTGGGGCCGCTTGCTGTTCGACGGGTTGCAATACATGCAGCTTTACCCCGAACGCGTGATATGGCCCGGCCTTGCGATCTCGCTGACCGTGTTGTCCGTCAATTACATCGGCGACGGTCTGCGCGACGCGCTCGACCCGCGCATCCGCGGGCGCTGACAGAAAGATTTTCGGCCCCTCGTCAGTCCAGACGCGTGCGGATACGCCGCACCATCAACCAGACCGCAAGGATGACCAGGGGAGTGAGGATCGCCGTCGCCATCCCCTTGGAAATCCCATAGGGATCGGTCAACGGATAGACGGCATAGGCCGCCAGATTGACGGCGTAATAGCTGATCGCCACGGTCGACAGCCCCTCGACCGTGCGTTGCAGGCGCAGTTGCAGGTCGGCGCGTTTGTCCATCGATTCCAGCAGCTTCTGGTTTTGTGCCGACCGTTCGACATCGACCCGTGTGCGCAGCAGTTCCGCCGCGCGTTCGGCGCGTTCCGCCATCGAGCGCAGCCGCCCTTCGGCCGATTTCACCGTCCGCATCGCCGGGTCATAGCGCCGCATCATGAACTCGCCAAAGGTCTGCCGCCCGTCGATCCGCACCTCGCGCAACACTTCGATCCGCTGATTGACGATGGCCTCATAGGCCGCCGTCGCGCCGAAGCGGAACGAGATCTGCACCGCCAGACTTTCCAGTTCTGCCGAAATCGCCAGCAATTCATGCAGCGCCGCCTCGGGCGAGCGGTCGATCATGTCGAGCCCCGACACCAGCGCCGACAGTTTGGGGTCCAGCGCGTTCAGCCGCCCCGTCAACTCACGCGCCCGCATCAGGCCCAGCATCGACGTCGCGCGATAGGTCTCGATCTCGCACAGTCGCTGCACGATGCGGCCCAGCCTGCGCGTGCCGGTGCCGGGGCGTACGAACACCGCAAAGCGCATGTGCCCTGCCGGATCGATCCGGAAATCGCCCGCGATGATCGCAGCACCATCGACCACCTGCGCGGCCGCCAGACTTTCCGGGACGAACCAGTCCTCCAGCTTGGCCAGCACCTCGGCCTCGCTGTCGGGCATCGCTTCGACCCGGATCAGCACCGACACCATCCGCTTGCCGGGAGCCTGGGTCAGCCAATCGTCGGGAAAGACCTCCATCTCGGCGGGGTCAAAGGGGCGCGTGGTCAATCCGGACGTGAAGGCGGAATAGGTCACGAACTCGGTATGGCTTTCCCATTTCAATTCCGTCTTGCCGAGCGTCCCCGAAAAATGCGTGGCATCCGGTTTGGGATGCGTCGAGCCGTTGCGGTCGAGCAGCGTCAACAGATGGGCGCGGTCGCGTGTCCGGTCACGGTTCGCGGCATCGACCGGTTCCTTGATCGTGACATAGGCGGCAAGGCAGGGCACCTCCAGCGCCGGAAACGGGCGGGCGTGCAACTCGTTGACCAGCGGATAGCGCTGCGGGTGATCTTCTAGGGGCATGTGGCAACCTTTGGTCTGAATACCGCAGGCATAGGCCAGCATTCCCTGCCAATCCAGCGGTTTAGCGGGATACACGGGTATACGCGCGCAAACCCGGCGCATTCCGGGCGATTTGGGCGCGCGTCGCCAAAAATTCACCCAAGGCGCACAGGGGCCGCATCCGACCTCTGCCCTGCCGCATTCAACCATTGCAGCCGCAGCACAAGGCCCTAGAACAGCCTCAACAGGAGGATGGCATGACCGACGACGCGCTGGTGATCTTTACCCCTTCGGGCAAGCGGGGCCGCTTTGCCCATGGCACGCCGGTGCTGACCGCAGCGCGTCAGTTGGGCGTCGATCTGGATTCGGTCTGCGGCGGGCGGGGCATCTGTTCCAAATGCCAGATCAGCCCCGGCTATGGCGAGTTTTCCAAACACGGCGTCACGGTTCACGCGGACGCGCTGACCGATTGGAACGCGGTCGAACAGCGCTACAAATCCAAGCGGGGGATGCTCGACGGGCGGCGGCTGGGCTGTCAGGCCTGCGTTATGGGCGATGTGGTCATCGACGTGCCGCCGGAAAGCCAGGTCCACAAACAGGTGATCCGCAAATCCGCCACGATGCGCGACATGGTGATGGACCCCGCGACCCGGCTTTTGTACGTCGAAGTGGCCGAACCCGACATGCACGAGCCGTCGGGGGATTTCGAGCGTCTGGCGCAGGCCCTGCACCAACAATGGCAGGTGGCGGACGTGACCGCCGACCTTGCCATTCTGCGCCGTCTGCAACCCGTGCTGCGCAAGGGCGCATGGCGGGTCACGGTCGCCCTGCACCAGGGCAACCACGACGCCACGCCCCGTATCCTCGACATCTGGCCGGGGTTCCATGAGGGCGCGCTGTTCGGCCTTGCCATCGACCTTGGGTCCACCACCATCGCCGCCCACCTGTGCGATCTGTCGGACGGCCGCGTTCTGGCTTCCAGCGGGTTGATGAATCCGCAGATCAGGTTCGGCGAGGATCTGATGAGCCGCGTCAGCTATGCGATGATGAACCCCGGCGGCGATGTGGAAATGACCCGCACGGTGCGCGAGGCGATCAACGCGCTGGGGGCGTCGATCGCGGACGAGGCGGGGATTGATCCGGCGGCGATCTATGAGGTGGTCTTTGTCTGCAACCCGGTGATGCATCATCTGCTCTTGGGTATCGACCCGGTGGAACTGGGGCAGGCCCCGTTCGCGCTGGCCCATTCCGCCAGCCTCAGCTTTGATGCGCGCGATCTGGACCTGACCAACCTCAACCGCGCGGCACGGGTCTACATCCTGCCCTGCATCGCGGGCCATGTCGGAGCCGATTGCGCGGCGGTGGCCTTGTCAGAGGAACCGGGCAAGTCGAAAGAGATGGTTCTGATCGTCGATGTCGGCACCAATGCCGAACTGCTATTGGGCAACGAAACCCGCGTGCTGGCCTGTTCCTCGCCCACCGGCCCCGCCTTCGAAGGCGCGCAGATCAGTTCCGGCCAGCGTGCCGCACCCGGCGCCATCGAACGGGTCGAAATCGACCCCGTGACCAAGAACCCCCGCTTCAAGGTCATCGGGTCAGACCTGTGGTCAACCGATCCGGGCTTTGACGCCGCAATCGCCACCAGCGGCATCACCGGGATCTGCGGGTCGGGCATCATCGAGGCGGTGGCCGAAATGCGCCTTGCCGGTCTGGTCGATCCCGGCGGCCTGATCGGGTCCGCCGAACAAACAGGCAGCGCGCGGCTGATCCCCGAAGGCCGCACCCACAGCTATCTGCTGCACGGCGGCACTGCCGACGGCGGTCCGCGCATCATGGTCACCCAAGGCGACATCCGCGCCATCCAGCTTGCCAAATCGGCGCTTTATGCCGGGGCGCGGTTGCTGATGGATGCAATGGGTATCGACACGGTGGAACGCATCACGCTGGCCGGGGCGTTCGGCGCGCATATCAGCCCGAAACACGCGATGGTGCTGGGAATGATCCCCGATGCGCCGCTGGATCATGTGACCAGCGCAGGCAATGCCGCAGGCACCGGCGCGCGCATCGCACTCTGTTCGGTCGCGGCACGCAATCAGATCGAACAGACCGTCCACGACATCCACAAGGTCGAAACCGCCATCGAGCCGCGCTTTCAGGAACATTTCGTCAACGCCAATGCCATTCCCCACGCGACCGACCCGTTTCCCAACCTGCTGTCCATCGTGACCCTGCCGAACGTCAGCTTCAACACCTCGGGTTCCGGCGGGGCGGGCGGGCGCAGGCGGCGGGCTTGACGCGCAAGCGTCAGGATGCGAACCCAGCGGCATGAGCGATGATCCGGTTTCCGACCTTTTGACCCGCGTTGCAGCACAAGATCGTGCGGCGTTTCGTGAATTGTACGCGGCCGCGTCGTCGAAACTGATGGGCGTTTTGTTGCGTATGCTCAGGGAACGCGCAGAAGCAGAGGACGCCTTGCAGGAAGTATTCACCCGGGTCTGGCTGCGTGCGGGGCGGTTCGACGGCGCCAAGGGACGCGGGATGACATGGCTGATCGCTGTGACGCGCAACCTCGCCCTCGACAGACTGCGCGCCCGGACGGAAACTCAGGCCGACGAGGATGCCGCAGAGACGATCGTCGATCCAACCCCGACAGCGGAACGCCGGATGATTGCCTTGGGCGAGGCGGGCCGGGTCACCGAATGCCTTGACCAGTTGGACCCGGCCCGCGCCGACGCGGTGCGCGGGGCCTATCTTTCGGGCCTCAGCTATGCCGACCTCGCCGCGCGCCATGCCGTGCCGCTGAACACCATGCGCACGTGGCTGCGCCGCAGTCTTGTCAGCCTCAGGGAGTGTCTGGACAAATGACCGACACCCTGCCCGATGACGATGACCTGCTGGCCGCCGAATATGTGCTGGGCCTGGCCGATGCGCCCGCCCGCGCAATAGCCGAGGTACGGGTGAAACGTGACCCGCAGTTTGCCGCCGCCGTGGCCGCCTGGGAAAACCGGCTGGGCGGGCTGAACGATGGCTACGATGACGCCCCCGCCCCCAACCTGTTGCCGCAGATCGAGGCGCGGCTGTTCCCGGTTGCGCGCCTGCCGAAACGCGGCTGGTTCCGCTTGGCGGCGGGGGCTGCCGTGGCCGCCGCATTGGCCGTGGCGGTGGTCGTGACGCAGACCCCCAAGCCGCCCGCGGTGCTGGCCACGCTGACCGGGGCCGGTCTGACCTACGAAGTCCGCAGCGACGGCGAGCGGTTGCAGATCACCCGCGTTGCCGGAACCGCCGCCCCGGCGGGTCAGGTTCACGAGTTGTGGATCATCGCCCCCGGTGCAGCCCCCGTCGCCCTGGGCCTGCTGGGCGATGCGCCGCTTGACGTCACCTACCCCACACCACCCGCAGGCTGGATGATGGCGGTGTCGATCGAACCGAGCGGCGGATCGACCACCGGCACCCCCACCGGCCCGGTCATCCTGACTGCCGAAATCGGTCTCTGACCCCCGCCACGCACGGGTCACGAAGCCGTGAGATACCCGAATGTCTGAAACTCGCAGCAACCGCCTTGCGTAGCTTCCGATGTGAGGCGGGATCACCCCGCCCCGGTAACGTCAGGAGCTGCTTATGAAATTCCGTTTGTCCGTCGCGATGCTTGCGCTGTCCACCGTGACCGCTTTCGCCGCAAACCCAATGGTTGGCGGTGCTGAAATGCTCGACACCAGGAACATCATCGAAAACGCGGTCAATTCGGCCGATCACACCACGCTGGTCGCCGCCGTTCAGGCCGCCGGTCTGGTCGAAACCCTGTCGGGTGCCGGCCCCTTCACCGTTTTCGCCCCGACCAACGACGCCTTCGCGAAACTGCCTGCAGGCACCGTGGACACTCTGCTGAAGCCGGAAAACAAGGATCAACTGACCAAGATCCTGACATGCCATGTCGTTGCTGCCGATGCGATGTCGGACGCCATCAAGAAGATGGTCGACGACGACAAGGGCACACACCCGGTCCCGACCGTCGGCGGCTGCACGCTGCAAGCCAAATATGAAGGCGACGTGATCACCCTGACTGACGAGATGGGCAACGTGGCCACCGTCACCATCGCCGACGTCAAACAGTCGAACGGCGTGATCCATGTCATCGACACGGTGATGCTGCCTGCGATGTGATCCGAACCGTCACGGCACAGGCGGCAACCTACTACCTTGTCCCGCGGATCGATGCGGTCGAAGTGGCGCAGGACCTGACGCTAGCGGCCGATACGCTTGCCGCGCCCGAACTGGTGTTGAACGCCGCCCGCGTCACCCTGACCCCGCGCGGGTCCGAAGGTGGCGCGGTCGACGCCGGTGCGAGACCGAACCTGACCAACGCCGGGATGGGAGGCACCGGCTATGGCCCCACCACGATCTGCCTGCCCGCAGGCGAGGCCAAGCTGCTGGCCTGGATCGGCGAGGCATCTGCCACCGAAACCCTCTCCCTGTCCGCCGGGCGCACCGTCGATCTGCCGCCGGGCGACGATGGAGCGGCGGTCACCCAGGGCGCGGCCTCTGCCGAGGTCCCCTTCGCCGTCTAGACCGGCGAGCGTGTCGATGCGGCGGTGATCCTGAACGCAGGTGTGATCGGCGGGACCGCTCCGGGCGCCACGTTGATCGAGGTGCTGGACGGCAAGCCCGACCTGAACGGCGATCGCACCAGCCGGTCGTTCGAATATGTCGAGCAAACCAACCTGACCGCTGCGGGCGGCGAATTTCTCGTGGTGGCTGCGCGCAACGGGGTTACCGTCGAGCAGATGGTGACAGGAGTTCCCGGCGAACGCAGCGAAGTCACCCTGACATTCCCATGACGCCCGCCCCCCCGACGGCCCTCTTCATGCCGGACCGCTTGACGACAGCCGGTGCTTGGCTTAATCGAACGGTCATTGCGGGTGTAGCTCAATGGCAGAGCAGCAGCTTCCCAAGCTGAATACGAGGGTTCGATTCCCTTCACCCGCTCCAGCATTTTCGGGCTTGGACAGGCGTCGAACCCTAGGTGACGCCTCTTCCCTTTCCGCCTGCCAGCCTTTAGGCAAGCAGACTTCAATCATGGAAGGATTTGCCCGATGAACACCGACATCACCCGCATCGGTCCCGGCGCGCGCATGAGCGAAGCTGTGTGCTACAGCGGCATCGTCTGGGTCGCAGGTCAGGTCGGCACTCCGGGCGACAGCGTCGCCGGGCAGACCCGCACCTGTCTGGCCGAAGTGGATCGGATTCTGGCCGAGGCCGGCACCGACAAGACCCGCATCCTGTCGGCGCAGATCTGGCTCGCGGATATGGCCGGTTTTACCGAAATGAATGCAATCTGGGACGCCTGGGTACCAGCCGGTCATCCCCCGGCGCGGGCGACCGGCGAGGCCAGGCTGGCCGCACCCGACTATGCGGTCGAAATCATCGTGACCGCCGCGTTGCGCTGAGCGTCCAAGAAGCGGGGGCCAGCCCCCGCACCCCCGGGATATTTAGGGACAGAAAAAGGGTCAGGTTTTAAGGTAATCGATCAGCGCCACAGTCGAGCCATCCTTGCCTTCGGTGCCTTGCGAACCTTCGAGGATCGGCTGCAAGGCCAGCGCCAACTCCTTGCCGAGTTCCACCCCCCACTGATCGAAAGAGTTCAGGCCCAGAATGACGCCCTCGACGAACACCCGGTGTTCGTAAAGGGCGATGATCTGGCCCAGCACGAACGGCGTCAGTTTCGGATAGGCCAGCGTGGTGGACGGGCGATTGCCGGGAAACACCCGGTGTCGGGCCTGACGGTCCAGTTCCTCGCCGGTGAAACCCTTTTTCGCCATGATCGCGGTCGCCTGCGCCAGGGATCGCCCCCGCATCAACGCCTCGGACTGCGCAAGGCAGTTTGCCACCAGCAGAAGGTGCTGATGCGCGAGGTCCGGCTCGTGGCCGGTTTTGGCCACCAGAAACTCGCAGGGCACGACGCGGGTGCCCTGATGGATCAACTGATAGAACGCATGCTGGCCATTGGTGCCGGGTTCGCCCCAGACGACCGGGCCGGAAGGGGTGGGCAGGTCCGTGCCGTCAATCGCCACCCGCTTGCCGTTCGACTCCATCTCAAGCTGTTGCAGATAAGCAGGCAGTCGCGACAGGCGTTGATCGTAGGGCAACACAGCGCGGGTCGCATGGCCGCAGATCTGATTGTGCCAGATGCCGACCAGCGCCAGCATCACGGCCATGTTTTCGGCCAACGGATCATGGCAGAACCGCTCGTCCATATCGCGCGCCCCGGCCAG
>JBBRVJ010000038.1:0-23489 GCA_038246975.1 Rhodobacterales bacterium | reverse complement strand
GTTCGATCTGGGCGACCGCAAGATGAAATGCGACTCGCTGTGGATCAACATTCTGGGGGAGGGGGGGATGCATGCCAGCCACATCCACCCACATTCGGTGATTTCGGGCACGACCTATGTGGCCATGCCCGTGGGGACTTCGGCGCTGAAACTGGAAGACCCCCGCTTGCCGATGATGATGAACGCGCCGTTGCGGAGGAAAGATGCGCCGCGCAAGTTGCAGAGTTTCGTCTATGTGACGCCAGCGGTGGGCGAGGTTCTGCTGTGGGAAAGCTGGCTGCGCCACGAGGTGCCGATGAACATGGCCGAGGACGAGCGGATTTCGGTGAGTTTCAATTATGGGTGGGCTTGAGGGTTGCGGTACCTGTTAAGCGCCCCCACTTCAATTCAGCGATTAATTAGAGGAGACAGATTGTGAGTGGGATCAATAACGTGTGGAAGTGGCTAAATGGAGTAGGGGGTACCATCGTCAGCGGAGTGGTAGCTACGGCAAGTGCAATAGGGATTGGCTTGAGTCTCCTCGTAAAGAAGGTTGGATGGTACTCGATCCAACATAGTCGGTCTGGTGAATGGATGGTCGGGTCAAAAGCCAAGGGGCCGAGTGCTGCTGGAACAAAAGGCATCATGACGAATACGGGCGGCTGGTTTGGGAAAATAGTAAAGGTGTTGCTGGACCCAAGGTTCCTTCGCGTTGCGGTTCCCGTTTGCGCTGTTGCTCTCCTTTTCCTCGCAGCCCATTTTGTACGTAAGTCACATCAGTATTTTAGAAATCGGGGTGAAAGTACGCTTTATTCTGCTTGCTAACCTGCTCGTCCATCCCATATACGATGCTCTCCACGGTTCCGGGGCGACTCGGAATCGGCGGTTTAGCATTGATCCACCGGGTTCAGCGTGACCTTGCACCTGCAGGGGCGTTCCGGTGATTGAGAAAAGGATGCGGCATGAAAGCCGATGAGATGACGAAAAAGACGCCCGAGCAACTGCGCGAGCAGTTGGTGGCGCTGAAGAAAGAAGCGTTCAATTTGCGCTTTCAGGCCGCGACCGGCCAGTTGGAAAACACCGCCCGCATCAAGGTCGTCCGTCGCGACGCCGCGCGCGTGAAAACCGTTTTGCAACAGAAAGCCGCCCAAGCGGCGGCGAACTGAGGAGCGACCGATGCCCAAACGTATCCTGCAAGGTGTCGTCACTTCCGACAAGAACGAACAGACCATCACGGTTCTGGTCGAGCGGCGGTTCAAGCATCCGCTTCTGCAAAAGACCGTTCGGAAGTCCAAGAAATACCGCGCCCATGACGCGGAGAACAAGTTCAAGACCGGTGATTCTGTTCGTATCGAAGAATGTGCGCCGATTTCGAAAACCAAACGCTGGACGGTGGTGGTCGAAGCTTCGGCTTGATCCCTTCCGTCTCAACGAAACCCCAGGGCCAGGCCCTGTAGGTCGGGAGACTAGCAAATGATCCAGATGCAAACGAATCTGGATGTGGCTGACAACTCTGGCGCGCGCCGGGTTCAGTGCATCAAGGTTCTTGGCGGTTCGCACCGCCGCTATGCCTCCGTAGGCGACATCATCGTGGTGTCGGTGAAGGAAGCCATTCCGAAAGGCCGTGTCAAAAAGGGCGACGTCCGCAAGGCAGTCGTCGTTCGCACCGCCAAGGAAGTTCGTCGCGAAGACGGCACCACCATCCGCTTTGACCGCAACGCCGCCGTCATCCTGAACAATCAGGGTGAACCGGTCGGCACGCGGATCTTTGGCCCGGTGGTGCGTGAACTTCGCGCCAAGAACTTCATGAAGATCATCTCTTTGGCTCCGGAGGTGCTGTGATGGCGGCGAAGCTGAAAAAAGGTGACAAGGTCATCGTCCTGACCGGCAAGGACAAGGGCAGTCAGGGCGAGATCGCGAGCGTGAGCCCGAAGGACAACAAGGCTGTCGTCGATGGCATCAACATGGCCATCCGTCATACCAAGCAATCCTCAGGGTCGCAGGGTGGCCGCATCTCGAAAGCGATGCCGATCGACCTGTCGAACCTCGCGCTGATGGACAAGACCGGCAAACCGACCCGCGTAGGCTTTCGCATGGACGGCGACAAGAAGGTCCGTTTCGCCAAGACAACCGGGGAGGTTCTGTGATGCTCGACCAAGCCACTTACACTCCACGCGCCAAGGCCGACTACAAGGCCCGGATTCGTCCGGCGCTGATGGAAGAATTCGGCTACAAGAATGAAATGCAACTGCCCCGGTTGGACAAGATCGTGATCAACATGGGCGTGGGCGAAGCCGTGAAAGACACCAAGAAAGTGAAAGCTGCCGCCGAGCAGTTGACGCTGATCGCGGGTCAGAAGGCCGTCATCACCCATGCCAAGAAATCCATCGCGGGTTTCCGGGTTCGGGAAGAGATGCCGCTGGGCTGCAAGGTCACGCTGCGCGGCGACCGGATGTATGAATTCATGGACCGTCTGGTCAACATCGCTCTGCCGCGGGTTCGCGACTTTCGCGGTGTGAAGCCGACCTCGTTCGATGGCCGTGGCAACTATGCCCTGGGTCTGAAAGAACAGATCGTGTTCCCGGAAATCGAATTCGACAAGGTCGATGACGTGCTGGGGATGGATATCATCATCTGCACCACCGCCAAGACCGATGCAGAAGCCAAGGCGCTGTTGACGTATTTCAACATGCCGTTCACCGACATCGTGAGGAGCTGACTATGGCGAAGAAATCCATGGTGAACCGCGAAGTGAAGCGCGCGGCGATGGTCAAGCGCGATGCAGCCAAGCGCGCGGTCCTGAAAGCGGCGGTTCACGATCAGACCAAGCCGGTCGAGGAACGTTTCAAGGCAACGATCAAGCTGGCCGCGATGCCGCGCAATGGTGCCGCCGTCCGCATGCACAACCGCTGCGAACTGACGGGCCGCCCGCATGCGTATTATCGCAAGCTCAAACTCAGCCGCATCATGTTGCGGGACCTCGCCTCGTTTGGCCAGATCCCCGGCATGGTCAAGTCAAGCTGGTAAGGAGATCGGCACATGATGATGAACGATCCTCTCGGCGATATGCTGACGCGTATCCGCAACGCGCAAATGCGCGGCAAATCCACCGTCAAGACCCCGGCGTCAAAGCTGCGGGCCTGGGTGCTGGATGTGCTGGCGGGCGAAGGTTATATTCGCGGCTATGAAAAGTCCGACACCGACAATGGTCAGGGCGAACTGACGATCAGCCTCAAATACTACGAAGGCACGCCCGTCATTCGCGAGATCAAGCGCGTCTCGAAGCCCGGCCGCCGGGTTTACATGAGCGTCAAGGAAATTCCGACGGTCCGCAACGGCCTGGGTGTTTCCATCGTCTCCACGCCGAAAGGTGTCATGTCCGATGCAGCAGCACGGTCCGCCAATGTTGGCGGCGAAGTGCTCTGCACCGTGTTCTAGGGAGGTCGCGATGTCTCGGATTGGCAAGAAACCGGTTCCGTTGGTTGCAGGCGTGTCTGCATCCGTGTCGGGCCAGACCATCGAAGTGAAGGGGCCGAAAGGCACCCGCAGCTTTACCGCAAGCGACGACGTGACGATGACCGTCGAGGGTGAGACCGTCAAGGTCACCCCGCGCGGCACCTCCAAGCGTGCGCGCTCGCAGTGGGGCATGGTGCGGTCCATGGTCGACAACCTCGTCGAGGGTGTTACCAAGGGCTTCCGCAAGGAAATGGAAATTCAGGGCGTGGGTTACCGCGCGGCGATGACGGGCACCACGCTCAAACTGTCGCTGGGCTACAGCCATGACGTTCTGTTCGAGGCTCCGGCGGGGGTGACGATCACCTCGCCGAAGAATACCGAAATCATTGTGGAAGGCATCGACCAGCAGCTTGTTGGTCAGGTCGCCGCGAACATCCGCGAGTGGAAAAAGCCCGAGCCCTACAAGGGCAAAGGCATCCGCTACAAGGGTGAGTTCGTCTTCCGCAAAGAAGGCAAGAAGAAGTAGGGGCGCATCATGGCGAACAACAAGAGAGAGCTGTTCCTCAAGCGCCGCCTGCGCGTCCGGAACAAGATAAAGGCAACCTCGCATGGGCGGCTGCGGCTGTCGGTGCATCGGTCGTCCAAGAATATCAGCGTACAGTTGATCGACGATGTGAAAGGCATGACCGTGGCTTCGGCTTCTTCGCTTGAGAAGGATCTGGGCGTGGTCGGCAAGAACAATGTCGAGGCTGCGGCGAAAATCGGGGCTGCGATTGCCGAACGGGCAAAAGCGGCAGGGATCGAAGAGTGTTACTTCGACCGGGGTGGGTTCCTCTTTCACGGCAAGATCAAGGCTTTGGCCGAGGCTGCCCGTGAAGGCGGCCTGAAGTTCTGAGGAGTTTGAGATATGGCAGAACGTGAACAGCGCCGGGATAACCGTGGTGGAAATGACCGCCGCGACAACCGCCCCGAGGAAACGCCGGAATTCGCCGACCGTCTGGTGGCGATCAACCGCGTGTCGAAAACCGTGAAGGGCGGCAAGCGGTTTGGCTTTGCAGCCCTCGTGGTGGTCGGCGATCAGCGGGGTCGGGTCGGTTTCGGCAAGGGCAAGGCGAAAGAAGTGCCCGAGGCGATCCGCAAGGCGACCGAGCAGGCCAAACGCCAGATGATCCGCGTGGCGTTGAAAGACGCCCGCACGCTGCACCACGATATGGAAGGCCGTCACGGCGCCGGGAAAGTCGTGATGCGGACCGCGGTGGCAGGGACCGGCATCATCGCCGGTGGACCGATGCGCGCCGTGTTCGAGATGTTGGGGCTACAGGACGTGGTGGCGAAATCCATCGGGTCGTCCAACCCCTACAACATGATCCGTGCCACGATGGACGGGTTGAAGCAGGAAACCAGCCCCCGTCAGGTCGCCCAGCGTCGCGGCAAGAAGGTGGCCGAAATCCTGCGTCGCCCGGAAACCGAAGCGGTTGCCGTTGAAGCTGTGGAGGCATGAACATGACCGACACCGTCAAGAAAACCATCGTGGTCAAGCAGGTGAAATCCGCCGCCCGCCGCCCTGCGAAACAGACTGCGACCCTGATCGGACTTGGCCTGAACAAGATGAACCGCACCCGCGAACTGGAGGACACACCTTCGGTGCGTGGCATGGTCCATTCGATCAGTCACCTCGTGACGATCATCGAAGAGCGTGGCTAGCCACCAAGAGGGGTGCGTGAAATCACGCACCCTACGCCTGGCCCGAGCGTAGGGTGCGTGATTTCACGCACCTTTGGATGAAACCGCGTTTGCTTCCCAGTCGCTTGGGTGTGCAGTTCCGGTACAAGGAGAAGCGACATGAAACTGAATGAGCTCCACGACAACCCCGGTGCCGCCAAAAAGCAAAAGCGCGTGGCGCGTGGTCCCGGTTCGGGCAAGGGCAAGACCGCCGGGCGCGGGATAAAGGGGCAGAAGTCCCGGTCCGGTGTGGCGATTGGCGGGTACGAAGGCGGGCAGATGCCGCTGTATCGCCGCTTGCCCAAGCGTGGCTTCAACAAGCCGAATCAGATGCGTTATGCCGTCATCAACCTAGGCCTGATCCAGAAATTCGTCGATGCGGGCAAGCTGGACGTGACCGCCGATCTGACCGAAGACATGCTCGTCGCCGCTGGCCTGACCAACAACAAGCGCGACGGTATCCGCGTGCTGAACAAGGGCGCGCTGACCGCTGCGGTCAAGCTGCATGTGACCGGTGCCTCGGCTGCGGCTATCGAGGCGGTTGCGGCAGCAGGTGGGGCCTTGACCACGGCACCGGTTCTGGAGCCGCACGGCAAGTCGGTGCGCAAAGCGAAATAAGGTGTTTTGAGCGAAGCGCAATAAGGTGTTGTGAGTGGGCTTCGGACCGCTTACATCAAATCAAGTTTTCCCGCGCCGCCGACCGGAGAACGGTCAGGCGGCGCTGTTCTTGAAAGAGACCGGATATGGCATCAGCAGCAGAACAAATGGCGGCAAACCTCAGTTGGGGTGCGTTGGGTAAGGCGACCGATCTGCGGGCGCGTATCCTGTTCACGATCGTTCTGCTGATGGTGTATCGGCTCGGCACATACATTCCGGTTCCCGGGATCGACGGGCAGGCCCTGCGCGATTTCATGGAAAGTGCCGGGGCCGGTCTGGGCGGCATCCTGAACATGTTCACCGGCGGGGCGATCAGCCGGATGGGCATCTTCGCGCTGGGGATCATGCCCTATATTTCGGCCTCGATCATCGTGCAGTTGCTGGGGTCGATGATCCCCGCGATGGAGCAGTTGAAGAAAGAGGGCGAAGCGGGCCGCAAGAAGATGAACCAGTACACCCGCTATGGCACGGTGTTTCTGGCGGTGTTTCAGGGCTGGGCGATTGCCGCGTCGATCGAGGCGGGCGGGTTGGCCCATGATCCGGGGCTGTTCTTCAAGCTGTCCTGCGTGATCACGCTGGTGGGTGGGACGATGTTCCTGATGTGGCTGGGCGAGCAGATCACTGCGCGCGGCATCGGCAACGGCATATCGCTGATCATCTTTGTCGGCATCGTCGCCGAAATTCCGGCAGCTTTGGCGCAGTTCTTCAGCCAAGGCCGCTCGGGCGCGATTTCAACTCCGGTGATCCTTGGCGTCCTGATCATGGTGGTTGTGGTCATCGCCTTCTGCGTGTTCATGGAACGCGCCTTGCGCAAAATCCATATCCAGTATCCGCGTCGTCAGGTCGGAATGAAGGTTTATGACGGCGGGTCCAGCCATTTGCCGATCAAGGTCAACCCGGCGGGCGTGATCCCGGCTATCTTTGCCTCGTCGCTGCTGCTGTTGCCCACGACATTTTCGACCTTTTCGGGGCAGTCGGGCGGCGGGGTGATGTCGACGATTCTGGCCTACTTCGGCCCGGGTCAGCCGCTACACCTGCTGTTCTTCACCGCGATGATCGTGTTCTTTGCCTATTTTTACACCTATAACGTGGCGTTCAAGATCGAGGATGTGGCGGACAACCTGAAAAACCAGAGCGGATTCATTCCGGGGATCCGTCCCGGCAAAAAGACCGAAGAGTATCTGGAATATGTGGTGAACCGCATTCTGGTTCTCGGGTCGGCCTATCTGGCGGCTGTGTGCATGTTGCCGGAAATTTTGCGGACCGAGCTGGCGATCCCGTTCTATTTCGGGGGCACGTCGGTGCTGATCGTGGTGTCGGTGACCATGGACACGATCAACCAGATTCAGTCGCACCTGCTGGCGCACCAGTATGAGGGGTTGATCGAGAAGTCGCAGTTGCGCGGCAAGAAACGCCCCGGGGTCAAGGCACCCCCGGCACGGCGCTAAGGGGGGGGCATGACGAACATCATTCTTCTGGGCCCCCCCGGTGCCGGCAAGGGCACGCAGGCCAAACGACTGGTCGACACACGCGGCATGGTGCAATTGTCTACCGGCGACATGCTGCGCGCGGCGCAGGGGTCGGGGACGTCGATGGGAGTACTGGTCGCCGAGGTGATGGCGCAGGGCAAACTCGTCACCGATGACATCGTGATCGGTCTGATCGAGGAGCGTCTGGCGCAGGGCGGTTCGGGTTTCATCTTCGACGGATTTCCACGCACGCTGAAACAAGCTGATGCGCTGGATGACCTGATGGACCGAATCGGTCAGACGATCGGCGCGGTGATCGAGATCAAGGTAGACGACGAGGCTCTGAAAGCCCGTATTGTGGGTCGCTATACCTGCGGTCAATGTGGCGAAGTCTACCATGACACCAACCGGCCGACCAAGGTGGCGGGCGTCTGCGATGTGTGCGGGTCGACCAATCTCAAGCGCCGACCAGACGACACGGAAGAGGCATTGCGCAACCGAATGCTGGCCTATTACCGCGATACCTCGCCGTTGATCGGCTATTACTATGCGAAGGGTCAGTTGTCTTCGGTCGATGGCCTGGCCGAAATGGACGAAGTGGGAGAGGCTTTCGCGAAAGTTCTTGACAGGGTCTAAGTTTTGCGCCGCACCCCTTGACGGGTGTCAAGAAAGCCCATATTGCACGGCGTCCCGCAAGGGAATCGTCTTCGACCCGTTGGGGGTTCCCCTGGATCGAGGCTTCGTGGCACCTCGGATCACCGGTCTTGGGCGCAGTTGTGAAAAAAGGTTCCGGCATTACGGAACCGCAACCAAAAGGAAGACACGTTTGGCACGTATTGCTGGCGTCAACATCCCGACTGCAAAGCGGGTTCCAATTGCCTTGACCTATATAGCCGGAATTGGCCCGCACATCGCGGACCAGATCTGCACCGCAGTCGGCATCGACCAGTCGCGCCGCGTCAACCAGTTGACCGACGCGGAAGTGCTCTCGATTCGTGAACACATCGACGCAAACTACATGGTCGAAGGCGACTTGCGTCGTGAAGTTTCGATGAACATCAAGCGTTTGATGGACCTTGGCTGCTACCGTGGCCTGCGTCATCGCAAAGGTTTGCCGGTTCGCGGTCAGCGCACCCATACCAACGCCCGTACCCGCAAGGGCCCCGCCAAAGCCATCGCTGGCAAGAAGAAATAAGGAGGAGCACCCATGGCACGTGATACCAAAGCTTCCCGCACCAAGAAAAAAGAGCGCAAGAACATTGCCGCTGGCGTGGCGCATGTGAACTCTTCGTTCAACAACACAAAAATCCTGATATCCGATGTGCAGGGCAATGCCATTGCGTGGTCGTCGTCGGGCACGATGGGCTTCAAAGGCTCGCGCAAGTCGACGCCTTATGCCGCCCAGATGGCTGCCGAAGACGCCGGAAAAAAGGCCCAGGAACATGGCGTGAAAACGCTTGAAGTCGAAGTGCAGGGACCGGGGTCGGGCCGCGAATCGGCTCTTCGGGCGTTGGCCGCTGTTGGCTTCAACATCACCTCGATCCGCGACGTGACGCCGCTGGCCCATAACGGCTGCCGTCCGCCGAAGCGCCGCCGGGTCTAAGTTACAAGTTTGCATCCGGGCCGCGCGGTTCCCGCGCGGCCCGTATTTCGTATTTTTCCGGAACCTCGGGCGTCTGCGGCTTACGGGACATGGGCAGCGGACATGAATGGAGGCGACAGCATGATCCACAAGAATTGGCAAGAACTGATCAAACCGACACAGTTGGTGGTGAAGCCGGGGCCCGACGCACAGCGCGTGGCCACCGTGATTGCCGAACCGCTGGAGCGCGGCTTCGGCTTGACCCTCGGCAACGCACTGCGCCGCGTGCTCATGTCGTCGCTGCAGGGGGGGGCGATCACCTCTGTTCAGATCGACAACGTACTGCACGAGTTTTCGTCGGTGGCGGGGGTTCGCGAGGATGTGACCGACATTGTCCTGAACCTCAAGGGCGTCAGCCTGAAGATGGACGTCGAAGGGCCAAAGCGCCTGTCGATTTCCGCCAAGGGTCCGGGCGTTGTCACCGCTGCCGAGATTTCGGAAAGCAATGGCATCGAGGTTCTGAACAAGGACCACGTCATTTGCCACCTCGACGACGGCGCCGATGTGTTCATGGAACTGACCGTGAATACCGGCAAGGGCTATGTCGCCGCCGACAAGAACCGCCCGGAAGATGCGCCGATCGGGTTGATCCCGATCGATGCGATCTATTCGCCGGTCAAGAAGGTCAGCTACGAAGTCACCCCGACCCGCGAGGGTCAGGTGCTGGACTACGACCGCCTGACGATGAAGATCGAGACCGACGGATCGCTGACCCCCGACGACGCCGTGGCCTATGCCGCGCGCATCTTGCAGGACCAGTTGTCGATCTTCGTGAACTTCGACGAGCCGGAATCGGCCAAGCTGGGCGAAGTAGACGCCGGGCTGGAGTTCAACCCGCTGCTGCTGAAGAAGGTCGACGAACTGGAACTGTCGGTCCGTTCGGCCAACTGCCTGAAGAACGACAATATCGTCTACATCGGCGATCTGATCCAGAAAACCGAAGCCGAAATGCTGCGTACCCCGAACTTCGGCCGCAAGTCCTTGAACGAAATCAAGGAAGTGCTGTCGGGGATGGGGCTGCATCTGGGCATGGAAGTCGAAGATTGGCCGCCGGAGAACATCGAGGATCTGGCCAAGCGGTTTGAGGATCAGTTCTGAAACAAGGGTGCGTGACATCACGCACCCTACGCCCAAAATGCCCGCCTGGTGCGGGGAACAGCCGGGCGCAAGCCCCAAGGTGAGCGGGACCATACGGAGGTCCCGCCGGACAAAGCAAAACAGACGATCAGGAGATTCCCATGCGTCACTCTAGCGGCTACCGCAAACTGAACCGCACCCACGAACATCGCAAGGCGATGTTTGCCAACATGTGCGGCTCGCTCATCGAACACGAGCAGATCAAGACGACCCTGCCCAAGGCCAAGGAGCTGCGTCCGATCATCGAAAAGCTGATCACGCTGGCCAAGCGCGGCGACTTGCACGCCCGCCGCCAGGCCCATGCTCAGTTGAAACAAGATATGCACACCGAACGCCTGTTTGCCATTCTTGGCCCACGCTATGCCACTCGTCAGGGCGGTTATGTCCGGGTGTTGAAGGCGGGCTTCCGCTATGGCGACATGGCGCCGATGGCGATCATCGAATTCGTTGATCGGGACACCTCGGCGAAAGGTGCCGCCGACCATGCCCGCATGGCAGCTTTTGAAGACGCAGAAGGCTGATTTCGGCGGACCAGTTAACGATACGTTAAGAATCAGTTAAAAGAAAGCCCGCGAAAGCGGGCTTTCTTTATTTTTGCCAAACACTTGAGAGCAACAGATTGCTCGCGTAGCGATTCAACGGTGGTAGCCGACGGCCCCTCAATTTAAGGTTGAAGAGAATCACTAACCTGTCGAAAGAGACATGTCTGTAAAACTTGGGATCGATGTTGAACTACACCGGTTGGCGATGCTGGCCTCTGCGGGATATTTCGTGGGCTTGCATATTCGTTTCACAGCCCCACTTTTCACCTATCAGACCTACGATCAGGTCTGGATCGACCACTACACTGAAAACGGCTATGTCCTGCGCGATCCGATGACGGCTTGGGGGTTCAGCACCACCGGCACGATCAGGTGGAGCGATCCCAGTCTGCCCGACCCATTCGGCCTTTTCACCGAGGCTGCCCGCTATGGGCTGCACCATGGCGCGACCATCGCCTGCGGCCCGATCAGATCACGTTCCATCGCGTCAATCGCCCGCGCAGACCGGGAGTTCGAGGACTATGAGATTGCAGCCGCCGCACTGATCGTGAACCGGCTGCATCAAATGACCGAACCGCCCGAAGAACTGACCAAGGCGCAAACCGAAGCGCTGAGATGTATTGCAGGGGGCGACAGGTTTGCGGCTGCGGCTGTCAAACTGGGCATTTCCGAAAGCGCGCTGAAGGCAAGAATCACGTCGGCGCGGGTTCGATTGATGGCCAGGACGACGGCCGAGGCAATTCAACGCGCAAAGGACTACCGACTGATCTGACCCGCGCCCCCTGCATGGTTTTCTAGCACTACCAACCCCTGCAGGAGGATCCTATGCAGACTACCACGCTTTCCTTTGCCAACATCCACAACCATGGCGAACTTTTCGCAAACATGCTTCGCGCACGCCGCGAATTGTTCATCGTCCATAACAAATGGAACCTGCCCGAGGCGATGGGCATGGAGTATGACCAATACGATACGCCCGCCAGCCGCTGGGTCGTCGTGCACGACGAAGAAGGTCAGGTTCTGGCCGGCAACCGCCTGACCCCCACCACCACCAAATGCGGCATCTACAGCTATATGATCCGCGATGCGCAACGGGGTTTGCTGGACACCATTCCGGCACATCTGCTTAATGAAGAGGCGCCGGTTGCCCCGCATATCTGGGAAAGCTCGCGCCTGTTCGTCAGCCATGACGTGCCGTCGTCGATCCGCCGCCGTGTTCATGCGCAGCTTATTTCGCAACTGGGCGATTCGGTCCGGCTGCTGGGGGCGACGCACTGTCTGACGCTGTTGGCCGCCACCTGGCCGCGTTGGGCAGACCGCGTCGGCGTCAAGATGAAGGCGATGGGGCCGGTGATGGTGATCGACGGGATCGAGAATCAGGTCGTGCTGATGGACTTCAGCCTGACCCTGCACTGAACCCATGCCCTACGCCGCGACCGGAGGGCCACTCTACCGGTCGCGGCTTGGGTTCCGCCTTTCCCCCACAGAACAAGCCGCGTAATCTGACGCCATGGCCGATCTGTTTGACACCCCTGGCATTCCGGTGCCCGCAGCCCAGCGTCCGCTGGCCGACCGTCTGCGACCCAAGACCCTGGCGCAGGTGATCGGGCAGAGGCATGTCCTGTCGTCAGATGGCCCGCTTGGGGCGATGTTGACGGCAGGCAGTCTGTCGTCGTTGGTGCTGTGGGGTCCGCCGGGTGTGGGCAAGACCACCATCGCGCGATTATTGGCCACAGAGACCGACCTTGCCTTCGTGCAGATCTCGGCGATTTTCACCGGCGTGCCCGACCTGCGCAAAGTCTTTGAGGCCGCGCGGTACCGTCGCCAGAACGGGCAGGGGACTCTGCTGTTCGTTGATGAAATTCACCGGTTCAACAAGGCACAGCAAGACGGTTTTCTGCCCTATATGGAGGATGGCACGATCCTGTTGGTCGGGGCCACCACCGAGAACCCCAGTTTCGAATTGAACGCCGCTCTGTTGTCGCGCGCGCAGGTGATCGTGCTGGAACGCCTGACGCTGACTGATCTTGAACTTCTGGCGCAGCGTGCCGAGCAGGAATTGCACCGCGCGTTGCCGCTGACCGGAGATGCACGCGAGGCGTTGGTCGAGATGGCCGACGGCGATGGCCGCGCGTTGTTGAACCTGATCGAACAGATCATGGCATGGAAACTGGACAAGCCGCTCGACCGCGACGCCCTGTCCACCCGGCTGATGCGCCGTGCCGCGAAGTACGACAAATCGGGGGAGGAGCATTACAACCTGATCTCGGCGCTGCACAAATCGGTGCGGGGGTCCGATCCCGATGCCGCCCTGTATTGGTTCGCGCGGATGCTGGAAGGTGGCGAAGATCCCCGCTTCCTCGCCCGCCGCATCACCCGGATGGCGGTCGAGGATATTGGGTTGGCCGAACCTCAGGCACAGGACATCTGTTTGCAAGCCTGGGCAACCTACGAACGGCTGGGCAGCCCCGAAGGCGAGTTGGCGCTGGCGCAGGCCTTGGTCTATCTGGCGCTCGCCCCCAAATCGAACGCGGTCTACACCGCCTACAAAGCGGCCCGCGCGCAGGCCCGCGACACCGGCAGCCACCCGCCGCCGCTGCACATCCGCAATGCGCCGACCAGACTGATGAAGGACATCGGCTATGGGGCGGGCTATGCCTATGACCATGATGCCGAAGATGGGTTTTCAGGGCAGGACTATTTCCCCGAGGGCATGAGGCGTCCGGTCTATTATGCCCCGCAGGACCGCGGCTTTGAACGCGAGTTGAAGAAACGTGTCGACTATTTCGCCAAACTCCGCGCCAAACGCCAGAATCCCTGACTAAAAATTCCACCGAAAAATCTTCTTGCCCCTTCGCTGGTTGACAATTTCACTCAGCGGGCACATCAGACCCCCATGTTCCTGACACTCGTACAAGTTGCCGTGGGTGGCGCAATCGGCTCGGTCTTGCGGTTCCTGACCATGGCGATGGTCGGACCGCCGCTTGCCACGCTTGCCGTCAATATTGCGGGCAGCTTTGTCATAGGTGTGGCTTTTGTCTCGCTGTCTGCCCGTCTGTCGCCCTTGGTGATGACCGGCATTCTTGGCGGATTCACCACGTTTTCGGCCTTCTCGCTGGATGCGCTCAAATTGTGGGACGCAGGTCAGGCCCTTCACGCCTCCGCCTATGTGCTGGCGTCGGCCGTCCTGTCCCTTGCCGCTGTCGCCGTTGGCGCGGCCCTAGCCCGAGGTTACTTCGCATGAGCGGTGTCAAACTGCTGACTGTATCCGCCGATGAGGGCGAGCAGCGCCTTGATCGCTGGTTCAAGCGGCGTTTTCCGCAGATCACCCAAGGGGCGGTTGAAAAGATGTGCCGCACGGGCCAGGTGCGGGTCGATTCGGCGCGGGTCAAGGCCTCCGATCATGTGACGCCCGGTCAAACGATCCGCGTGCCCCCTTTGCCCGACAGCGAAGCCCCCAGCCGTCCGCGCGATGGCGGCGTGTCGGCGGCGGACGAACGGATGATCCAGAACGCGGTTCTGTACAAGGATGACCATATCATCATCCTCAACAAACCCCCCGGCCTTGCGTCGCAAGGCGGCTCCGGCATGGGCGACCGGCATGTCGACGGATTGACCGAGGCGCTGAAATTCGGGTTGAAAGACCGCCCCAAACTGGTGCATCGGCTGGACAAGGATACCTCCGGCCTGCTGATGCTGGCCCGCACCGACCGGGCCGCGCGGGTCCTGTCCGAGGCGCTGCGCCACCGCAACACCCGCAAGATCTATTGGGCCGCCGTGGCAGGTGTTCCGCATCCGCGCAAGGGGTCGATCAAATACGGGTTGATGAAGGCGCCAGGGGGTGGGCGTGGCGAAGGTGAAAAGATGCTGTGCATCCACCCCGCCAAGATGGCCGACTATCCGGACGCAAAACGCGCGCATACCGACTATTTCACCCTGTGGTTCCTTGGTAACCGCATCTCGTGGATGGCGCTGGAGCCAGTGACCGGGCGCACGCATCAACTGCGCGCGCATATGGCCGAAATGGGTCATCCGATCATCGGCGACGGCAAGTATGGCGGCGGCGGACAGGAGAACATGGGCGATGGCTGGGGGGCCACGGTCGGCGGCGACATCAGCCGCAAGCTGCACCTGCATGCCCGCAGCCTGACCATCGAACACCCGGTTACCAAGGCGTCGATGACCTTTACCGCCCCTTTGCCCGAACACATGGCGCGGACTTGGAAGACCCTTGATTGGGGTGAAAACGATGTGCCCGCCGACCCGTTCGGGGGCGGTGAATGAGCTGGAAAGCCAAACGGTTCTGGAAAGAGGCGACGGTCATCGCCACGAACGGCGGCTTTACCGTCACGCTTGACGGCCGGCCAGTGAAAACCCCGGCAAAAGCCGCGCTGGTGGTTCCGACCGCGGCCATGGCACAGGCGATTGCGGCGGAATGGGACGCCCAGCAAGGCCCGGTGCGCCCCGACACCATGCCCTATACCCGCGCCGCCAACTCGGCGCTGGACAAGGTAGTGCCGCAGTTCAACGAGGTTGTGACCCTGTTGACCACCTATGGCGAAACCGACCTGCTGTGCTATCGCGCGACCGACCCCGAACCGCTGGTTACGCGGCAGGCCATGCGATGGGATCCGCTGCTCGACTGGTCGGCGACCGCCTTGGGTGCCCCGTTGCGCGCTGTGCCCGGCGTGATGTTCCTCGAACAGCCACACAAAAGCCTGTTGCGGCTTCATGCACTGACCGCAGCCCAGACGGCGTTCCAGATTGCGGCGTTCCACGACCTGGTGGCAATCTCGGGGTCGCTGATCCTGGCGTTTGCCGTGACCCACGACCGGCTGACGCCGGACGAGGCGTTTGGCCTGAGCCGAATCGACGAACACTGGCAGGCCGAGTTGTGGGGCTTCGATGAAGATGCCGCCGTCCTGGAAGCGCTCAAGAAAGACGCATTCCACCAGGCCGCGCGCTTTCATACGCTATGTGGTTGAAACTCAATAGTCCTTTTTCCCGGTTTCCGCGTTTGGAAATTGCCCGCGCCGTCAATTGGGTGAAATAAGCAGCAATGCTGAAACGGCAGGCGGTTTTGCTTGACCTGACAATCCGCTTTGCCCGAAAGTAGCCAACATTGGCGTCAAACGTCGCCATATACATCCACCCGGCGCTTCGGCACAGGGGATCAACAAGAAAACCGACCCCAAACGGGCGGAACATCAGGAAGAGGTAAGTATGAAAAAATCTGTATTCCTTGGCACCTTGTCGGCAGCGGCGCTGCTGGGCGGCATGGCCTCGGCGACGACGCTGGAAGACGTGAAGGCGCGCGGCGAGTTGAACTGCGGTTCCAATGCCGGTCTCGCGGGTTTTTCGGCCCCCGATGCCAATGGCGTTTATCAGGGGTTCGACGTGGCCTTCTGCCGCGCCATTGCAGCCGCCGTTCTGGGCGACCCGATGAAGGTCAAGGTCACCCCGCTGTCGTCGGAAACCCGTTTTACCGCCCTCTCGGCCGGTGAAGTCGATCTGCTTGCCCGGACCAGCACCTGGACATATTCGCGCGACAGCGACCTGAAACTCGATTTCGTGGCGGTGAACTACTACGACGGTCAGGGCTTCATGGTGAAAAAGTCGCTGGGCGTGTCTTCGGCCAAAGAACTCGACGGCGCCACGGTCTGCATCCAGACCGGCACGACGACCGAACTGAACCTGGCTGACTTCTTCAAGGTCAACGGCATGACCTACGAGCCTGTGCCGCTGAAAGACAACGCCGAGGCCGAGCAGCAGTATTCTGCCGGGTCCTGCGACGTCTACACCACGGACGCTTCCGGTTTGGCGGCCACCCGCGCAACCTTTGCCGACGCCTCCGAACACGTGATCCTGCCGGAAATCGTGTCGAAAGAGCCGCTGGCGCTGGTTGTTCGCCATGGCGACAACGAATGGGCCGACATCGTCAAGATGACGTTCTATGCGTTGCTGACGGCCGAAGAATTCGGGATCACCTCGGCCAACGTCGGTGAAATGGCAGCGGCAGCCGGGAACAACCCGGAAATCAACCGTCTGCTTGGCACCGAGGGCGAACTCGGGGCAATGATGGGTCTCGACAAGGATTGGGCCGCGCGCGCGATTGCCGCCGGTGGCAACTATGGCGAGATCTTTGAGGCGAACATCGGCGCTTCGACTCCGATCGGTCTGTCGCGCGGTCTGAACGCGCTGTGGACCCAAGGCGGGCTGCAGTACTCGCCGCCGTTCCGGTAGTCTGATCTGAACAGGGGCGCGCCACACCGGCGCGCCCCTTTTTCCTTCCGAATATCCGTTCAACCCAGGCCGTCCGACCAGCGCTGCGTCAATGGCGCACAAAATGGCAGAGTTTGGGGAACACAGGGGGTTACCGATGACGTTAGCAATGGACCCGCCCAAGGCAGGTTTCCGGCTGGGTATGCTGATCTACGATACCCGATACCGGTCCATCACCATTCAGGTGGTTTTTCTGGTTTTGCTGGTATTGTTTTTCGGCTGGCTGATCGAGAACACGATTACCAACCTCAAAGCCGCTGGCAAGGATTTTGACTTCGGGTTCCTGTGGGTCCGCTCCGGCTATGACATCAACCAGACGCTGGTGCAGTACAGCAGCGACAGCACCCATGGACGGGCCATGCTGGTGGGCGTGCTCAATACGCTGTTCCTTGCCTTCTTGTGCTGCATCCTTGCGACGGTCATCGGACTGATCGCCGGTGTTCTGCGACTGTCGAAGAACTGGCTGGTCGCGCGCCTGATGTCGGTCTACATCGAAACCTTTCGCAACGTGCCGGTGGTTCTGTGGATCGTTCTGGTCAACGCGATCATGGCCGTAAGCATGCCCGAGCCCAAAGAGTTTCGCGGTGAAGCCCCGACCGCGCAGATGGTCCTGTTCGATTCGATCGCCGTCACCAACCGGGGCGTCTACCTGCCGGAACCGCTGTTCGACCGCAGCCTTGGCAACACCGATGTCGGCATATTTCTGATTTCCAACGATCTGCTCGCCATTCTGGCCGTTCTGGCCGCCTCGATCTGGGCCTATCGCCGGCTGCAGAAATCCGCGCTTGCCACGCAGAACGCGACCGGCATCCGTCCGGTCACCTGGTGGAAATCGCTGGCGATCCTGATCCTGCCGGTTGTGGCGCTGCTGGTTGCGACCGGGTTTCACCTTGGGTATCCCGAGCTCAAGGGCTTCAACTTCATCGGCGGCGTCCATGCGCGAAACTCGCTGGTGGCGATGTGGCTTGCCCTGTCGATCTATTCCGCCACCTACATCGCAGAAAGCGTGCGCGCCGGAATTCTGGCAATTTCGCGTGGTCAGACCGAGGCTGCCCTGGCGCTTGGCCTGCACCACGGTCTGGCCACCCGGTTGGTCGTGCTGCCGCAGGCGATGCGGGTCGTGGTGCCGCCGCTGATCTCGCAATACCTGTCGATCACCAAGAACACCTCTCTGGCGTTGGCGGTGGGTTATATGGACCTGCGATCGACCCTTGGCGGCATCACGATGAACCAGACCGGGCGCGAAATGGAATCGATGCTCTTGCTGATGGGCATCTACCTGACCATCAGTCTGACGATCTCGGCGCTGATGAACATCTACAACAAAAGCATCAAGTTGAAGGAGCGTTAAGATGGCCGAGACCTCTTACGTCCGCAGCGCGATGCTGCCGCCGCAACAACCGCCCGCGTCACAGACCGGATTGATTCGCTGGTTTCGTGAAAACCTGTTCTCCAGCGTCGGAAACGTGATCCTGACCCTGCTTGCCTTCTACGCCGTCTATGTGATCGCGGCGACCATCGGGCCGTGGCTCTATCGGTCGGTCTGGGTCGCGGATTCGCTGCAACACTGCCGGGAACTGATCGTCGCCGAATTTGGCGAAGGCAAAACCGGCGCCTGCTTTGCCGTCATCGCGCAACGTTGGAACCAGATCCTGTTCGGCTTTTACCCGCAGGATTTGTATTGGCGCCCGACCCTGACGCTGGTCCTGATGCTGGTGGCCTTGGGGCCGATCCTGTTTTCATGGGTGCCGCGCGCGTTCCTGTGGTTCTCGCCGATCTTTCCCGCCGTCGCGTTCTGGCTCTTGTGGGGCGGGACGGTCTGGCTGCCGGTGATGGCGGTGACGGGCTTTGCGCTTGGGTTTCTAGCCTATCGTCTGGCGTCCACGGTCAACGGTCTGCTTGGGGTGGTCGCGGCGATGGTCGTGCCGATCCTGTGGTGGATGTTCCTGTGCGGCCCGGTTGCCGAGGCAGTGCACCGCGTCGTGCCCATCGGCCTGCTTCAGATGGGGTCCGACGACTTCGGCGGCTTCCTTCTATCCACCGTCATCGGGGTGTCCGGCATCACCTTTTCCCTGCCTCTGGGCGTCTTGCTGGCGCTTGGCCGTCAATCCGACCTGCTGATCGTCAAGTCGTTCTGCGTGGCGTTCATCGAAGGTTTTCGGGGTGTTCCACTGATCACGCTGCTGTTCGTGGCCTCGTTGCTGCTGAACTACTTCCTGCCGCCGGGCACCACGTTTGACGTCATCCTGCGCGTCATCATCATGGTCACGATCTTTTCTGCCGCCTACATGGCAGAGGTGATCCGGGGCGGTCTGGCCGCGTTGCCGCGCGGGCAGTACGAGGCCGCAGACGCGCTGGGGCTGGATTACTGGAAGGCGCAACGGCTGATCATCATGCCGCAGGCGTTGAAAGTGTCGATCCCTGGCATCGTCGGCAACTTCATCGGCCTGTTCAAGGATACCACGCTGGTCTCGTTCATCAGCCTGTCGGACCCGCTGCAACTGGTCTCGTCAATCCGCGCCAACCAGGAGTGGAACGGCATCTATTGGGAGCTGTTCATTTTTGTGGGTCTGTTGTTCTTCGTCTTCTGCTTCAGCATGTCGCGATACTCGATGTATCTGGAAAACAAGCTGAAAACCGATCACCACTAGGAGTATTCCATGTCAGAACACGCGATCGACCGCTCCAGGATGCTGGTGACCGACGAAGTCGCCATCCAGATCAGCGGCATGAACAAATGGTTCGGCACCTTCCATGTGCTGCGCGATATCAACATGTCGGTAATGAAGGGTGAACGCATCGTGATCTGCGGGCCGTCAGGGTCGGGCAAATCGACCCTGATCCGTTGCATAAATCGGCTGGAAGAGCATCAGCAGGGCCAGATCATCGTGGACGGCACCGAACTGACGTCAGACATCAAGAACATCGACATCGTGCGGTCCGAGGTCGGCATGGTGTTTCAGCACTTCAATCTGTTCCCGCATCTGACAATTCTGGAAAACCTGACACTCGCGCCGATCTGGGTCCGCAAGGTGCCGAAAAAGGAAGCGGATGAAACCGCGATGTATTTTCTTGAGAAGGTCAAGATCCCCGAACAGGCCGCCAAGTATCCCGGTCAGTTGTCGGGTGGCCAACAACAGCGCGTGGCCATTGCGCGGTCCCTTTGCATGAAGCCGCGCATCATGCTGTTCGACGAGCCGACCAGCGCCCTTGACCCCGAGATGATCAAGGAAGTGCTGGATACGATGATCAGCCTGGCCGAAGAAGGCATGACGATGATCTGCGTGACTCACGAGATGGGCTTTGCTCAGGCCGTGGCGAACCGGGTGATCTTCATGGATCAGGGGCAGATCGTCGAACAGAACGAACCACGCGAGTTCTTTACCAACCCTAAGTCCGACCGGACCAAACTGTTCCTGTCGCAAATTCTGGGGCACTGACCAAAAGCCTCACCCGCTGGCCGCATGGGCGTGACGCCCCCCTGTCGGAGGGGGCGTTGCTCACACCATCAGGCGTCAATCTCGCGCGGCACGGTGAAATCAATCACGCTGCCCTGCCCGAAAGCGGCATGGGTCCAGTTCCCCACGGCGAAATCCACCACCATCGTCGCCCCGGTCGGATAACGGACGAACTCGGCGTGCAGCGGCGGATGGGCGGTCAACCGGGCCGCGAAATCCGCGATCCCCGGATTGTGGCCGATCATCATCACCGTGTCCGACGTGGCGTGGCGCAGGACCGCCAGCATCACATCGGCTCCGGCATGGTACAGCGCCGGTTTCAACTCCAAGACAGGCGTTCCGGGCAGGGCCGAGGCGATCCCGCTCCACGTCTTGCGGGTGCGCAGGGCGTCGGAGCACAGCACCTCGTCCGGGAGATAGCCGCGCGAGGCGAGCCATTGGCCCAGGTCCGCCGCCGCCGCCTTGCCCCGCTCGTTCAGGGGGCGGTCGTGGTCCGGGGTCGCCGGGTCATCCCAGCTTGATTTGGCATGGCGGGTCAGGATCAGGCGCTTCATGTGTGGAACTGCCTCATGTGATAGGCGGATTGTTCGGCCAGTCTTGCATAGGCGGCAGACACGGGGCAAGCGCGACGCACAGCGCAGCCCTGTTCCATGCAGTCGGCCCCGGCGGGACTGTCCAGAAAGCCGTGACACGCCGCCACGTCATACCCCGCCCCCGTCAGCGCCCCGACCGGGCAGGCGGTCAGGCAGGGTTTGGCACAAGTGTCGCACGGCTGCGGCGGGGCAGGGGGCAGGTCCAGCACCTGCTTCAACGCCAAGGCCCCGCGAAAGCTGACCATCAAGCCCTGTTCGTCGTGCAGCAACAACCGGACCGGGCTGTCCCAGATGCGCCCGGTCCGCAGCGCCCATTGATAGAACGGATGAAAAGGCGCCCCGCCAAACGGAAACAACGCCTTGGCCCCCAGCCCGCAGGCGATCTTCCCGATCACCCGCCGCGACCAGCGGTCCACCGGATCGGGCCCGCCCCATTCCGGCTGCGCGTGCAGATGCGGCCAGAACCCCGGCTCCAATGGCCCCAGCAACAGAACGGTCCGCGTCCCCGCAGGCAACCCCGCATCCGCGTGACAGGCAAAACCGCCCAGCACGGCCAGATGGTCCACCGCACAGGTCGCTGCGATGGCGTCCAGCGTCTGCACGCCCGTCAAAACGCCCGCGCCAGTCTTTCGTGCTGCCATCGCTGCCTCACCTGCATCTTCACGTCAGCGCCGGATATGCGACTTGACCCGAGGCTCGGTCGACCTGATCTGACTGCCCGCGCCGTGGTCGGTGAACAGTTCCAGAAGGCAGGCGTTCGGCGTGCGCCCGTCAAGGATCGTCACCGCCCGCACGCCCTGCTCCAACGCGGCCAGTGCTGTTTCGGTCTTGGGGATCATGCCGCCGCCGATCACCCCGTCGGCAATCATCTGGCGCGCCTCATCGGGCGTAATCTGTGTCATCACCTCGCCAGCGGCATTCTTGACGCCCGCGACATCGGTCAGCAACAACAACCGGTCCGCCTGCAACGCCCCGGCAATCGCCCCCGCCGCCGTATCGCCGTTGACGTTGAACGTCTCGTTATCCGCCATGCCGGTAGCCACCGGTGCCACCACCGGGATGATCCCGGCGCTGTACAGGTCGCGCAGCACCTGCACGTTCATCTCGATCGGCCGCCCGACATAGCCCAACTCGGGGTCGTCCGCCTCGCACACCATCAGGTCGTCATCCTTGCCCGAGATTCCGACCGCCCGCCCGCCGGCATCCATGATCGCCTGCACGATCCGCTTGTTGACCAGACCGGACAGGATCATCTCGACCACCTGCACCGTCGCCTTGTCCGTTACCCGTTTGCCGCGCACGAACTGGCTTTTGATGCCCAGCTTTTCCAGCATCTCGTTGATCATCGGTCCGCCGCCGTGCACCACCACCGGGTTCACCCCGACCTGGCGCATCAACACGATATCGCGGGCAAACTCGGCCATTGCCGAATCGTCGCCCATCGCATTGCCGCCAAATTTGACCACCACCACCGCCCCCGAATACCGCTGCATATGCGGCAGGGCCTCTGACAAAACTCGGGCGGTATGGACGGCATCGTTCATGGTCATGGTCTGCATTTTCATCGCTGGCCTCCACCGGGTAGCGCCGTGATACAAGCGTTCCTCCCTGCTGCCAAGACCGCCTTGCCTTTTCCGACCGCGTGCCTAGGGTGGCAGCAAGGAGCCCCCGCATGCCCGTTCAACGCACCATTGTTCTGACCGGAGCCAGCCGCGGCATCGGCCACGCCACCGTCAAGCGGTTCTCGGCCGAAGGCTGGCGGGTGCTGTCCTGTTCGCGCCAACCCTTCGATCCGCGCTGCCCGTGGCCGGGGGGCGAGGATAACCACATCCAGATCGACCTGGCCGACCCCAAAAAGACCATCGCCGCCATCGAAGTCATCCGGTCAAAGCTGAACGGGCGGCTGGACGCCCTTGTGAACAACGCCGGAATTTCGCCCAAGGCCGAAGCGGGCGGGCGGCTGAACACGCTGACCACCGACCTGCGCACCTGGGGGCAGGTGTTTCATGTCAACTTCTTTGCCTCGGTGATCCTTGCCCGCGGTTTGATGGAGGAACTGATCGAGGCCAAGGGCGCGGTGGTCAACGTGACCTCGATTGCCGGGTCACGGGTTCATCCGTTTGCGGGGGCGGCCTATTCGACGTCCAAGGCGGCGCTGGCAGCCCTGACCCGCGAAATGGCGCATGATTTCGGACCCTTGGGCGTGCGCGTCAACGCCATAGCGCCGGGCGAGGTGGAAACGGCCATCTTGTCACCGGGCACCGACAAGATCGTGGCGGCGCTTCCGATACAGCGGTTGGGCCAACCCCGCGAGGTGGCCGACGCGATCTGGTTCCTGTGTTCGGACCAGTCAAGCTACATCTCGGGCGCGGAACTTCAGGTAAACGGCGCGCAGCACGTCTGAGCGAAAATTTTCCGTCCGAAAATTTTGCTGCACGCCAACATTGGCGCTTTGGCAACTTCTGTCAGAACGCCAGATTACACCAGAGTTGCGATGATCGCGCGCAGCGTTTCGATTCCATCGCCGGTTTCGGAACTGGTCACGACCAATT
>JBBRVJ010000037.1:0-23548 GCA_038246975.1 Rhodobacterales bacterium | reverse complement strand
GGGGCCACGCGCCCGGCTTCCTCAGCGCAAGCTGCCAAGCCAGGCGGACGCGACCGCAATCGCACCGCGGTCGCGCAGCGCAACCAAGGCACGGGTAAGGTCTGCGGCCAGTTCGTCATCCTCCGCCAGATCTGTCCCGAACACCGGGGCATAATTCAGCCAGCACCGCACAGCCTCGGCAGCGGGCATGGTGGATGCAGGACGCCCCGCCCATCCGGCCAGAACGGGATCGGTCATCGGCAACACCCCACCCGCATCATCCACCCCTTCGCAAGATCGCATCCACGCCGCTATCGCCAGAACCAGCGCGCCGTGCGGCGCATGTCGTGCCCGCACCTCGCGCAAGGGGCCAAGGATGCGCGGCGGCACTTTCTGGCTGGCATCGGTCGCGATCTGGGCCAGTTTATGCTGCAGGGCCACATTGTCGAACCGCACCTCCAGCCGCGCCGTATAGGCGGCCACGTCGATATGCGCCGGAACCGTGGGGGCGACCTGCGCCCAATAGGCGCGCACAAAGGCGCGGATCACCGGATCGGCCATCGCCTCGGCCACCGTCGCATGTCCCGCCAGCCGCCCCATCGCGGCAAGAGTGGAATGGGCACCGTTCAACAAGCGCAGTTTCATCGCCTCATAGGGGGCGACATCCGTGGCGAACTCCACCCCCGCGCGGTCCCAGCCCGGCCGGCCCATGGGAAAGCGATCCTCGATCACCCATTGAAAGAACGGTTCGGCCAGCACGGGCCAGGCATCCCGCACGCCGAGGCTGGCCGAAACGGCCGCGCGGTCGGTATCGGTCGTGGCAGGCACGATTCGGTCCACCATGCAGGACGGGCAGGCCACTTCGCCCGCAACATAGGCGCCAAGGTCTTCGTCACGCGCCCTTGCGAAGGCCGTCAGGGCGCGGTGCACCACATGGCCATTGTGCGACAGGTTATCGCAAGACAGCACCGTGAACGGCGCCAGCCCTGCCGCACGCCGGCATGCCAGCGCCTCGACCAGAAAGCCCAAAGCGGTGCGCGGGGTCTGCGGATTGACCAGGTCATGCGCAATGTCAGGATCATCGCGGCGCAAGGCCCCCGAGGCATCGACGCCATAACCCTTTTCGGTGATCGTCAAGGACAGGATGCGGGTCGTCGCAGCCGTCATCGTCTTCAGCAATGCGGCGGGATTTTCCGGGGCTACCAACACCCGGCCAATCGACCCCACAACCCGCAACTCTTCGGTCGCAGACCGCAGCGCCAGGGTATAAAGTCCGTCTTGCGGAGCCAGCGCATCCCGCGTGGCGGGGCTGCGCAGCGAGGCCGCCGTGATCCCCCAATCCAACTCTCCGGCGGCCAGGCAATCATCGGTAAATACCGCCTGATGCGCCCGATGAAATGCTCCTACCCCCAGATGCACGATCCCGGCCGTCACCGACGCGCGATCATAGGCGGGACGCCGGATCGTGGGGGCGAGTTTCCCGACCGTTTCATCCGATAGACGCGGCATGCCGGTCAAGATGCAGCCCCCCGGTCAGACCGGGCAAGTCTGCGGTGATGATCCGCCAACAGGCTGCGGCGCGGATGCCGGACCACAGTCGCCATTACCCCCGAATGCAACGCCGTCTTGCCGGTAAGCGTCGTCATGAACGGCCTCCTGAAACCTTGATCGGGCCGAACCAAAGACTGGGGTCCAGTCATGAGGACTTCAATTCCGGGGCTTGCTGCCATCTGTCAATTTGCTTTGGCAGACGACGCGCGTCAGACTTGTCACTTGAGTAATATATTGGTATTACGAGAACGTCAACACGCGGCCTTTGCTCCCGAAGACGGCCACCCTAAGACAACTCAGTAGCATAACGTCTACTCAAACCGCGCCACCTGAAACACACCAAACATCGAGTAGCGCAGCATGGCAAGACCCAGAAAAGACCCCGGAATCGACCACACCGATATACCGGGTCTGCCGGAATCCCTGGTCGGGAATATCGACCCCGCTTTGCCCAAGACCGCTCAGGTTTATGACATCATGCGGCGGGCGATTGTCGGGTTGGCGCTGCAGCCCGGCAGCATCGTGAACGAAAAGCTGATTTGCGAACAGCTTGGCATTTCGCGCACGCCGCTGCGCGAGGCTATCCTGCAATTGAACGCGGAAAATCTGGTCAGCGTCGTGCCGAATTCGGGCACCTATGTGTCCAGGATCGACCTGCAAAGTGTGTTCGACGGCCAGTTGGTGCGCGACGCGCTGGAGATGAAGGTGGTGCGGCTGGCAGCGGCACGCATGACGCCGCAGTTCGAACGGTCCTTGGATTTCAACATCCATCAGCAAAAACGCATGGCGGCGGATCAGGATTTTGACGGATTTTATGCGCTGGATGAGGCGTTTCACGAAATGATCGCCGTGTTCGGGGCCTCGGCCTATGTCTGGAAGATCGTGAACGGCGCCAAGGCCCAACTGGACCGGGTGCGCCGTCTGTCGATCCCTTTGCCCAGCCATCTTGACGTGGTTCTGGCCGAACATACCGCCATTGTTGACGGCTTGAAACTGCGCGACCCGGATGCCGCCGCAACTGCCATGAAGGGGCATCTGGACCGGACCTTCACCATGATCCGCCGCCACATCGTTGAACGAAGGGACTATTTTGCCGCCGACGCCCGTGATGTTCTGGACAGCTATGTCGGCGCAGTCTGATCCGGTGCGGCCTGACCTTGTTCGGCCTGACCTTGTGCGGCCTGACCTTGTGCGGGTGGCCTGCATCGGGGAATGCATGATCGAACTCAGCCAGCTCGATCTGGTCACCGGTCAGGCGCATGTCGGCTTTGCCGGCGACACGCTGAACACCGCAGTCTATCTTGCGCGCTTGCGGGCTGGGGTCAGCTTCCTGACCAACCTTGGGACCGATGCGTTTTCGACCCGGATGCTGGCGATGTTTGCCGAGGAGGGCCTTGATTGCGGGCTGATCGGTCGGCATGAGGCGCGGCTGCCGGGGATCTATTCGATCGAGGTCGATGCAGCGGGCGAACGGTCGTTCAGGTATTGGCGCGAGGCGTCGGCGGCGCGGACGCTGTTTTCCGGGGTCGGGCCGCGCCTTGATGATTTGGGCCGCTTTCAGGTGATCTACCTGTCCGGGATTACCCTTGCGATCCTGCCGGAACAGGTGCGCGCCGATCTGATTGAACGCCTGTCGGCCTTGCGTGACGCAGGGCACAGAGTGGTGTTCGACAGCAATTATCGCCCCCGCCTTTGGTCGGATGCCGCGACTGCAAGAGGCGTGTTTGATGCGATGTGGACGGCGTGTTCGTTGGCGATGCCATCGCTCGATGACGAGGAACTGCTGTATCCCGGCTCCGGCGCTAAGCAGGTAATGGACAGGATTGCAGGCCTTGGCGCGCCAGAGATCGTGCTGAAGAACGGGGCCGCCGGGCCGCTGATCCGCGCAGACGGGCGGCAGGTGCAAACCGCCCTGCCGCGCGCCGAACGGGTGGTCGACACCACGGGCGCGGGCGACAGTTTCAACGCAGGCTATCTGAATGCGCGACTTGCCGGGGCCTCACCCGAAGCTGCGGCGGCGGCGGGCCATCGGCTGGCGTGCCATGTCATCGCCCATCCTGGTGGCGTGATCCCGAAATCCGCGATGCCCCTTTCGGGACCGGTTCAGGGCTGAAAGAAGATGCTTTCCATCATCGTCCAGCTTTGGTGACCCGGCAGCGGGATCTGCATCGGGTCGCAGAGTGCCAGCCACGCCACATTGCGCGGATCGGCGTTCAGGCGGGCCATGTCGGCGTCATAATCTGCGCCGACATACTGATAACAGGCGAACTCATAGGGCTTCCCGTCCAGCATCACCGTCATGAAGATGTTGAAATTTCGGATGTTCGCTGCGTCAAGCAGATCGCGCACTCCCGGCCCGTCATGCTAGGCCCGGTAATCCGCGATGCGATCAGGCTTCAACCCGATGACCATACCGTAGTGGCGGACGGAATGCTGGGTCATGGGGCGTCCCGCCCGATTGGGCCGTTGACAGGGCGGGTGGGGCGGTCACAGATAAACTGGGATACAAATCAAGGGCAAGCCATGGCAAAGATCACGCATGTCGACATCTGCATGGTCAACCTTGTGCCAATGGTCAAACGCACCGATGCGATCCAGAGTTTTGTCAGTCAGGAAACCCCGCTCGTCACCATCACCGACGCCGATGGCGCCAAGGGCACCGGGTATTCCTATACCATCGGCACCGGCGGCCCGGCCGTCATCAGTCTGTTGCGCGAAACGCTGGCCCCGCAACTGATCGGGCGCGAGGCCGAGGAAATCGAGCGAATCTGGCGCGACCTGCTGTTTTCGACGCATGCAACCTCGGTCGGGGCGATCACGTCGCTGGCGCTGGCGGCCATCGACACCGCCCTGTGGGATCTGCGCTGCAAACGCGCAGGACTGCCGCTGTGGCAGATGGCGGGCGGCGCAAAGCTCAACCTGCCACTTTACTCGACCGAAGGCGGCTGGCTGCACATCGAAACCTCCGCGTTGGTCGAGGATGCCCTTGCCATGAAGGCCCAGGGCTTTGCCGGGGCCAAGGTCAAGATCGGCAAACCGCATCTGGCGCAGGATGCGGCCCGTTTGGCCGCCGTGCGCGCTGCCGTCGGCGATGACTTTCACCTGATGGTCGACGCCAATCAGGCCTTCCCGTATCACGAAGCCTTGCGCCGCGCCGATATGCTGGCCGATCACGGCATCACATGGTTCGAAGAGCCGATGCCCGCCGACGATCTGACCGGCCATGCCCGTCTTGCCGCCGCCTCGCGCGTGCCGATTGCGGTGGGTGAAAGCCTGTATTCCCCCGGCCAGTTCGCCGATTATCTGCGCGCCGGGGCCTGTTCCATCGTGCAGGTCGATGTCGCCCGGGTCGGTGGCATCACGCCCTGGCTGAAGGTCGCCCATATGGCCGAGGCGATGAACATCGCGGTCTGTCCGCATTTCCTGATGGAGCTGCACATCAGCCTTGTCTGCGCCATCCCGAATTCGTGGATGCTGGAATACATCCCGCAACTGGATGCCATCACGACGTCGCGACTGGACATAAGAAACGGTTTGGCCTTTCCCTCGTCTGAGCCCGGTCTTGGTATCGATTGGGACTGGGATGCGATCAGGAGGGCTGCGGATCAGTGACCGGCCACCCGCGCCAGCATTGCAGACAGGTCCGCCACGCCCGACGTAATGGTTGAGAACCCGCCGCACCGGGGGCTGCGGCCATCAGGTCCAGAACCGGCACCCGAGACCCGTCCTCATACAAATGCAGGGCAATCGCTTGCCCCGTATTGCGCCCCATCCGTTGCAACGGCAGACATCATCGCGATTGCCTCAAGCGTCCACCGTTTCGCGGACTTTCGCAGCGCAGCCCGCCGCCGTCGCCTCTTCCAACCGCTGGACGACCTTAGCCCTATCTCCGCCATGAAGAACGTCACCGCCCGCAGTTGGCCTGGAATTCGGTTCCCATCGCCCACCTGTCGATCCCCGGTCAACGCAGCCAGTTGGCCATCGCGGGCGTTCCCTTGAACCTTGCCGACCCAAGCCTGCGGCCCCAACACTTCGCCCAAGCAGCGGCGGCGGCGATGAAGGCGACCCGCTTGACTGACAGCCCGCGCGAGACCCCGCCTCTCAGTAAATCCTGGGCCCCGTCATTCGCGTTGTCGGTGCAGGTGGTGATCACATCGTTGCCACGCCCGCCGTAACCATTACGCCGCTCGATATTGACGCAGATCCTGCCGGGGCCCGCAGACTGCAGGTCCGGGCCACGCCCAAAGCTAACAGGGGTCACCCCGGCCCAACACCATGGGTGCAAGGGAAGGACCGATATCCTGAGCGCGCAGTTTTGACCCGGTCAGGACGACAGACATCGTCCGGCTGCCGCGCGCGTCAAGAAGAACAATGCGCGGTCCGTTCTTGCACTGTGCGATGCGACTTTGCACAGCTTCCTGGCCAATCGCATGATTTGTCACCCCGGCGATACGGGCAACATCTTCGAGACGTCCGTCAACCAGTCGAACGATCTTCAGAACCTTGTCCAGATGGGGCTTCTCGACATAGGCCAGCTCCAGATTGCCATCCCCGTCAAAATCCGCAGCACCAATCGGGGCCAGCCAGCGAAACCGTGTTCCGATGAAATCCGTCACCGCCAATCGCGCCAGTTTCAGCGTTCCGCCGTCCGATGTCACCTCCCAGACCGACAGTCTTGACCCACGGGTTGCATCACTTTCGACCGTGACAATCTCTTTCACACCGTCGCGGTTCAGATCTACAAGGCGCGGTGCAAAGTCTTCAAAGACCAGATCGTCTGGAAGTCGTATCGCGAGTTGGCCTTCAACGTCATCGCAAGTGCCGCAGGCGGCCCATTCCACGATCAAGTCGGTGTGCGCCTTCAGCGATCCCATGATGTTATGAGGGTAACGATCCGTCGGCCCGGCATATCTGGCAGCAACCGGACCGGCCTGCTGCGCCGACACCGGCAGCGCTTGCAGGACAAGTCCCAGAAAGCCCGCAACGCACAGCCACAGTCTATCGCCTTTCACCATCCGGCTCCCAATGAACGGGCTGCTGGTCGCAAGCCTGCCAATTCCCCATGTCTACCGAGATCAGCAAGAAGCGCGCAAAAGCCCGACGCAAGGGCCCTCGCGCGCAGCTTTGCATCACGCGGCGGCGAGTGCTGTATCCAGCAGGGCCTTGATGTCTGCTTTCGAGGTGCCCGCCACGATCCGCGCCAGTTCTGCGCGCCCCTTGAGGGCCACGAGGGTCGAGCGGCGGGGGATTTTCAGGCCCTTGGACAGCGGGCCCTTGGCGTGTTCGTCCCAATCGACGAGGAAGAAGACAATGTTCGCCTCATAGGCCGGGTTTTCGGCCTTGAGGGCGGTCAGCACACGCTCTTGCGCGGCGCAGGTAGAGCACCAGCTTGCCCAGAAATCCAGCACGACGACCTTGCCCGCATCCATGGCCGCCTCTGCAGCCCCTTCGGTGTAAAGGATGGGTGCGGCGGCAAAGGCAGCGGGGCAAAGCACAGTGGTTGCGCCAAGGGTGGCGGTGCCGGTCAGAAAGGTGCGACGGGTGAGGGTCATTCGGAGGGTCCTTTTGAGGTCAGAGGATGACAGAGAAATCAATAAGCCAGGCCGGCAGGTTTTCTAGCAGCCACCGCTCGATCACGTGATTGCCGCCGAACCAAAGCATGGATCCGACCAGCACAAAGGCAAGGCCCATCGCGGGCTTTGCCCTTTCAGCCAGTATGCGCAACCTGGCCTGACGCCGACGCAGCGCCGACTGCGCGCCATAGGCTAGGCCAAGGATGAGGGTCGAGACGCCAAACGCAAAGGCGACCATGATCGCCCCCGCCCGCCCAAGGCTTTCTCCGGTCGATGCCAGCGCGATGGCGGCGCCTAACGTCGGGCCGATGCACGGGCTCCATACCGCGCCCAGAAGAGCACCCGAGACGAACTGTCCTCCCAAACCCGCATCCGCCGTACGGTCGATCTGCACATCGGCGCGGGCGGCAAATCCCGCAGTCGCCGTTGAAAACCGTGCCGAGAGGCTGGGGATCAGCATCACCGCGCCAAATGCGATCATCAAAAGGGCGGCGGTGCGGGTGACCGTATCCGTATCGACGCCCAAAGCCGGGCCCAAAGCGGTGATACCCAGACCGAGGGCGACAAACGACAGACTCATCCCTCCCGCCAAGGCCAGCGGGGCGCGACGATCCCGGTGCAGGCTGGACGCGAGGACAATGGGCAAAACCGGCAGCACACACGGGTTGATCAGAGTCAGGAGGCCGGCGAGATAGGCGAAAACGATTTCCATGATCCTAATGCGCCGATGTCGGGGAAGGGGGGGCGATGCCAGCGGTGCGCGCGGGGCCACACTTGTCCACGGCGCTCATCTGTCGATCATCGGAACGGGTCGGAAAATCTGGGTGTCGGATCATCAGCGACTTGTCTTTCCTGTGGGCGCGGCGCGCGCTTGACTCTATGACTGTTCGCACGATCTGGACGGTTCGTTACGAGCCTCACGAAACCGTGTAGGCCAGTTGGCACCAACATTTTCTTTTCGTGCTCTTGTAACAAAAACCTGACGACCTGCGACCTGAAAGACAGTGATGAAAAGGCAGATGGACGATTGGGCGCAGCTTCTGGCAGCGGCAAACGCGGGGGACGCGCGGGCCTATTCCCGATTCTTGCGATCGGTCGCCCCGATGCTGCGCGGTCTGGTGCGGGCGCGGGCCGGATCGCTGGGCGAGGCGGGATGCGAGGATGTCGTGCAGGAGGTGTTGCTCGCCATTCACCTCAATCGCCACACCTGGGAGCCCACGGCCCCGGTGCGGCCCTGGCTTTATGCCATTGCCCGCTACAAAGTGGTCGACGCGTTCCGGGCGCGGGGCCGCAGGATTGATCTGCCGATCGAGGATTTTGCCGAGGTGCTGCCCGCAAGCCCCGACCGTGATCCGACCGAGGCCGCCGATATGGCCAAGATGATCGGGATGCTGGATGACCGGTCGGAAAAGATCGTCCGCAAGATCGGGCTTGAGGGGGCCTCGATGGCCGAAACCGGGGCGGCATTGCAAATGAGCGAAGGCGCGGTGCGGGTGGCCCTGCACCGGGCGTTGAAAACTCTGGCCGTCCTTCGGCAAAGGCATATAGAATGAAGACCGACGATCTGATCCGCGTACTTGCCGCCGATACCTTGCCCGAACCGCCGGTGTCCGGGCGGCTCTGGTCTGTTCTGCTGCCCGCTGTGGTGGTGACGCTGCTGGCGAATTGGCTGGCGCTTGGCTTGCGCCCCGATCTGGTGCAGGCGTTGGGCAATCCGGTGTCGCTGATGCGCTTCGTACTGACTTGCGCGCTGGCGGCAGTCTCGATGCGGATCGCGCTGGGTCTGGCGCGGCCCGAGGGGCGCGGTGTCGTGCGGTTTTGGCCGCTGGCCGTTGTGGCGGGGGCAGCTCTTGCGATGCTGATCTGGGCTTATGTCGCCACGCCCGCCGAGGCGCGGCAGATGGCGACCGTCGGCAAGACGATGTGGGTCTGTCTGGTTTTCATTCCGATTTTATCGGTGGTGCCTGTCGCGACGCTGTTCTGGGCGTTGCGGCGGGGGGCGACGACTGCGCCTGCGCTGGCAGGGGCAGTGATCGGGCTGGCAGGGTCCGGGATCGCGGCGACGATCTATGCCACCCACTGCACCGAGGACAGCCCGCTGTTCTACATCACGTGGTACAGCCTTGCCATCATGGGCGTGACCATGGTCTCTGCCGCCATCGGCGCGCGGGTCTTGCGCTGGTAAATCGAATGCGGGGGGCCTTAGGAATCGCGATTGACCGCGCCTCCGTCCCCTTCTAACCTAATAGCCGCGGGGTGGAAATGCGCCTTCATCCCCCGCATCGTTACGCCAAAGGGCAGGAATACAAGGGCCCGGCCAAGGCTTGTCCGGTCAATTCCGGGGATCAGGGCATGGCTCTGGGCACGACCGGGCAATAGACCTTGCGCACGTCCATTGTGCCGACCCGGTCGACCACGCACCCCTTGGGCACGAAAAAGTGTCGCCCGCGCGACAGGTGCGCGGAGGGCCGCCACCCGCCGTCAAGCTCACCTCGCCTTCCAGAAGGTGCATCAACTCGTGGCTCGGACAAGGGATCGGAATGCGGTGACAGGGCGTCGCCGCCCAAACCCCGACCGAAAAACGGGCCGAGGCGTCTTCATAGTTGTGCGCGGACCGTTGGCGCGGCTCCGGCCCGATCAGCAAAGCCGCCGCAGGGCCACCGGATGTGGCCAGCGCAGCATCGGGGTCCAACCGCAACGGCTGCTCGGGGCGGGACAGGCCGCCGGGCTGCAACTCGCCCATGATCGCCGTCATCCTGTGGGCGGTGTGCGAGGTCAGCATTTCAATCCCGTTCGATCTGGCTCAGAAACCCCAACGCCATCCCGGCACCGCCCGCAACCTGCGTCAGCGTCAGGTTCAACGCCTTGCGCCGCTGACGCAGCATCGGACCGATCTGGTGCGGGGTGGTAGGTGCTGCCGGAGCAGGGTTCATCGCAGGCAGAACCGCTGCCGAAAGGTCGGATTGGCGCATGGCTTGTTCTCCAAAGGTCAGGCGAACAGCCGGTCGGCGGTCCGGTAACAGGCGATCGAAGGCGCCAGAAAACACGGCGTGCCGTTATACAAGGGTGGGCCCGGTATAGCCCCAGCCGACGATCACCAGATCGACCCGCACGGGCAGCGGCGCCGGTTCGCCTTGGCGCAGCGGCGCATCCTCCAGCCAGAATGGCCAAGGGCGGCACCGGGCAAACACGTCGTCCTGCGTCAACTGGCTGCATCCTGTTGTTGCAGGGGCCCGACCTTTGCATCCCGACCGCGACTTCGCCAATGCAGAATGTACTGCGTTTTCAAATGGAAACTCCACCCTACCCGCAAGGTTCTTGCCCGGCCAGACAGATCGCTTAACTGTAGGGGCAGGAGGATCATCATGTCGATCAACACGATGCCGGTCACGACCGGCGAGGCGCTGCGCGTGCTGTGGCAAGGGTGGCAGGCGCAACGGGCAGGGGGGCTCATGGCCTCGTGGATGCTGCACGGTCGCCCCGGCATCGGCAAGACCGACATCGTGCAGGCGCTGGCCAACCGCGCGGGAGCGCTGCTGTTCGATCTGCGCCTGACCACGATCGAACCTCAGGACCTGCGCGGTCTGCCCTATTACGACCACGACGCCAAACGCACCATCTGGTACCGCCCCGAGGATTTGCCCGATGACCCCGCCCGCCCCTCGGTCCTGTTTCTGGATGAACTCACCGCCGCCCCGCCGGCCTTGCAGCCCACCGTCTATGGCCTGCTGCAGGAACGCCGGATCGGGCGGCACCGGCTGCCCGACACCTGCTTTGTGGTGGCGGCGGGGAACGGACCCGAACACGGGGCGATTGCCTATGAAATGGGAACGGCCCTGTCGGATCGGCTGATCCATCTGTCGCTGCGGGCGACGGCACAGGACTGGGTGCAGAACTACGCCCTGCCACAGCGATTGCACCCCGCCGTTCCCGCCTTCATCCGCGCGCGTCCCGACCTGTTGGAGAATACGGCAGACACCCTGCTGCGCGGTCAGGTCATCGCCTGCACCCCGCGCAGTTGGGCGCGGGTCAGCGCGATCATCTCTGCCATCCCGGACCGCCGCCTGCGCGACGTGATGATCGCAGGCACGGTGGGCGAAGCTGCGGCGGCCGAGTTTGCCCTGATCGCCGACGACATCGCGGCATCGGTGCAGGTCGATGCAATGATCACGGCCAAACCGGCGGACCGCTGGGCGATGTATCCCGCGACCCTGCACGGGTTGACGGCCCTGGCCTATGCGCTGGTCGGGGCGGCGGATCAGGCGACCCTGCCGGCAGTGATCGGGCTGATGGCCGGCATCGGGCACCTGCACCGCCACCGCGACGACCCCGCCTTGCGCGGTCTGCCGCTGGCCGAGCTTTGCACCCATGGGTTCGAGTTGCTGCTGCAGAAATCGCTGGATCGTGGGTGGGAGGCGGCCTTTGCCGCCTCTCCCGACTGGCGGACCTATGCACAGGCGCGCGCCGAGGCGGGGTTGTGATCGCTGGGGGCCAAGTAACGGCAGGCCAGCATTCCGACCGCGCCCGACCCGCGCTGGTCTGGCTCGCGACCGAGGATCCGGCACTCGGCGCGCTGGCCCTGTGGTGCGCCCACCGCGATGCGATCGGCGGCCCTGCGGCGCGCAGCGAAGGGACGGTGATCTGGTACGGTCCGGGCTTTGCCCTGTTGCCGCCGCATGAACAGGCGGGGCTTGCCGCGCACCACGTTTTGCATGTGGCGCTGCGCCACGGCCCGCGCATGGGGGCGATGGCCGCACGGCTGGGCGACGGGTTCGACGAGGCGCTGTACGGGCTGGCGGCAGACGGGCTGGTGAACGCGGCACTTTTGGCGGCGGGCCATGCGCTGCCGCGTCCCGCCGTCACGCTTAAAGACCTGCTGTCGCGGGCCTTCGGCGTGCCTGCAGGGCCTGATCCGCTGGCCGAATGGGACGTGGACCGGCTGTATCTGCGGCTGATGGGGCAGGGCGGGGGCGGCAGCGACGGCAAGGGCACAGGCGACAAGGGCGGCTCCAAGACCGACCCCGCCGCCCGTGCCCGCGCCTATGCCGCCGAGGTCGGCTTTGCGCCCGATGTGACGCGCGACGCCCCGGATGCCGAAAACCCCGAGGGTGCCGAACAGGCGGCGCTGTGGCGTCAACACCTGACCCGCGCGCTGGAAGGCGGGCGGATCGCCGGGCGCGGCATCGGGGTGCTGGGCCACCGGATCGCTGACATTCCCCAGCCGCGCACGCCGTGGGAACTGATACTGCGCCGCCTTTTGAACCGCGCGCTGCTGCCCGGTCTGACGCACACCCACCGCCGCCCCGCCCGCGACTGGATCGCGTCCGAGGCGCTCGCCCGCACCAACAGCGCCCCGACCCCCGGTTTTCGCCCCGGCACCCGGCGCACCATCGAGGCCCCGCGCATCGCCCTTGCCATCGACGCGTCAGGCTCGGTCGACGACGGTCTGCTGGCCCGCTTTCTGGCCGAGGTCTGCGGCGTCGCCCGCCGGGTCGCGGCCGAAATCACCATGATCGCCTTTGACGATAAGGTGCGTTGGCAGGTCCGTCTGGACCCGGTACGCTGGCAAACCCAGATGGCGGGCTTTGACTGGCCGCGCGGCGGCGGCACCGATTTCGCGCCCCCCCTGGCGACAGCACAGGCGATGGGGGCATCCGTCGCGGTGCTGCTGACCGATCTGGACGGCCCCTTTGGCCACGCCCCGCCCCGGATGCCCGTGGTCTGGGCCGTGCCCGACGACGCAGCCCAGCCGCCTTTCGGCAAACTGCTGTCGTTGGCGCGGTAGGCCCAAGGGCGGGCAAGCCTGTTATCACCCTTGCAACCCGCCTTCACCCCACTCCGGTCAACGCCGCCATTCGCGCATGGGCTGGAATCGAGCGCAGATCGACCGCAACCGTCTGCAATGGTTCGTCCTCGGCCTGAGTCACCTTGTGAAGTGCAGCTTCGGTCAGCGGCGGCGCAAACAGCGTCTCGCGGATCAGGGCGCGCTCCGCAGGCGAAAGGTCCAGCACTTCCGGCCCCTCGCTCCACTGCACCGACACCAGCGTCAGCGGGGCAACGCGCGCCAACTCCGACTGTTCGATCACAAGATGCAGCGCGCCCTGATCCATGTGCCGCCCCGCCGCAATCCGCGTCACGATCCGCCGCCCCCGCACCGCCAGCAGATCCAGCGCCCGGTCCCGGTCTGCCGGGTCCAACAAGGCTTCGCGCGCCGATTTCGTCAGCCGCAGCAGCCGGATTTCCACGCAATAGACCAGCATCAGCATCAACAGTGGCGCTTGTGCAATCGCCAGCGCGCTGCCACGCCAGATGAACGCCACCACGACAAACGGGGACAGCGCCAGAAAATAGCGCAACGCCTCGATCTCGAAGATCAGCCGCAGTTTCAGCCGCCAAGTCCCCTCCTGCCGGGGCCAGACGAAAATCCGCCCCAGAAACCGGCGTGGCAGCTCGCGAAACTCCAGAGCCGCGCGGTTGGTACAGGTGGTGAGAGAGATGATGAACATGGGCGCAATTCTAGCACCCGAAATTTCGCAGTCGAGGGCTGCCTGCGCGGAGAACCGCTTTGGCACACCCGACACCAGAATTCAGCCCGCCTTCTTGGCGTCCGCAGCCGCCTTCATCCGCGCCAGCAATTCGGCCTTCGGCGCGGGCCGGGCATAGGGGTTCTTTCCATCCCCGGTCGGCTCATTGTGGCGCGGGGTGTTCTTGGCACCTTTGGCCACCCCTGATTTTCCATAGTCCATCGCATTGTCCTTGACCGTAGCCCGTTCCGCAGGCCGCATCTCCAATTCCATGCCCGAAACCGCCCCCCGTCGCAACCCCGCGCCGACCTTGCGACAAGCGGCGATGCCCTTTGCGGATAGCCCCCCACCGGGCAACGCCGCCCGAAAGTTAATCTCTGGCCGCCCGAACTGCGACCGCAAGCCGTGCCCCCCTTGCGTCAGCCAAAGGATTTGCGCATCTCCACCTCGACCCGCCATGTCGATGTTCCGTGCCAAACTGTCGCTGCCCCCCTGTCCCGGACGTGCAACCTTGCTATCGTCCCGCCCGATGCCTTCGCTTCAAAGGACGGACCATGACCACCTTCGCCCTGCGCGTCCAATGCCTCTCGACCCGGGGGATCGTCGCCGCCATTTCCACATATCTGTCCGATCAGGGATGCAACATCACCGATTCCGCACAGTTCGATGACACCGATACCGGCAATTTCTTCATGCGGATCAGCTTCCTGTCCGAAGAAGGCGGATCGTTGGACGACCTGCGCACAGGCTTCGGCCCCATCGCCACCCGCTTTGCCATGGATGCCGATTTCTTTGACGAGGCGGTCAAGCAGCGCGTGGTGATCATGGTGTCGCGGTTTGGCCATTGCCTGAACGACCTGCTGTACCGCAGCCGCATCGGTGCGCTGCCGATCGACATCGTGGCGGTGATCTCGAACCATATGGATTATCAGAAGGTCGTGGCGAACCACGACATCCCGTTTCACTGCATCAAGGTCACCCGCGAAAACAAACCGCATGCCGAAGCCGCGCAAATGCGGATCGTTGATGAGTCCGGGGCCGAGCTGGTCGTGCTTGCCCGCTACATGCAGGTTCTTTCGGACGAGATCTGCCGCAAGATGTCGGGCCGGATCATCAACATCCACCATTCGTTCCTGCCGTCGTTCAAAGGGGCCAACCCCTATAAACAGGCGTTCGACCGGGGGGTGAAACTGATCGGCGCAACCTCGCATTATGTGACGGCCGATCTGGACGAAGGTCCGATCATCGAACAGGACACGATCCGCGTGACGCACGCCCAGTCGAACGAAGATTACGTCAGCCTTGGCCGCGACGTCGAGGCGCAGGTGCTGGCCCGCGCGATCCACGCCCATATCCATGGCCGGGTCTTCCAGAACGGCAACAAGACGGTGGTGTTCCCCGCCTCGCCGGGGTCCTATGCGTCGGAACGGATGGGCTGACCTGCGTCGTTTTGCGACAAAGAGCGTGACTGCGCTGGCATGGACCCAGCCCGCGCGGGAACGGGCAGAACGGCGACGCCAGGAGACGGACCTGGTACAGGAGGCCTCCCCCAATCGCCGCTCGTGCAAACTTTCCAAGCCTTGCGAAAACCCCTTGCAGCCGCGCGCCGGGCAGGGTCGAATGTCGCGATAACCGAGGCCGGGCCGTTTTCTCCGCGCAATGAAAGTGAACCTCATGACCCACCAACTCTTGGCCCCGCGCGGCAACCCCGGCGCAGGGCCGATCTGGTGACCCCCGTGCATCAGGCGGAAGGGGAGCGGTCAGTGGCGCACCCCCCCAAAAGACCGGATGGGACATCAGTGACCGACATCGCCCTGCGATGACCCCGCAAGACCGCGCCCTGCTGACCGACCTTTTCCATGCGGCGGTGCACGCCGCCGATCCCGAAACCGCCCTGCGCGCCCATCTGCCCGCGAAACCCAAAGGCCGGACCGTGGTAATTGGCGCTGGCAAGGGTGCGGCGCAACTTGCCGCCGCGTTCGAGACGCTGTGGGACGCGCCGCTGTCGGGGGTGGTCGTGACGCGCTATGGCTATGGCGCGGTTTGTCAGTGGATCAGAGTGATGGAGGCCGCGCATCCGGTGCCTGATGCTGCGGGTCTGTTGGCTTCGGCGGCGCTGTTTGATGCCGTGCAGGGGCTTGGCCCGGATGATCTGGTGGTGGTGCTGATCTGCGGTGGCGGGTCGGCGCTGTTGCCCTGCCCGCCGGGGAACTTGACGCTGGAGGATGAGGCAGGCCTGAACCGCGCGCTGCTGGCCTCGGGCGCGCCGATTTCGGTGATGAACGCGATCCGCAAGCAGGTGTCGGGCATCAAGGGCGGCAGACTGGCGGCAGCCTGTTATCCGGCGCGGGTGGTCAGCCTTGTGGTGTCCGACGTGCCGGGCGATGATCCGGCGCAAGTCGCCTCCGGCCCCACCGTGCCTGATGCAGTCACCCGCGAGGCCGCCCGCGCGATGGTCGCCGCGTGGCGCATCGACCTGCCGGCCCCGGTGGCTGCATTGCTGGCCGGGAATCTGGGCCGCGCGCCGCTGCCCCACGATCCGCTGTTCGCCCGCAACACCGTTCACGTCATCGCCAGCGCGCGGATTTCGCTGGAGGCGGCAGCGGCGGCCAGCCCAGTGCCCGCGGTGATCCTGTCCGACGCGATCGAGGGCGAGGCGCGGGACGTCGGCCGCGTCCACGCCGCCATCGCACGCGAGGTGGCCACCCGCAACCGCCCCTTCGCGCGCCCAGTCGTGATCCTGTCCGGCGGCGAGACGACCGTCACCCTGCGCGGTCAAGGGCGCGGCGGGCGCAACAGCGAGTTTCTGCTGGCACTGGCGCTGGCCGCCGAAGGCGTGCCCTTTGCGGCGCTGGCCGCCGATACCGACGGGATCGACGGCTCGGAATCCAATGCAGGCGCCTTTGCGACCGGCGAAAGCATGGCACGGCTGCGCCTGACGGGGTTGGACCCGGCGGGGTTGCTGGCCGGTAACGATGCCTGGGGCGCATTCGATGCGCTGGGCGATCTGTTCGTGACCGGGCCTACCGGGACGAACGTCAATGATTTCAGGGCGATTCTGTTGCGGTAGGTACGGGAACAGGCACAACTCTGAAGCGCTGCGCGACTGACCTGCCGGATTTGATTTCAATCAGATCGGGCCGCACCTGCCTGCCCCTCGGCAGGCGCGATAGTGCGCCTGACGCATGCAGGCGCAGCCCGACTACAACGGTCCGGAACGCGGAAAAGCCTTTGGCCTCCGCCTTCTTGCTCCAGCCAACTGACCGAACGATCCCCTGATCGCTCCGGGCGCTTCGCTGGAGAACTTGCGGTGAGTGGATAGCCCCGTAGCCTTCCCTCACATTACCGCACCCATTGCCCAAGGCACGAATTCGGCGCCGCCAAAGCCCAAGGCTTCGCTTTTCGTCTGCTGCCCCGACGCCACCGCCAGGAACAGCTCAAAAATCTCGGTCGCCTTGACCTCCAGCGACACACCCGCAGTGATCATGTCGCCACAGTTGATGTCCATATCCTCGGCCATCCGGTCATACATCTCGGTGTTGGTCGCCAGCTTGATACAAGGCGTCGGCTTGTACCCTGACACCGACCCCCGCCCGGTGGTGAAGGCAATCAGGTTCGCCCCCCCCGCAATCTGCCCGGTCACCGAGCACGGATCATACCCCGGCGTGTCCATATAGACGAACCCGCGCGCCTCCACCCGTTCGGCGAACTTGTAAACTTGCGTCAAGGGGGCCGTCCCGCCCTTGGCAACCGCGCCGAGCGACTTTTCCAGAATGGTGGTCAACCCGCCCTTCTTGTTGCCGGGCGAGGGGTTGTTGTCCATCTCGCCGCCCCAGCGCGCGGTATAATCTTCCCACCATGCGATCCGGTCGACGATCTTCTGCCCCACCTCGGGCGTCACGGCCCGCCGGGTCAGCAAGCCTTCGGCCCCGTAAATCTCGGGCGTTTCCGACAGGATCGTGGTCCCGCCATGTGCCACCAGCATGTCCGACGCCGCCCCCAACGCCGGGTTCGCGGTGATCCCGGAATAGCCGTCCGACCCGCCGCACTGCATGCCGACCATCAGATGTTCCAACCCCGCCGGACTGCGCGAGACCTGATCGGCCACCACCGCCATCTCGCGCAGCACGGTCAAGCCCCGGTCGATCGTCTTGCGCGTGCCGCCCGTCTGCTGAATCGTCATGTAGCGGAAATTGCCGTCCGCCCGCATCCGCCCGGCCCCGATCAGGTCGGGCACCTGCATCACCTCGCACCCCAACCCCACCAGCAGAATACCGGCAAAATTCGGGTTCCTCGCATAGCCCTGCAAGGTGCGAAACAGCGTGTCATAGCCTTCGTCCCGCCCCGACATCCCGCAGCCCGTGCCATGGACAATCGGCACCACCCCGTCGACGTTGGGGAAATCGTCCAGCAGGCCCTGCTTTTCCGCCGCCTCGGCAATGAACCGCGCGACCGAACCCGAGCAGTTGACCGATGTCAATATCCCCAGATAATTCCGCGTCCCCACCCCGCCATCCGCCCGGTGAAACCCCATGAAACTGCGCGGCGCGTTGGGCAGGGCAGGGGCGCGCAGGTCGGTCGAGAACGCATAGTCGGTGTCATGCGCCCCCATCCCCAGATTGTGGACATGCACATGTTCCCCTGTCGCAATCGGCGCGCTCGCCGCCCCGATGATTTGCCCATAGCGCAGCACCAGCCCCCCCGTCGCAATCGGCCCCATTGCAATCTTGTGGCCACGTGGCACCGCTTGGGTCAGCGTCACGCCGTCCACCACCTCCCCCGCCGCCAGATCGCGCAGGGCGATGGTCACGTTGTCGGTCGGATGCAGGCGGATGGTGGCGGTTATCATGGCAATATCCGGGTTCAGGGCAGGGGTTGGGGTAGCGTCCGGGGTTGCTTGACATGCCCCCGCCCGCCGCTAACATGTTAGAATGCTACCGGGAAGGATACACCCCTGCAAGCGGTAAACCCCCCCAACCTGCAACCGCTCGACGCGTTTTCGGGGTCGCTGGCGAACCGCGCCTATCTGTCGCTGAAACACGGGATCTTGTCGCTTGTGTTTCGCCCCGGCGAGATCTTGCGCAAGACCGAGATTTGCGCGGCGCTGGGAGTGTCCCGCTCGCCCGTGTCCGAGGCGGTGGCGCGTCTGGCTGCCGAAGGTCTGGTCGATGTGGTCCCGCAGGCCGGCACCTTCGTCGCGCGTTTCTCGATGGCCGAGATCAGGGAAGGCGCCTTCCTGCGCGAGGCGCTGGAACTGGCGGCGGTGGAACTGATCGCAACCACGATCACCGAGGATCAACTGGTGCAACTGCGCCGGAACCTGCGGGTGCAAGAGGCGCTGCTGGCCGACCGCGACCATGCCGGGTTCTATCAGACCGATGCGCGGATGCACGAATTGATGCTGTCCTTCACCGGCTTTCGCCGACTGGCGACGCTGGCCGATACCGCATGGGTCCACGTCAACCGCGCGCGCCAGTTGATCCTGCCCGCACCGGGCCGGGTGCAGGCGACGCTGGCCGAACATCATGCGATCCTTGCGGCAATCGAGGCCCGCGACCCAAAGACTGCGCGCAAGGCGACCCAACTCCACCTGCGCCAGTTGATGACGTTTCTGGAGCCTCTGGCGGAAACCCGGCCCGAATTGTTCGCGCCGGGGTGATATTCACCGTCAGGACAGCGGAGAACCCCTTGCCCGACCCCTCGCGGCACTGGGCAACGGCCCGAAAGAACCGGCCACTGGTCCGTTCTCAGATCGGGCCGGGCGCTTTGCATGAAAAGCCTTTTCGCTGGCCTGTCCGCCGAAGTCCCCCTCAAAGCGGCGCATCCGCCCGCAACAACCCCTGTTCCGTCAACGCAACCCACAGCGCCGCAGGCACCTCGGCCTCAGCCGCCGCAATGTTCGACGCCATCTCGCCCAAGCCTTGCCCGCCGGGAATGACCGACACGACCGCCGGATGCCGCAGCGGAAACTGGAACGCCGCATCGACCAGCCGCATGCCATGCTCCGCACAGACCGCCTCGATCCGGCGCACCCGGTCCAGCACCCAGTCCGGCGCGGGATCATAGTTGTAAAACGCGCCCGGCCGCGCCCCCGTCGCCAGCACACCCGAATTGTATGGCCCGCCAATCACAACCCCGATGCCCCGCGCCACGGCCAGCGGGAGGAAAGAGTCCAACGCTTCCTGCTCCAACAGCGTGTACCGCCCCGCCAGCAGGAACAGATCGAAATCGCCCCGCTCGGCCATCCACTGACAAGGCTGCCATTCGTTGACCCCGGCCCCGAACGCCTTGATCACCCCCTGATCGCGCAGCGACACCAAGGCGCGGTAGCCCCCTGCCATCAATTCCGCCAACCGCGCATCCAGCGCCGCCTGCGACTTATGGTTGAAAATGTCCAGATCATGGGCAAACAGGATATCGACCCGGTCCAGCCCCAGCCGCTCCAGCGAGAACTCGAGGCTGCGCATCACGCCGTCATAGGAATAGTCGTAAACCTCGCGCCGGTTGGGCACGTCAAAGAACTTGCCGATGCAGTCGCGATCCTCGCCGGGCGTGCAGGTCCGCAGCAGACGCCCGATCTTGGTCGACACCACATATTCATCGCGCGGCTTGCCGCGCAGAAACCGGTTCAGTCGCGTCTCGGACAACCCCAACCCATAGAGCGGCGCGGTATCGAAATAGCGCAACCCCGCATCCCATGCCGCCTGCAACACCGCATCCGCATCGTCATCCGAGATTGCCCGATACAGATTGCCCAGCGGTGCCGTCCCGAACCCATGTTCGGTAAAGGCAATGCCGCCGTTGCCGATCCTGTCCCAATGCCTTGTCTTCGGTTGCATCTGAGTCTCCACCTTGGCTAACATGCTAGTATCATTTGCAGGCTTGCACTGTCACCACAGGCTTGCCAAGGGGGAACGATGGGCAATTTTCAACGCGTGTTCGGCGCGGGCAAGCCGGTGATCGCGATGGTGCATCTGGGCGCACTTCCCGGATCGCCGCTGTATGACGCCGAGGCCGGGGTGGCGGGTCTTCTGGCCGGCGCACGGGCCGACCTGCACGCATTGCAAGCTGCCGGGTTCGACGCGGTGATGTTCGGCAACGAAAACGACCGGCCGTATGAGTTTCGCGTCGATCCTGCCTCGACCGCCACGATGGCCTTTTTGATCGGGCAGTTGCGCGCCGAGATCACCTTGCCGTTTGGCGTCAATGTCTTGTGGGACCCGATGTCGACCGTGGCCCTTGCCGCCGCGACCGATGCCGCCTTCGTGCGCGAGATTTTTACGGGCGCCTACGCCAGCGACATGGGCCCCTGGACCCCCGACGCGGGTGCCGCAATGCGCTATCGCAACCGCCTGCACCGCCCTGATCTCTGCATGCTTTACAACGTCAGCGCCGAGTTTGCCGACAGCCTCGACCGGCGCCCCTTGCCCGACCGCGCGCGGTCTGCCGTGTTTTCCTCGATCCCCGATGCCGTGCTGGTATCGGGCCAGATCACCGGCGAGGCAGCCGCCCTGTCCGATCTTGAGGCGGTGAAACGGGTGCTGCCCACAACCCCCGTGATGGCCAATACCGGCGTGAAGCATGATACCATTGCCGATGTGCTGCGGGTCGCCGATGGCTGCATCGTAGGCTCGGCGCTCAAGGTCGACGGGCAGACGTGGAACGCGGTGGACCCCGAACGCGCCGCCGATTTCATGGCGCGGGTCCGGCAAATCCGGGGGGCGGCATGACGCGGCTGCGGCAGAATCTGATCGACCTGATGCTGATCCCCGGCCTGTCGGGGCACGAAGCGCGGGTGGCCGCCGCCATCCGCGCCCGTTTGCCTGCGGGCCTGCCCACCCGGATCGACCGTCTGGGCAATCTGATCGCCACGATCCCCGGCAACCCCGATGCGCCCTCGGTCATGCTTTTCACCCATATGGATCAGTTGGGTTTCATCGTCCGCAAGGTCGAACCCGACGGCCTGATCCGCGTGGAACGGCTGGGCGGCGTGGCCGAACGGGCGCTGGCCGCACAGGCGGTGCTGCTGTGCACCCCGCACGGAGACATTCCCGGCATCATCCAGACCAAGGCGCATCACAGCACGACCCCGGATGAGAAATACAAGGTCCTCCCCACCCCCGACCTGCGGATCGACACCGGGCACGGCTCCAAAGCGGCAGTCGAGGCGGCAGGCATCCGCATCGGCACCCCGGTCGTTCTGCGCCCGCAAGTGGTTGAGCTTGCAGGCAACCGGATCGCCGGCACCGCCGTGGATGACCGGGCAGGCTGCGCCATTCTGATCGAGGTGGCAGAAAAGCTGACCGCCAACGCAGGACCCACCGTGCATCTGGTCTGGTCGGTGCTGGAGGAATTCAACCTGCGCGGGGCGGTGGTCGCCGCGCAGAACCTGCACCCCGACATTGCCTTGCAGATCGACCTGATGCTGGCCACAGACACCCCCGACATGGCCGACCGGGGCGAGATGACCCTGGGGGGCGGGCCGGGCATCAGCCTTTATTCCTTTCACGGGCGCGGCACTTTGAACGGCGTAATCCCGCATCCCGCCCTCGTGCGGCTGTTCGAGGATACGGCCACCGCCCAAGGCATCCCCCTGCAACGCTCGGCCCAGACCGGGGTGCTGACCGATCTGTCGTATGTCCAACTGCTGGGCGACGGGGTGGCGGCGCTCGATATCGGCTTCCCGATGCGCCACTCGCATTCGGCGCTCGAATGTTGCGACACCGGCGATCTTCAGGCGCTGGCCGCCCTGATCCTGTCGGCGCTTGCCGCCATCACCCCCGGCTTTTCCCTGTCGCGCGAGGTATAGATGGATCACTTCCTCGGCCTCGACATCGGCACTTTCGAGTCCAAAGGCGTCATCACCGAAGCCAAAGGCCGCATCGTGGCACAGGCAAGCCACCCGCATCAGATGATCGTGCCGCGCCCCGGCTGGGCGGAACACCGGGCAGAACAGGACTGGTGGGGCGATTTCGTCCATATCACCCGCGCCCTGCTGGCCCAGTCAGGGATCGACCCAGCCAGCATCCGCGCCGTCGCCTGTTCGGCCATCGGCCCCTGCATGCTGCCCGTCGATGCAGCGGGCAAACCCCTGATGAACGCGGTGCTTTACGGCGTCGACACCCGCGCCTCTGCCGAAATCGCGCTGCTGAACGACCAGATCGGCCCCGATACCATCCTTTCGCGCTGCGGCAATGCGCTGACCTCGCAATCGGTTGGGCCGAAAATCCTGTGGTTCTGCCGCACCCACCCTGACCTGTGGGCGCAGACGGCCAAAGTCCTGACCTCGACCAGCTATCTGACCTTCCGGCTGACCGGGGAATATGTGATCGACCACTACACGGCCGCCAATTTCAGCCCGCTTTATGACATCTCAGCACAGGACTGGTGCTTCGATCTGGCCGAGATCTGCCGACCAGACCAGTTGCCGCGCCTGATGTGGTCGACCCAGATTGCGGGCCATGTGACGGCAGAGGCCGCCCGCGAAACCGGACTGGCGCAAGGCACCCCGGTGACCTGCGGCACCATCGACGCGGCGTCCGAGGCGGTGTCGGTCGGCGTCCGGACCCCCGGCGACATGATGCTGATGTATGGCTCCACGGTGTTCATTATCCAACTTGCCGCCCAGCGGCTAACCGACCCCGCGCTGTGGCATGCGCCTTGGCTTTATCCGGGGCAACATGGCGCGATGGCGGGGCTGGCCACCTCGGGCACGCTTACCCATTGGTTTCGCGACCAGTTGGCCCCCGATGCCGATTTCGCGGCGCTGGCGGCCTTGGCGCAAACCTCGCCCCCCGGTGCGCGGGGGCTGCTGTGCCTGCCGTATTTCTCGGGCGAACGGACGCCGATCCACGACCCGCAAGCCAAGGGCGCATTCTTTGGCCTGAACCTGACGCATACCCGCGCCGACCTTTATCGTGC
>JBBRVJ010000036.1:0-23732 GCA_038246975.1 Rhodobacterales bacterium | reverse complement strand
TTCCATTCATAGGCAAAGCCCACCGTCAAAACCCCCAGGAACACCATCATCGACCAGAATCCGGTCATGCTGATCTCGCCGAACGCGACAGCCCAGGGGAACAGGAAGGCCACCTCAAGGTCAAAGATGATGAACAGGATCGCGACGAGATAGAACCGCACATCGAACTTCATCCGCGCGTCGTCAAATGCGTTGAAGCCGCACTCGTAAGCCGACACTTTTTCGGGGTCCGGGTTGCGTACGGCCAGCACGACGGCGGCAAGGATCAACAAAAGACCCAACCCGATCGCCAAAGCCAGCAGGATCATGACGGGCAGGTATTCACGGAGGATCAGGTCCACGAGGTGCTCCTTCGGCTGGCCACACGCGCGCCGCAACCCCGGTCGGGCCACCGTATCGCTACGACAGGGTTTACTCCGCCCCCCGGCCGGGGTCAACCAATGCAGGTGCAGAAAGACCATGATGCCGCAAGGGGTTTGCCCGATTTGGGGCAATTTCGAGACATCCCGTGCGGATCGCCCAAGGTCGGGGCAAATCGCCGCAGACCCTACCCCGCCAACCGGGCGCACCAGTCGACCCGCGCCTCGCCGCTGTAAGGCACGGCCAGCCCTTCGGCGATCATCACTTCGGCCACGTCGCGGCCCTGTAGCCGCATCACCACCAGCCTGCGCCCGTATTTGTCAGACCCTAGATCATCCAGCAGCATCCCCTCGGGCAGCGCCTGCGCGCGCGCCACCAGATCGCCCAGCCGCAACTTGGCCGCTTGTCCCAGCGCCGCCTCGGCCTCGCAGCGCGCCGGATCGGTTTCGGGCGCATCGAACCCGACCAGCCGCGCCTTGCGGGTTTGATCGCCACACAGCAACTCCACCGTGTCGCCGTCATAGACAAAGCCGACCCGACAGCCCGCCTCGGTCAACCCATAATAAGGCGCCCGCTGTTCGGCAAAGCTGTAAAGCCCCAGCAGCGTCAGCAGGATGTAGACCATCAGTTGCGGTGTCAGGCGCCGCCGGGAGGATCGGGTTTGAATGACCCGCTCGGCAGCACCGCGCGCCACGCCGCTAATCCGCTCCCGGCGAGGCGACGGCACCGTCAGCACCTTGTTGCTGCACCGCCATGGCCTCGGCGCGGATGATGCGGGCGATCTGGGCGCAATCGTCAGGGGTGAAGGTCAGCGGCAGGCGCAGGTCGATCAGACTGGCCAGGATGCGGTCGGTGTGCGGCAGGGTCTGGGGTTCGGCATAGCGCCAGTGGTCATAGCGACTGGTAAAGGCCACCGGGTTTGCGGCCCCGAACCATTTCAACTCGACCCCGCGCGCCGCACAGCGGGCGACAAGGGCCGTCACCAGATCACCCGACCAACCGGGCAGCAGGAACTGGAACGAGGAGCCGACATAGGTTTCTTCCGCCGGGCGCGGCACCAGATGCAGCCCCGGCGTATCAGAAAGACCTGCCTCCATCGCCCGATACAGCGCTGCCCAGCGGTCGACCCGGTCCGCCAACAACGGCAACTGGGGTCGCAGGATCGCGGCGCGCAGGTTGTCCATCCGGCCCGAGATGTTGGGCGTCTCCATCCGCACCGCCTCGAACGCCTCGGGCGGTGGGGCGGCGCGGTGCCGGGCATACAGCATGTAGGACCCCGACAGCAGCACAGCACGCGCCATCACCTGCGCATCGTCCGACACCAGAAACCCGCCTTCGCCCGAATTGACATGCTTGTAGGTCTGCATCGAATAGCAGCCGACCAACCCATGCCGCCCCGACGGCACCCCGCGCCACGCAGCGCCCATCGTGTGGGCACAATCCTCGATCACCGTCAGGTCCAGCGTGCCGCACAAGTCCATCAGCGCGTCCATGTCGCACAGATGTCCGCGCATGTGGGACAGCATCAGCACGCGTGCCCCCGATGCCCGCGCCTTGACCGCCAGATCGTCGAAATCCAGCGTCAGGGCATCGGTCACCTCGACAAATACCGGCCGCGCCCCGACCGACGCAATCGACCCCGGCACCGGGGCGAGCGTGAAGCCGTTCGACAGCACCGGATCGCCCGCCTGCACCCCCACCGCCCGCAGCGCACAGCCAAGCGCATAGCCGCCCGACGCCACAGCAAGGCAATACCGCGATCCGACCAGACTGGCGAACTCTTCCTCCAGCAGCGCGGTTTCGGCGATCTCGCCAGCCGCGACGTTATAGCGGTGCAGCCGCCCATGGCGCAGCACGGCGATTGCCGCCTCGATCCCTTCCTCCGGGATCGGTTCCTGTTGGGTAAAGTTGCCGGTAAAGCGTTCCATGCGGCTTACATGGCGCGGCACCCCGGCGGCGTCAATCCCGCCCTGCGTGACGGCGCTTGCCATGGGTCAGTACGGCAAGGATCGACCGGCATCACCTCAGCAGACGATCCGCCAGCGCGGGCAGATCGTCAAAGTGATGCAGCAACGCCTCGGGGGCGAATTGCGCCACCTCCCCCCCGTCGGGCCCAAAGGTGACCAGCGCCACAGGCACGCCTGCGGCAGCGCCGGTCCGGCGGTCGGTGTCGGTATCCCCCACCATCATCGACCGCGCGACCAGCCCCCCCGCACGTTCGACCGCCAGCACAAAGGGGGCGGCATCCGGCTTGCGCACCGGCAGCGTATCGGCCCCGACCAGACTGCCGAACAGTTCCCGCACGCCCAGCCGCGTCATCAGCGTTTCAGCCAGCGCCGCAGGTTTGTTGGTGCAGATCGCGGTGGCAAAACCGTTGAGTCGCAACGCCTCGATGGCCTGCACGGCACCGGGATACAGAAACGTATGCGTCGCGATATCCTCGGCATAGGCGGCGACCAGTCTGGCATAGCCCGCCGTCATGTCGGCTTCGGTCCACTCTCGCCCGACCCGGGCATAGCCCAGCGTCAACATCGAACGCCCGCCCTTCATCGCCGTGGCGGAATCGGCAGGCCCCAGCAGATCGCCATACCCTTCGGCCCGGAAACAGGCATTCGCCGCGTTCAGCAAATCGCCCGAGGTATCGGCCAACGTCCCGTCCAGATCGAAAACTACCGTGCGCATGTGATGTAACCTTGCGTGAAAGCCTCACCCCTTGCGGTGCAGCCCAATGGGGGTAAAACGGACAGCAAAAGAAGGAAAGGGGCAGCATGTCGGTTTCATTGATCATTCTGGCGGCAGGGATGGGCAGCCGGATGAATTCCGACCTGCCCAAAGTGCTGCACAAGATAGGTGCGGCCCCCCTTCTGCACCACGCCATGGCCGCCGGGCGCAGCCTCGATCCGTCGCGCATCGTGGTGGTGACGGGGTATGAGGCGGATCAGGTGACCAGATCGGCGATGGCATTTGACGAGGCATGCGAGACGGTCCTGCAAGACCCCCAGCTTGGCACCGCCCACGCGGTGGCACAGGCAGCCCCCCTGCTGGCGCGGGCCGAGGGCGACGCGATCGTGCTGTATGGCGATACCCCGTTCATCCGCCCCGAAACGCTGGAGGCGATGCTTGCGGCGCGCAGCCGTCATGCGGTGGTGGTGCTGGGGTTCGCACCCCGCGATCCGGGGCGCTATGGCCGGCTGATCGTGAACGGCGATCAGTTGGACCGGATCGTTGAATTCAAGGACGCGAGCGATGCCGAACAAAACATCCCCTTGTGCAACTCGGGCGTGGTCTGCGCCGATGCCAAAACCCTGTTCGCGCTGGTGGCACAGGTCGGCAACGCCAATGCGGCGTCCGAGTTTTACCTGACCGACATCGTGGAGATTGCCCGCGCCCGAGGGCTGTCGGCGGGCGTGGTGATCTGCGACGAATCCGAAACGCTGGGCATCAACACCCGCGCGGAACTGTCGCAGGCCGAGTCTGCGTTCCAAACCCGTGCGCGGGCCGACGCGCTTGACAATGGCGTGACGCTGACCGCCCCCGAAACCGTGTTCTTCGCGCTGGACACCCATATCGGCCGTGATGCCACCATCGGCCCCAACGTGATCTTCGGCCCCGGCGTCACCATCGAATCGGGGGCCGAGATCCTGGGATTTTGCCATCTGGAGGGTTGCCACATCAGCCGGGGCGCTACCGTCGGCCCCTTCGCCCGCCTGCGCCCCGGCGCGGAACTGGCCGAAGATGTGCATGTCGGCAACTTCGTCGAGATCAAGAACGCCGTTCTGGACGAAGGCGTCAAGGTCGGCCACCTGACCTATCTGGGCGACGCCCATGTCGGCGAATTCTCCAACATCGGCGCAGGGACGATTACCTGCAACTACGACGGCGTGATGAAACACCGCACCACCATCGGCAAACGCGTCTTCATCGGGTCGGACACGATGCTGGTGGCCCCGGTGACCGTGGGCGACGACGCGATGACCGCCTCGGGGTCGGTCATCACGATGGACGTCCCCGCGCGTGACATGGCCGTCGCGCGGGGACGGCAGGTCAACAAGCCGGGTCTGGCGGTGAAGCTGTTCGCCAAGCTGAAGGAAATAAAGGCCGCCAAGGCAAAGGGGCAATAACATGTGCGGAATAGTCGGCGTTCTGGGCAATCACGAAGTGGCCCCGCTGCTGGTCGAGGCGCTGAAACGGCTGGAATACCGGGGCTATGACAGCGCCGGGATCGCGACGGTGAACCACGGCAAACTGGACCGCCGACGCGCGGTGGGCAAGCTGGTCAACCTGTCCGACCTTCTGGTGCACCATCCGCTGGCCGGCAAGGCGGGGATCGGGCACACCCGCTGGGCCACCCATGGCGCGGCGACGACGACCAACGCCCACCCACACCGATCCGGTCCCGTCGCGGTCGTGCATAACGGCATCATCGAGAACTTCCGCGAATTGCGTGCCGAACTGGCCAGCGCAGGTCTGACCCCTGAATCCGAGACCGACACCGAAACCGTGGCGCAACTGACCCGCCTGCACATGGATCGCGGAATGTCGCCGGTCGACGCCGCCCACGCCACCCTGCAACGGCTGCAAGGCGCGTTCGCGCTGTGTTTTCTGTTCGACGATCAGCCCGACCTGCTGATCGCCGCCCGCAAGGGCTCGCCATTGGCCATCGGGCAGGGCGACGGCGAGATGTTCGTGGGGTCGGACGCCATCGCACTGGCCCCGATGACCGACCGCATCACCTATCTGGAGGAAGGCGACTGGGCCGTCATCACCCGCGCCGGAGCCACGATTTACGATGCCGACGGGCGGCGGGCCAACCGCGCCGAAACCCGCATCCAGATCGACGCCACCCGGATCGAGAAGGCGGGCTACAAACACTTCATGGCCAAGGAAATCGCCCAGCAACCGCTGGTGATCGCCGAGGCGCTGGCGCATTACACGGGCGGCGGGGCAACCCCGGCGCTAAACCTGCCCGACGCGGTGGATTTTACCGGGGTGGACCGGCTGACCCTGGTCGCCTGCGGGACAGCCTCCTACGCCTGCCATATCGCGAAATACTGGTTCGAACAGATCGCGGGCCTGCCCTGCGACATCGACATCGCCTCCGAGTTCCGCTACCGCGACCCGGTTCTGTCGCCCGCCAGTTGGGCGGTGTTCGTCAGCCAGTCGGGTGAGACGGCAGATACGCTGGCCGCCCTGCGCCATGCGCGCGACAAGGTGGCCCGGATCGTGGCCGTGATCAACGTGCCTACCTCGTCCATCGCCCGGGAATCCGACCTTGTGCTGCCGATCATGGCGGGGGTGGAAATCGGCGTGGCCTCGACCAAGGCGTTCACCTGCCAGTTGGTCACGCTGGCGCTGATGGCGCTCAAGGCCGGGGTGGATCGCGGGCGGCTTGACCCGGCGGCCCTTGCGCGCCACCTTGCCGCGCTGACGGCCCTGCCCGGCCTGATGAACCACGCGTTGTCGCTGTCCGGTGACATCGCCGCGATTGCCGAAGACCTCGCCCGCGCGCAGGATGTGCTGTTCCTTGGCCGGGGCACGATGTTCCCGCTGGCACTGGAAGGCGCGCTGAAGCTCAAGGAAATCAGCTATATTCACGCCGAAGGCTATGCGTCGGGCGAGTTGAAACACGGCCCCATCGCGCTAATCGACCCGAATGTGCCGGTCATCGTCCTGGCCCCGCATGACGCGCTGTTCGAGAAAACCGTGTCGAACATGCAAGAGGTCATGGCCCGCCACGGCAAGGTTCTGCTGATTTCCGATAAGACGGGTGTGGCCGAAGCAGGCACGGGCTGCTGGCGCACCCTGACGCTGCCGTCCTTCGAAAGCCCCTTTGCCCCGATCCTTTATGCCGTTCCGGCCCAACTGCTGGCCTATCACACCGCCATCGCCAAAGGGACGGATGTGGACCAACCGCGCAATCTGGCGAAATCGGTGACGGTGGAATGATCGACGCGGCGCTTGCCCAACTGCACGCCGCAGCGGACCCCGACCGCGCGGCGCAGGCCGCCGTCTACCACAAGGTGGCGCGCGCTTATCTGGGCATCCCGGTGCCGCAGATCGACGCGATGGCCGATATCTGGCGCGCGGAATGCAACCTTGACGACCGCCTGACCCTTGCCGCCGACCTGTGGCGCACGAACATTCACGAGGCGCGGGTGGCGGCGTCCAAACTGCTGACCCAGGCCCGTATCCGCCCGGATGATGCGGCATGGGCGCTGATCCAGTCATGGGTGCCCGACTTCGACGGCTGGGCGCTGGCCGATCTTGCCTGCACGGCGGGGTCGAAACGGTTGACGGTGGACCCTTCACGGCTGGACGCGGTCGAGGCTTGGACCACCTCGCCCCACCTGTGGACCCGCCGCGCGGCCTTGGTGATCAACCTGCCGTTCGCCAAATCCAACAATCCCAAACCCATCGAACTTGCCGCCCGCGACCGGATTCTGGGTTGGGCGGCAGGCTATGCCGATGACCGCGACTGGTTCATCCAAAAGGCGATTGCGTGGTGGGTGCGCGATCTGTCCAAACATGACGCCCCCCGCGCGCAGGCGTTTCTGGCGGAACATGGGGCGCGGCTGAAACCCTTTGCCGCAAGGGAAGCGGGCAGGTATCTGCCCTGATCACGCCTTGGGCGGCACAGGCAACAACGCCGCCGCGATCCGCCGTCCCTCGCCCAACAGGACGTTGTAGGTTCGGCAGGCGGCAGGCGAGTTCATCACCTCGACCCCGATGCCCGCTTCTTCGATCACCGAGCGGAATTCGCGTGGCACAGGGGCGATGTCTGCCCCCATGCCCACGAGCAGCACGTCGATCCGCCCGATCAGCGCCAGCACCGGGTCGCTGTCCGCCAGCCCGCCCCAGGCCCCCGCCCCCCACGGCGTGACCAGACAGGAGCCGTGCAACGCGTGCGTCCCGATCCGAAAGAACCCCGGCCCATAGCCTTCAATGGCCAGCGCCGACCCATAGGTGATCTCGGTCAGACGCATGTCAGGCGTCGATGTTGGCGAATTCGCTGCCGGTGTCGCGGTTGGCCTTGGGCTCGCGGTTGATCCCCAGCATCAGCACGATGTTCTTGGCGACATACAGCGTCGAATAGGTGCCGATGACGACCCCGAACAGCATTGCGAACACGAACCCGCGGATCACGTCGCCGCCAAAGATGAACAGCGCGGTCAACGCGATCAGCGTGGTGGTCGCGGTCATCAACGTCCGGCTCAGCGTTTCGTTTGCGGTGAAGTTCAGCAGATCACGCAGCGGCATCGTCTTGTACTTCGCCAGATTCTCGCGCAGCCGGTCAAAGACCACAACCGTGTCGTTCACCGAATACCCCAGAATGGTCAACAAAGCCGCCACGATCGTCAGATCGAACTTCAACTGAAGCACCGAAAACACCCCGACGGTCACGATCACATCATGCAACAGGGCCGCGACCGTCCCAACGGCAAACTGCCATTCAAACCTGATCCAGACATAAAACAGAATCCCGAACGACCCCGCCGCCACGGCCAACAACGCCGACCAGATCAACTCTGCCGAAACTTTTGGCCCCACCGATTCGACCGACGGAAAGGTGATCGACGGATCGACCGCCTTCAGCGCGTCCTCGACGATCTTGATCGTCTCGGGCGTCACGGCCTCGGCCCCGTCCTGCGCCTGAATACGGACCATCGCGACATGCTGATCGGCGCGGAACCCCGGATCGAACACCTCGGTGATCGACACATCGCCCAGATTCAGTCCCGACATCGCCTGACGATACTCTCCCACATCGACCGCTTGGGTCGATTCCGTGCGGATCGACGTCCCGCCCTGAAAGTCGATGCCGAAATTCAGTCCAAACACCGCAAGCGATACGAACGTCAAAAGAATCGCCACGCAGGACGTCCCGAAGGTGATCCATTGCAAGCGGAAGAAGTTGATGTCGGTTTTTGCCGGTACAAGCCGCAGACGCCACGCCATGATGCCGTTCCCTATACGATGATGGATTTCGGCTGACGCCAGACCAGCCATGTCTGGATGATCAGCCGCGTGACATAGACGGCGGTAAACATCGACGTGACGATCCCCAGCACCATCGTCACCGCAAAGCCGCGCACCGCGCCCGACCCGATCCAGAACATGATGACGGCGGTCAGGATACCGGTCAGGTTGCTGTCCACGATGGCCGAAAACGCCTTTTCAAAGCCTAGATCGATGGCCCGCCCCGGTGTCTTGCCCTCGCGCAATTCCTCGCGGATCCGCTCGAAGATCAGCACGTTTGAATCGACCGCGATGCCCATGGTCAGCACGATCCCGGCAATCCCCGGCAGGGTCAGCGTGGCCCCGATGGCGGACAGCAAGGCAAACAGCAACACGATGTTGATGCTCAGAGCGATGTTCGCCATAACGCCGAACCAGCCGTAGCAGGCCACCAGAAACACCGCAACCGCGATGGCCCCGACGACCGCAGCGCGCTGACCGGCGGCAATGCTGTCAGCCCCCAGTTCCGGCCCGATGGTCCGCTCTTCCAGAAAAGTCTTTTCGGCAGGCAAAGCACCCGCGCGCAGCAACACTGCAAGCTCGGTCGCCTCTTCGACGGTGAATGACCCGGTGATGATGCCCGACCCGCCCTGAATTGCACTTTGAATGACCGGGGCCGAGATGACTTCACTGTCCAGCACGATGGCAAACGGCTTGCCGATGTTGGCCGACGTGTAGTCGCCGAACTTCCGTGCGCCGACCGGGTTGAAGCGGAACTCGACCGCAGGCCGGTTGTTCTGGTCAAAGGCGGGCTGGCTGTCGACCAGTTCTTCGCCGGTGACGACCGCAGCCGTCGACACGACCATGTAAGACCCCTCTTCGCCGGTGACGGGCAGCAGCAGGTTCTGCGCTCCCGGCGACTCGGCGGCGTTCGTGGTCCGCCGTTCGACCTGATTGAACGACAACCTTGCGGTGGTCCCGATCAACGATTTCAACTCGGCGGCGGACCCGATGCCCGGCACCTGGATCAGGATGCGATCGGTGCCCTGCCGCTGGATCGTCGGTTCCCGCGTGCCGACCTCATCGACCCGGCGCCGGATGATTTCCAGACTTTGCTGCATGGTGCGGGTGTCGGTTGCGGTGGTTTCCGCCTCCGACAGCGCAATCACGATATCGGCCCCCTCGACCGACACTTCGATGTCGGATTGCCCGACCCCGGTCAGACTGACCACCGGCGTCGCCAGCGCGCGGACGGCCTCGACCGCAACCGCCATCCCGTCGACGTTGGACACAGTGACCCGCAGCACCTCTGGCGGCGACGGCGCACGCCGCACGTTGCCGACCTGATCGCGCACGTCGCGCAGCGCGTCGCGAACTTCGGGCCACAACCCGTCCATCCGCTGTTTGTACACATCAGACAGATGCACTTCGGCCAGCAGATGCGCCCCGCCGCGCAGGTCCAGCCCCAGATTGACCAGCGACGACGGCAGCAATTCGGGCCATTCCGCCAAAGCCGCCTCCTGTTCAACCGTGGCGAACCCCGCGGCCTCGATCGCCTTGGCCGCGTCGTTGTGCTGCTCGACCTGGCTATAAAACAGGTTCGGCGTCGCCATCAAGAAGCCGAGGATGCAAACGCTCCAGATCAGCAGGCGCTTCCACAGTGGCGTATGCTGCATGATCGGTCAGGCCGCCGCAGGTTCGGTCTTGGACATGACCTGAGTGATGGTATGCCGCATCACCTTGACCTTGACGCCTTGGGCAATTTCGACCTCCAGCGTGCCGTCCGCCGCGACCGATGCCACCTTGCCGACGATGCCCCCTGCGGTCAGCACCTGATCGCCGCGCCGCAACGCCTCGACCATCGCCTTGTGCTCTTTCAGCTTCCTTTGCTGCGGGCGGATCAGCAGAAAATACATGATCGCGAAAATCAGGATCAGCGGCAGGAACGAGGCCACAGCACCACCGGCTCCGGTGGCGGCCTGAGCGAAAGCAGGGGTTGCAAACATCGGGTATCCTTTTCAGCCAGCAGCGCGACGAGCCGGTTCATGCGGTTGCGCATCCTCTTAGTCTTGGGGTTCAGGAATGGCAAGCCGCCGCCCCCCCGGCAGACCCGGATGCCACCTTCATCTAAGAAGCCTCCCAGCCTTTTCCAACCCTGCCCCGGACGAACCGCCGCACAAATGGCCCCCTGATCCGCCCTCTCCTCCCCGCCAAACCGCGACAGTCCTGCAAAATGGCAGTTCACCATCGCGGCACATTCGGGCATAGACAGGTCAATTCCGGCGAAAGGTCCATCATGCACGACATCCGCGCCATCCGCGAAAACCCCGCCGCCTTCGACGCCGCTTTGGCCCGCCGGGGGTTGCAGGCGATGTCGCGCGAGATTCTGGCGCTGGATGAACAACGCCGCGCGATGATCAATGCAACTGAGGTCAAACAGGCCGAACTCAACCGTCTCAGCAAACAGGCGGGCGCCGCCAGGGCCGCAGGCGACGATGCCCTGTTCGATCAACTGCGCGCCGAGGTGGCCGATCTGAAATCCTTCCTGGGCGAGGCTCCAGCCCGCGCCGCAACCCTCGACGCCGACCTGCGCAATGTTCTGCTGACCATCCCGAACCTGCCCCTGCCCGAAGTCCCCGATGGGCCGGACGAGACCGGCAACGTCGAGTTGCGCCGCTGGGGCACCCCCCGCAGCTTCGACTTCGCCCCGCGCGAACATTTCGACATCGCGGGCGTCAAACCCGGCATGGATTTCGACACCGCCGCCAAATTGTCAGGCTCCCGCTTCGTCGTGCTCAAGGGGGCCGTGGTCCGCGTCCACCGTGCGCTGGCGCAATTCATGCTCGACACCCATGTCGAAGACCACGGCTTGCAAGAGACCTGGACCCCGGTTCTGGTGCGCGAGGAGGCGATGTATGGCACCAATCAACTGCCAAAATTCGCCGAAGACAGCTATCAGACGACCAACGGCTGGTGGCTGATCCCGACGGCCGAGGTTACCCTGACCAATTCCGTCGCAGGCGACCTGCTGGACGAGGCGGTGCTTCCGATCCGCCTGACCGCCCATACCCAATGCTTCCGCTCCGAAGCAGGGTCGGCGGGCAAGGACACGTCGGGAATGCTGCGCCAGCACCAGTTCGAAAAGGTGGAAATGGTCACGATCTGCACCCCCGACACCGCCTTGGCCGAACATGACCGCATGACCCGCTGTGCCGAGGTGATCCTCGAAAAGCTCGGCATCCCCTACCGCACCATCGTCCTGTGCACCGGCGACATGGGGTTCGGGGCGCAGAAAACCCACGATCTGGAGGCGTGGCTGCCGGGGCAGAACATGTACCGCGAGATCAGTTCCGTCTCGACCTGCGGCACGTTTCAGGCCCGCCGGATGAACGCCCGCTTCCGCCCCGCCGGGGGCAAACCCGAGTTCGTGGCCACCCTGAACGGATCGGGCCTCGCGGTGGGCCGCTGCCTGATCGCCGTGCTGGAGAACGGCCAGCACGCCGATGGCTCGGTCGATCTGCCCGCCGTCCTGTACCCCTACCTGCGCGGCAGAATCCGCATTGCGGCGAACGGAGGGTTGGAATAAATGCGCCACGCCTTTGACAAGATGCGCTACACCAAACCCGTGCTGCTGGTGCTGGCCACGCTGGCGTTCGGAGTGGCCCCGCTGCTGATCCCGCCCTTCAGCGGCTACGACCCGTCGCTGTTCCCGGTCCGCATCGAACGCCCCTCGATCCAGCCGGCAGGCTATGCCTTTTCGATCTGGAGCGTGATCTACCTGTGGCTCTTCGTCCATGCCGGGTTCGGTCTGCTGCGGCGCCCCGCCGATGCCGCCTGGGACGTCACCCGCCGCCCCCTGACCGTCGCCGTGGCGCTGGGGGCAGTCTGGCTCGCCATCGCCAATCAGGCCCCCGTCATGGCGACCATCGCGATCTGGATCATGCAGGCCACCGCCCTGACCGCCTTCCTGCGCGCCGACCCGGCGCGCGACCGCTGGCTCCTTTCCGCCCCGCTCGCGATCTTTGCAGGCTGGCTGACTGCAGCCGCCGCCGTGTCGCTAGGCATCGTTCTGGCAGGCTTCGGCGTGGTGTCCGACACCCTGTCGGCCCTCCTGATGCTGGCTCTGGTACTGGTCATCGCCCTGGCTGCGCAAAGCCGCCGCCCACAGATGCCGGTCTACGGGGCCACCGTGGTCTGGGCTCTGGGCGGCATCATCGCCGTAAACTGGGCCCCCAACCCGACAGTCGCCTATGTCGCCTGCGCCGGTGCCCTGATCATGGCCGCCGCAACCCTGACCCTCTCCCGGCGCTGACCACACGCCCGCTGTGCCGCATTTTCTGTCCCCAAATATCCCACGGGGGGGCCCGGGGGGTGTGAAACCCCCCGGCCTCTCCACCCCGACCGCTCTCAACAGTCACGACCGCCCGTCCCTTTCATCTGTGCCAGAATATTCCTGCACAGCCCCGGATTTCGGCCGCGCCGAAACCCGAGAGAAAGGGCTTGCGCCGCAAGGCGCTCACTATCGGAACAACATCAGGCCTTCTTCACCGCATTGCCGATATGCTTGCGCAACCGGCTGGGAGTGTGGAACTTGCGGTCCTTGAACGGGTTCTTGGCCGACTGGCTGCGCAGAAACAGGCGGATCGGTGTCCCCGGCATCTGAAAATGCTCGCGCAGGCCGTTGACCAGATAGCGTTTATAACTGTCGGGCAACTCGTCGGGGCGCGAACACATGATCACGAATCCCGGCGGGCGTGTCTTGACCTGAGAAATATAGCGCAGCTTGATCCGGTGCCCGCCCGGTGCCGGGGGCGGGTGCGCCTCGGTCATCGCCCCCAGCCACGAATTCAGCCGCGCGGTGGTGATCCGGCGGTTCCAGACGTCGTGGGCGCGGCGGATCGCATCGTGCAGACGGTCCAGCCCCCGCCCGGTCTTGGCCGACACCGTGACCAGCGGCGCACCGCGCAACTGCGGCAACAACCGCTCGAACATCTCCTTGAGTTCGGCCAGCTTTTCCTGCTTTTCGCCCTCGAGATCCCATTTGTTGACGGCAACCACCACCGCCCGACCCTCGGTTTCGGCGAAATCGGCGATGCGCAGGTCCTGCACCTCGAACGGAATGTCGACGTCCAGCAACACCACTACCACCTCGGCGAAGCGCACGGCGCGAATGCCGTCGGACACCGACAGTTTCTCCAGCTTTTCGACCACCCGCGCCTTCTTGCGCATTCCCGCCGTGTCGAAGATGCGGATCGGGGTGCCTTCCCATTCCGCGCGGACCGAGATGGCGTCGCGGGTGATGCCCGGCTCGGGGCCGGTCAGCAGGCGGTCATAGCCGAGGATCTTGTTGATCAGCGTCGATTTTCCGGCGTTGGGCCGCCCGATCACCGCGATCTGCAACGGCTTCTTGTCGGTCGGGTGATGGGCCACCTCGTCCGCTTCGACCTCGGCCTCTTCGTCCGACACATCAACATCCACGACAGGCATGTTTTCGGCGTCCCGCTCGGCAAATTCGGCCTCGAAGGGTTTGAGCATGTGATAAAGATCGTCGATCCCCTCGCCATGCTCGGCCGACAGGCGCAGCGGTTCGCCCAGACCCAAGGACCAGCCTTCCAGCGCGCCCGCGTCGCCCGCCTTGCCCTCGGCCTTGTTCACGCCAAGGATGACCCGCGCGCCCTTCTTGCGCAGGATGTCGGCGAACACCTCGTCCGAAGGCGTCACCCCGACCCGCCCGTCGATCAGGAACAGGCTGACATCGGCCATGTCGACCGCGCGTTCGGTCAGGCGGCGCATCCGGCCTTGCAGACTGTCGTCGGTGACTTCTTCCAGGCCCGCCGTGTCGATCACGGTGAATTTCAGATCGAAAATCCGGCCGTCCCCCTCGCGCAGGTCGCGCGTCACGCCGGGTTGGTCGTCGACCAGCGCCAGCTTGCGGCCGACCAGCCGGTTGAACAGGGTGGATTTGCCCACATTGGGGCGGCCCACGATGGCAAGGATGAAACTCATGTCAGACGTCCGGAAATGACCAAGCGCCTGCCTTACACCCCCCCCGCCCTAACGGAAAGCGTGAAGTTGCCCGTTGCCGCCGACCACGTACAGCACTCCGCCCGCCAGTGCGACACTCGATGCCGCCCCGCCGGGAATGTCAGCCCCGCCGACCAGCGCGCCGTCGGTCGGGCTGAACAGCCGCATCTGGCCGTCCGATCCCACGACGACCAGCCGCCCGCCCGCCAGAACCGGGCCGAACTGCGCGACGATGGCCTGCCGCTTGCGGACTTTCTCGGTCGTCCAGTAGGGCATGTCGACCGCCCAGATCACCTCGCCCGACGCGGCATCCAGCCGGACCAGACGGTTCTCGTCGTTCACCACGAACGCCGACCCGCCAACGACGAGCGCCGGGTTCAGCGCGCCTTCGCCGACCGACCAGAGACGTTCGCCCGTATCGACGTCCATTGCCGCCATCCGGCCCGCCGCCGTGCCGACATAGGCCACCGACCCGACGATGACCGGATCGCCCGTCACATCCCCCGCCGCCGCATAGGCACGACCCAGCCGCTGTCCGGTCAGACCCGCAACCCAGACCCGCTCGCCCGTGTCGCGCCGGGCCGCCGCCAACTCGCCGCTGGCAAAGGGAAACAGCACCACATCGCCCGCAATCGCCGGGGCCGCGCCGCTGACAAATCCGTTGGGCGACGGCGTGCCGGGCACGGTCCAGCGCACCTTGCCATTGCCCGCGTCCACCGCCCAGCCCGCCCCGTCGCGGCCCACGACATAGACGGTATCGCCATCCACCATCGGCGCACCCGTCACCGGGCTGTCCACCCGTTGCCGCCAGACCACAGCGCCAGACCCCGCATCCAGCGCCACCAATTCGCCATAACCCGTCGCTGCAAACACCCGGTTGCCCGCCGCCGCAAGCCCGCCACCCGAGACATTGCCGCCCCGGTCAAAATCCGCCGTCAGGTCCGTCGACCATTGCAACGCGCCGGCAGTGGATACCGCTGCGACCTGCGACTTGGCGTCCATCGTGAACACCCGCCCGCCCGACACGACCGGAGCCGCCGACACGCGGTTGCCCTTGCTGTTGGCCGCTCCGACATTCACGCTGAAAACGCGCTGCGGTGCGGCAGACAGAACCCCGTGGCCCGAGGCATGGCGCGCATTGCCGCCGCGCTGTGCCCAATCGGCATTCGCTTGAGCTGCGGGCAACCCGATGGCAACCGACTGATTGGCAGGGCGCATCGACGGGGCCACCGGGGCAGGCTGACCCTCAACCGGGATCGAGTCTTCCAGGGGCGCGCGCAGCGGAAACCGCTCGCCCTCCAGAATGACCTCTTTCTCGCAGGCGCCCACCAGACCCACCAGCGCCAGCCCCATGATCGTGCGGTTCAGCCTGACTTTCACCGTTTCGGTCCCCATTCCCAAAGGCCTAGCCATTCTGTGCTGCAGGCGCTACGGGCACTTCGCCGCCCAGCGCCGTGATCAATTCCGCAGCCCGCCTGCGCAGACCGCCCGGCGCTTCCTGATCCTGCATCAGAGCGGACAGCGCGGCAATCGCCTCGGCGGTCTTGCCTTCTTCGACCATCAGAAAGGCCAACTGCTCCAGCGCCATGGTGCGGAAGGCGCGGCCCGGTGCGGTCAACGGCTCCAGCGCCGTGCGACGGTCGGCCAGCGGCGTTTCGGCGCCCGCCACCGTGACGCGGCGCAACACGGCCAGATCGCGGTAAAGCTGCGGCTGGGTGGCATCGGCGGCCAGCGTGTCCAAAGCGGCCAGCGTGCCCGCCCGGTCTTCGGTCGGGTCGGACGCCAGCAGCAACTGAAGCACCGCAACCTGACCGCCATCGACCGGCAGCGCCGACAGCGCCGCGCGACGCTCGTCCGCGCCGCCAAGGTCCAGCCCGTCCAGCACCGCATCGCCAAACGCCTGCGCACGGTTCCGGGAGTCGGCCTTCTGCCACTCGAACCACGCCGCCCCGCCGACGATCCCCAGCACGACCAGAATGCCGATCCAGCCATACTTGCGGAACGCGGCAAACAGGCGGTCGCGGCGGATCTCTTCTGTCACCTCGTCGATGAAACTGTCGGGGTTGCTCACGCAAATTCTCCTGTCGGCTGATCCCGTCTTACAGGGAAAGCCAAGGGCTTGCCAAGACCCGGATCAGCAACCCGGCGCCAGCGGGCCGATCAGCCTGTTCCCGACACGTAGGTGTGCCAACTGCCATCGGGATTGCGCGCGGTGAACTGCTTGGGCTTGTCATCGGGCACTTGCGGCGGGTTCAGCGACGACGAGCCTGCGTCATCCGACGACTGCCGTTCCCACATCGCCGTGTAACGCCCGTTCATCGCCAGAAGCGCCTCATGCGTGCCCTGTTCGGTCACATGCCCATCCTCCAGCACGAGGATCAGATCGGCATCGGCAATCGTCGACAGACGGTGCGCGATGGTGATCACGCTGCGACCCTGGCCCATTTCCAGCAGACTGTCCTGAATGTCGCGTTCGGTCTGGGTGTCCAGCGCAGAGGTCGCCTCGTCCAGAATCAGGATCGGCGGGTTTTTCAAAAGGGTGCGGGCGATGCCCACCCGTTGCTTTTCGCCGCCCGACAGTTTCAACCCGCGCTCGCCAACCTTGGTGTCATATCCCTCGGGCAACGACACCACAAAGTCATGAATCCTGGCCGCCCGCGCCGCCTCCTCGATCTCGGCCCGACTGGCACCGGGGCGACCGTAAGCGATATTGTAATAAACCGTGTCGTTGAACAGCACGGTATCCTGCGGCACCACCCCGATCAGGGCGTGCAGGCTGGATTGCGTCACCTCGCGCACGTCCTGCCCGTCGATGCGGATCGACCCGCCGTTCACGTCGTAAAACCGGAACAGCAGCCGCCCGATGGTCGATTTGCCCGACCCGGACGGCCCGACCAGCGCAATCCGCTGGCCCGGCCCGACCCGCAGCGACACGCCTTTCAGGATCGGGCGCGCGGCATCATAACCGAATTCGACCTGATCGAACACCACCTCGCCGCCGGTGATCTTCAACTCCGGTGCGCCCGGTTTGTCGACCACTTCGGCAGGTTGACCCAGCAGACCGAACATCTCGCCCATATCGACCAGAGCTTGGCGGATTTCGCGGTAGACCGTGCCCAGAAAGTTCAGCGGCATGGTGATCTGGATCATATAGGCGTTGACCATGACGAAATCGCCCACGGTAAACTCGCCGCGCTGCACCCCTTGGGCCGACATGACCATGACCCCGATCAGACCGGCCGTGATCAGGAAACTTTGCCCGACGTTCAGCGCAGACAGGCTAAGCCCCGTGCGGACCGCCATGCCCTCATAGGTCGCCATCGCCCCGTCATAGCGTGCAGCCTCCCACCCTTCGGCGTTGAAATACTTGACGGTTTCGTAGTTCAGCAGGCTGTCGATCGCCTTCTGGTTGGCATCGGTGTCGCTGTTGTTCATCGCACGCCGGATCTTGACCCGCCATTCGGTGACCTTGAAGGTAAAAGCCACGTACAGCACAATCGTGCAGACGACGACCACCATGTATTGCAAGCCGAAGTACAAGGCGAAGATCACGCTGACCATGGTCAGTTCCACGATCAGCGGCCCGATGGAAAACAGCATGAAGCGCAGCAGAAAGTCGACGCCCTTGACCCCGCGTTCGATGATCCGGCTTAACCCCCCAGTCTTGCGGGTGATGTGATAGCGCATCGACAGCCGGTGAATGTGGGTAAACGTCTCCAACGCCAGCTTGCGCAAGGCGCGCTGACCGACCTTGACGAACACCGCGTCGCGCAATTCGGCAAAGACCACCGTGCTCCACCGCGCCACGCCATAGGCGACCGTCATGCCGACTGCCCCGATGGTCAGCAGCCAGGCGTCGCCCTGTTGTTGCCCGGTCAGCCCGTCCACCGCCACCTTGTACAAAAAGGGAGTCGTGATCGACACCAGCTTGGCGATCATCAACAGAACCAGCGCCACCACCACCCGCCGTTTGACCCATCCCTCGCCCTCGGGCCACAGATAGGGGCCGACGCGGCGCATCGTCTGCCAGCCGCCCGACGGTTTGGTTGCGCCCTGTTCGGCGCGCAACGGCAGCGGCGCGGCGGGATTTTTGGCAGGGTCGGGCGGTTTTGACATCACGATACTCATGGTCCCGCGCACAACAGTTGATCCGCGCACGGGAAGGGGCTAGGACTGGATCGTTCAACAATTCACGAGTAGTTGAAGGATGGAGCGAAGTAAAGTCCTGACCGCCCTGTCGGCGCTGGCCCACGAGTCCCGTCTGGACCTTGTGCGCCTGCTGATGCCTTTGGGGGCGGACGGGATGGCGGCGGGCGACATCGGGCGGGCGCTCGGGCTGTCTGCCTCGCGCCTGTCGTTTCATCTGGCGGCACTGGAACAGGCCGGGCTGATCCGCTCGCGCCGCGTGGCGCGCAACGTGATCTATGCCGTCGATCCGGGCGGCATCGGGGGCACGTTGGGCTATCTGCTGCACGACTGCTGCATGGACACGCCCGAAGTGCGGGCCTGCTGCGAGGCTGCACAGGCGGACGCGGTCACTGGTCGGCAGGAACCGTGAACACCTGACCGGGATAGATCAGATTCGGGTCCTTGATCTTGTCCTTGTTCGCCTCGAACACCTGCACATACAGCACCCCCTCTCCGAACGTCTGCTGAGCAATCGCCCACAAGGTGAACCCCGGCTGCACCGTGATGGTGATCGGCGCAGGTGCAGGCGCTGCCGCCGCATCCGGCGCAAGGGTCGCGGCAGGTTTGATCGCGGCCGTCGGGGCCGCAGTCGGTTCGGGCGCAGGGGTAACGGCCACGGTCGCATCCGCTGCCGGGGCGGCCTCGGCCACAGGTGCTGTCTGCGCAGCCCCAACCGGGGCCACATCGGGCACGGGGTTGGCCTCGGGCACCGCCACAACCTTGGGCCCGGCAGGCGAAGCCGTTTCCGGCAAAGGGTCTGCCACCGGGGCGGGCTCGACCGCCGCCGTCACTACAGGCGGCGCTTCTGCCACCGGCGGGACTGCGGCCACCACCAGCGCCTCGACCGTTTCGCGCTTGAACGGCGTCTCGAACCGCGACGTCACCTTGCCCGACCCGTCCACCTGATCGGCCCGCAACAGATAAATCCCCGGCGCGATATAGGCGTTGGTGATGCCCCATTGCCCATCCCCCGCGATCGGAGTTTCGGCGATCGGCGCATTGTCCAGGTAAAGCCGCACCAGTTGGCGCGGCTGACCCCTGCCGCCAAACTGCACCGCCCCTTCGGGGGAGTAAGAGATGGTTTCGACCGTCACAGCCGCCAGTACATCGACGGCCTCTGCTACAGAAGCCACCGGAGCCTGGACAACCGGGGCTTCCACGACAGGGGCCTCGACAATGGGGGCCTCAGCAGCGGGGGCCTCGACAACTGGGGCCTCGGCAACGGGAGCCTCGGCAACGGGAGCCTCGGCAACGGGGGCCTCGGCAACGGGAGTCTCCACAACCGGAGCCTCAACAACCGGGGCTGCGACCTCAGCCACCACCGGCGCAGGCTTTTGCAACACCTTTACCCCCTCGTCGGTCACCAGCAAGGCCGCAGGCGGCGCAGCAGGTGGCACCACCGCCTCGGCCACCACCTCGGGCAGGGCAAAGGGCGCAATCGCCACGGTTTCAAGCCCCGCCACCTCGACCCCATCCGCCAGCCGCATCATCAGCGACAACAAACGCGGCACATCTGCCGGGGGCACGGTGAACAGGGCCACGAACTTGCCGTCGCCGCCGGCCTTGACCTCGGCCAAAGCTGCGGCATCCAAACGCATTATCACCAGAGACTCCGCCTCGGCCCGCCCCGCCACCAGCGCTGCCCCGTCAGGGTCGACCCGCACCACGTCGAACTCGGGCGGCATCGGGGCCGGGGCCTCGACCACCGGTGCAGGGGTGGGCTCGGGTTCAGACACAGGGGTTGGTTCAAGCGCCACCTCTGCCGCAGGTACAGGCGCGGGGATTGGCGCCGGGGCTGGCGCAGGGGCAGCCGCCGGGGCTGGCGCAGGGGCAGCCGCGGGGGCTGGCGCAGGTGCAGCCTCAGGCGCTGGCGCTTGCGTCGCCTCTGCCACAGGGGCAGGTGCGGCCTCGGGTGCTGGCGTTGCCACGGGCGCTTCGGCCACCACGGGCAACGGCGCAGAGGGCGGCGCCGGGCGCTGTGCCCACCACACCACCCCGCCAACCACAGCCACAACCCCGGCCACAGCAGCCCCACGGGCCCCTGTGCCCATCCGATCCCAAAGCGCCATGTCTTTCCCCTTCAAAGCGGCACCTGTTCCCGGCCCCTGCTTTCTTTCCAACAGCAACCCCGATATTACGGCATAACGCAACAGACAATCAGGAAATCCCGGCCCATGCCCCGCATCCATCCGTCTTTGTGTTCTGCGGCGCGCGCCCGGGGTGCAACCCCGCCCATGTTCTGACCGCAGCCGCGACCGGCACCATGATCGCGGCACGGGGGCTGGCGGCTGGTCTACGGCGCGGGCGATGTCAGCCTGATGGGCCAAGTCGCACGGGCCGCCATCGCGGCAGGCTCACAGCGTTGGGGGTGATCCCCTCCCACCTGACAGGGGCGGAACAGGGCAAACACGACCTTGCCACGCTGGTGGTCACCCTGTCCAAGCACGAACATGAGGAGATGTTCATGCACGCGGACGCCAACGTGGTGCTGGGGGGCGGGGCCGGGTCGCCGGATGAATTCTTCAAGGTCCCGACATGCGACGCGGCCTGCAATCCATCGGAATGACCGCCTTCGTGACCCACCGCGATCTGTTTAAGGGATCGCAGACCAACGGCGATGCGGCAGCCGACCTGCAAGTCCGGTCAGGCTGGACGACCCGTGCCTGCAGATCGCGGATCAGCACGGCGCGGCGCATTCTGGACGTAGGTCGCAAAGCCGATGCTCTGAAGCTGATCACCCACTCCCGTCTGCCGGACAAGATCCGCGACGCCGCCCGCGCCGCACATTGAAAATGCCCGCCAAGATGACACCGGGCGGGCCTTTCCGTTTCTGCGGCGGCTCTTACATCCGGCCGGCGACGGCTTCCCAATCGACCAGCTTTTCCAGAAAGTTGGTCAGGTAGACAGGTCGCTTGTTGCGGAAGTCGATGTAATACGAATGCTCCCACACATCACAGCCCAGCAATGCAGTCTGGCCAAAGCACAACGGGTTCACGCCGTTCTCGGTCTTGGTGACTTTCAGCGCGCCACCGGCATCCTTGACCAGCCATGCCCAACCCGACCCGAACTGCCCCGCCCCCGCCGCCGAGAAGTCTTCCTTGAACTTCGCGACCGACCCGAACGCCTCGACCAATGCCGTTTCCAGTTCGGTCGGCATCGTCTTGCCGCCCGTACCCATCACCGTCCAGAACACCGCATGGTTCCAGTGCTGCGAGGCGTTGTTGAAGATGCCGTTCTGCGCCACCGCGGTCTTGTCATAAGTGCCGACCACGATCTCTTCGACCGATTTCGACTCCCATTCGGTGCCCGCGATCAGCTTGTTGCCGTTGTCGACATAGGCCTTGTGGTGGATGTCGTGGTGATACTCGAACGTCTCTTTCGACATGCCAAGGGCTGCCAGCGCGTCATGTGCATAAGGCAGATCAGGAAGGGTAAAGGCCATGAAAGGCTCCTTTCAGAGGTGGGGCTTACCCCCTGTATAACAGACCCGGCATCGGCAAGGTCAAGGGGCCTTGGGCAAAACGCACCGGATAATAGGGCGGTTCCCGACAATCCCCGCATGGTTGGCGCGCGTGCGACCCGAGACCTGACTCTGACCCGCGCCGCCACCCCTAAGGATCGGATCCGGCCCGGCTTGCAACTGCCCCACACGGTAAGCCGGACCTTGCAGCCACCGGGTTCGGCCAACGTTCTGGCCGGTCGGCGTTATGGAAACAGTCAGCACGGATCGTCCGGCCCCGCCGAACCCGATGCCGCCAGCGACGCCACAGCCATTCGGTCCGCCTTCAAAACGTCAAGTTTGCTCGCCATGCCGCGCTGTGATCGGCGACCCACCGTTGGGCGACGCGTTGCAACCGACACAACCTCGGTCATGCGACACGAAAATGACTTCGCCCCAGCCTTACCGCGCCGAATGGGACAGCAGATCAAACACATACCGCGCGACCGATCGAAAGCAGACCAGCGTGAACCCGTCCGCCTCGCGCCAGAACGCCGCTGCAACCTGCGCAGCCCGCGTGCGGCGCATTTCGCCCAACGGCAAGGCGTTCAGATCGACCGGGGCGATCTTGGCGATCACCTCGTCCGCCCGCGCGCCGGTTACCCGGAGTACCGCGCGCGCATCGGAAACTGTGACCGCCAGATGGTGCGACGCCCCCATTGCCCCGGCAATCATTGCCAGTGCAGCATCCGTCTCGCCATAAGGCAGGATCAACAGATATTCATCCGGGCTCATCCAGGCCGCCGCGCGATTTCCTTCGTGCAAAATCTGCCGCTGCACCGGAACAGCGGTGCCTGCCACTCCGCCAATCGCTTCGGCCAGCCCGGCCGCATCGGGCAGGGCGCGCAGGGTGATCATGCCCAGCGGCCCGATTTCGGTCACGCGGGCAAAGCCGTCGAACGCTGCCCCGCCTGCGGCGGCCACCGGATCAGACATTCTGCTTGCTCCCGTCCTTGTCGTGGAACACCGGGTCCACGACCTTGGCCTTCACCGTCGCCCCCGTCACGGTGTTGAACTCCACCACCTCGCCCATCCGCGCGGGCCCATGGCGCAGCAGCCCCATCGCGATGCCCCGATTGAGCGTCGGCGAGTGATAGGTCGACGTGACGCGCCCTTGGGTATGGCGCTGCCCGTTGGCGTTCACCCCGTCGGCGATCACATAGGCCCCGTCCGGGATCACCGCCCCGTCCAGCGTCTCGAACCCGACCAGTTGCCAGCGGTCCGCACTGGCCAGAAAGCTGCGCTCCTGCCCGCGTTTGCCCAGAAAGTCCGCCTTCTTTTTCGACACCGCCCAGGACAGCCCCAGGTCTTGCGGAATGACCGTCCCATCCGTTTCATCGCCGATCATGATGAAGCCCTTCTCGGCCCGCATCACATGCAGCGCCTCGGTCCCGTAAGGCATCGCGCCCAGCGAAGCCCCTGCCTGATGGCACGCTGCCCAGAACGCGGCCCCCTGACTGGCCGGAACCGCAATTTCATACGACAACTCGCCCGAAAAACTGATGCGATAGACCCGGCACGGGAACCCGCCCAGCGTGCCATCGGCCCACCCCATGAACGGCAGCGCCTCGCGCGACACATCCATGCCGCCCAACGCCTCAAGGCACTTGCGCGCGTTGGGGCCGACCACGGCGATCTGGGCATATTGTTCGGTCAGATTGGCGGTATGGACCTGCCAGTCCCACCATTCGCATTGCAGCCAATC